>JBMYMN010000056.1:0-15476 GCA_049597355.1 Luteolibacter sp.
GACATGGCATGCCGGTATACACTTTTCAGCAAAAGCAGCGACTGGTTCGCATGACCGCCTACACCTGCACTGAATGGGATCACATCCAATATGGCAACAAGAGTGCCGCTGGCACCACCCTACTCTACGGCCGCAAACGCAGTGCCGCTGCCGACTGGTCATACTACCCCCTCGGCACCACGTTCCGCATCAAGGGCATGCCCGCAACTTACGTCATCGACGACTATGGTTCGGCCCTCGCTGGAACCGCAACCATCGATCTCTACAAGCCAGACAGGGAGGCGATGAACCAATGGGGACTCCGCCAGGTGGAGGTCAAAGTGATCCAATGGGGATCAATGAAACGTAGTGTCGAATTACTCAGCAAGCGTACTCGCCACGCGCACTGCCGCCAAATGCTCAACAACATTTTGCGTATGCAGCCAGCCTTGCGAACATACGCAAACCTCAGAGAGGAGACGAGCTTTGACAGTATGGTGGTTTCCAGCCTACCCCTTTCATACACCCACGGCTACTGAACCGGCGCGAGTAGGCGTGCTGCTCTACAAGCTGCACGAAACCAAAAGGGCCGCTCCGTGAACTCCTTGAGCTCAACTTCACGAGCATGGGTGAAGTCTTCAATGAGCATATCGGATATGCGCCTTACAAAATCCTTGGCAGGTGAAAAGGCAGTGATCTCGAAGTTCAGGCGGAAGGAACGGTTATCGAGGTTGGCGGTGCCAACTGCCGCAAGGCGATTGTCAATGAGCATCACCTTCTGATGCAGAAAGCCACGGGTATAGCGGAAGATACGGATACCGTATGGGATGGATGATTGATAGTAGGCAAAGGCGGAGAGCCAGACCAATAGATGGTCCGGGCGCTCGGGTATTAAAATACGGACATCGGTGCCGCGGATGGCAGCGGCCTGGAGTGCGGTCATCACCCCGGAATCCGGCACGAAGTAGGGTGACGTGATCCAAAGTCTTTTTCGAGAGGTATTGGCTGCTTCAGCCACAAGCAACTGCCACGACTCGGCAGGATCCGCTGGGCCAGTCGGGATGATCGCCGCCCGCTGATTGGCCTCCTGCTCGCCAGCCTCCCAGCTAAGTTCAGGCAATTCACCTGCTGCCCAATACCAGTCCTCGAGAAAAACCCGCTGCACAGCCTGCACAACCGGCCCCTTCATTTCTAGGTGGGTGTCACGCCATGGGCCGAAGCGTTGACTGCGGCCGAGGTATTCATCGCCCACATTCAGGCCACCAATGAAGGCCACTTTCCCATCGCTGACCAGAATCTTGCGGTGATTGCGAAAATTGATCTGCAGCCGTGACCACCAGAAGCGGTTGATACCAAAAGAATGACACCGTACTCCCTCATCCGTAAGCTTCTGCAAGTAGCGGCTCGGCAGTTTGTGAGAGCCGATCTCGTCGAATAGGAAGTAGACCTTGACCCCCGCTTGAGCACGCTCAATGAGAGCCTTTTGGAAGCGTTTACCAAGACGATCGTTCTTCACAATGAAGAAGCTGACACACAGATAGTGCTCGGCACACTCGATGGCTTTGAAGATGCGCTCGAAGGCATCCTTGCCATCGATAAGCACCCTTAGGTCGTTACCGCGCGTGAAGGGTAGCCCACCCAGCAACTCGGCTGCCCGTTCGAACGCATCATCGTTGGGAATCTCCACCTCAAGATCTCGCAGTCGATGCTCCATGTCGACGGTCATCTTGGCGAGAGCTTCGTCCTGCTCACGCCGGCCGCCGATATTGCGCGTAAAACGAGTCCGGCCCAGGAGCCAATAGAGGGGAATCGCCACGAAAGGCACACACAGTAGGGATACCGCCCATGCAACCGTCCCTTGTGAAGTCCGAACATGCATCAACACGTGGAGCAAGTGGAGAATGCCCACAACATAAAGGATTATCACCCACAGCAGGTGCATCCATGAATTGCTCATGAGAGCTTCGAGCATGGTATAATCTACCTATTGCGATAGTGGTTCACAAGGCGGATCCATCCTTGCAGGCAGCCGCCAGTCGGTCGAAACTACGGCCATGTTCTCACCGAAGTGGAAGAAGGAAGCCAAGCACTTGGTCAAAGGCGCCTTGAAGTTTCTCCATTACAAACGCGACCTTCTTGACGAAGCCCGCATAGGCGAAATTGAATCCCGTCGTAACGATCTAATAGGAGCCATCAAGCAGGGCGACAAAGATGCAGTTGTCGAAGCCTCCAAACAATTGCGTGCCACTTGTGAGAACTCATTACCACGTGAGAGAGCGCTCAACTGGTTTGAGGAGAATGTAGAAGTGATGTTCGTTGCCATTGTCATCGCTCTTGGCCTGCGCGCTTATTACCTCCAGCCCTTCCGCATTCCCACCGGTTCCATGCAGCCTAGCCTCAACGGCATCACCGGCCATGCTCAAGCGAAAGACAAATGGCCCTCGCTGCCGGTACGTCTCGCCGAGAAATTACACCGAGGCAGAACTTATGTGTCCTTGGTGGCCGAGGAGGACATGAGGGTTCCCATCGGCATTTCCGGCAATGCTGACATACCCTACCAAACCACTCTCGCAGATTTTCAGCACCTGCATTTCTTCAGCCGCTCAATGCTGCGAACGGCGGATGGAAACATGATTCGAATGCCAGCTCCAGCCAATCCCATGTATGCAGTGGGCTTGTCTGAAACCCTCGGCAAACTCGCCCGTGAGCAAGGTGCCACCAGTGGCAGTATCATTCACATACCCAAAGGCACCGAGCTATGCACTGGTTATGTCGACACCGGCGATCTGGTGCTGGTCAACAAATTTGCCTACCACTTCCGCAAACCCAAGCGTGGCGAAACCTTTGTGTTCGACACCATGGGCATCCGCGGCATTGATGAGCGCAGCGGTGAACAAGCCAAAGGCTCTCACTACATCAAACGACTCTGCGGCATACCGGGAGACACACTGCAAATCCGGTCCCCTCACCTGCTGGTGGACGGGGTCATCGCCAAAGAGGATAGCATTGAGCGCGTCATGGCCAGCGATGGCTACTTGTTGGCCAATCGTGAGCAAACCGCCCCCAACGGGCGCGCCTTCTATCAATATCTAGCCAAACCCGACGATACCTTACGCCTGCGCGACAAGGCGAAACCCGGCATGCGCGAATATGCGGCCCTTGGCGATAATACCGACAATTCACTCGATTCGCGCTATTGGGGCCCGGTTAAGGAATTCAATTTGGTCGGACCTGCCCTATTTTCACTCTGGCCGTTCACTACCGGCCACTGGGGCTTCATCGAGTAATATCCAATAACTTCATCATGTGAAGGAACGATTTGATTGAGATGATCCGATTCAATGCTCTTTGATTGAGTTTCATTCTCTGTATTGATTCATCATATCCGCATGGTTCACCATTCACGGATGAATCCCGCACTCTCATAGTATCTTCATGTTGAAGAATCTCTCCGGCCATGACCCCGGCTGACCAAGCTCATTCATATGCCCGAAGCCTCAAAAGAGATCACCCGCAAGGCCAAGTCCAATCTGGCCATCGCTCTGGGCGTTCTTCCCAAAGACAAGCGGCGAGATGCGACCACCTTCTATGCGTATTGCCGCAGCATTGATGACCTGGCCGACAACCAGGGCATCCCAGAAGATGATAGGCGCAGAGCTCTTGCCGCGTGGAAACTCGGTCTGCTTGAAGGCTTCGAACAGCCCGATCCCTTACAGCGGGAGGTGGCCGATTTGCAGCAAAAACAACAACTGCCCATCGATTTGTTGTTGGCGATCATCGAAGGCTGCGAGATGGACCTCGATCAGTTGCGCTATGAGAGCCAAAAGGAACTCGACGGCTACATTTGGAAGGTCTCATGTGCCGTGGGTCTGATTTGTATTCGCCTTTTCGGCTGCAGCAGCTCGCAATCCGAGGCTTATGCCGAGTCGCTAGGGCGTGCCCTCCAACTGACCAATATTTTGCGTGATGTCGGTGAGGACCTGCATGAGCGCAACCGCATCTATCTGCCACTCGAAGACCTTCGCAGATTTGGTTGCAGCGAAGAGGCACTCCTCAACGCTACCCGTGACCAGTCCTTCCTTAAACTAATGGAGTTTCACGCCGATAAGGCACAGAATGATTATGAGGAGGCCCGTTCCAAATTGCCTAACGCAGATCGTCGGGCCCTACGTCCCGCGCGCATTATGGCAGACATCTACCAAAAACTGCTATGCCAAATGAGACAAGATGGCTTCCAAGTCTTTGATCGCCGCTACCGCGTCGGCAAGCTTAGCAAACTTTTCATCGGTCTGCGGCATCTCTGGTCTTGAGTGCCTGCTTTGGACAGTCATTCTCAACGCATGAGCCGCAGAGATGAAGCGATGCGACAGGAACGCGAGGAAGCCTGGGTGGGTGATGCCGTGCTTGCCCTCTTCGCTCGCCAGTATGTGCTACGCGAACGCAACCGCATGGATGGCAACTGGTTCACCCATTTGATCTCTAACGATTTCCTCAGCACATTCGGTAACCCTACCAGTATTGAAGCTTCAATCGGACGGCTTTACAGGGAACAAGGGATTGATGCCGCCTTTGCATGGATGGAGGCCGAACTCGTGCCCACCTTCCGCAAGCAGATCTTGAAACATGGTTAATCCTACGACTACGCTGATTTTCACAGTGATGACATCAAGGCAATTACTTCTTGTTCGTCAGTTCGCCAAAGACCATCAATCCACCACTGGTCTCTAGCGTGCTGGTTACGGTTACTTCCACGGTTTCACCAATCTTCGCCGCCGCATGATTGACGACAATCATGGTTCCATCACCAAGGTAGCCCACCGCTTGGCCCTCATCCTTACCGCTGCGAACCATGGGTATGCGCAAGCGCTGGCCAACCACTATCTCCGGCTTGAGTGCTAATTGGAGTTCGTGGATATTGAGCACTTCCAGATTCTGCAAGCGCCCAGTTTTGGCGACACTCTCACTGGTGGTGAGTAGGCGCGCGTTGAGCATGCGGGCCAATTCGATCAGACGAGTATCCATACTTTCTTCACGAGCTACCGAATGAGCATCGTGCACAGAAATTTCGATATCCGCATCGCCCTTGAGTTGCTCAAGGCAATCCAAACCAAGCTGCGCAGCTTCACGATCCGTGTCATCGCCTTCCGTCACCATAGCATTGAGCTCCTCGAGAACAAAACTGGGCATGATAAGGCGACCGTTAAGAAAGCCTGAGCGCATCACGGCAATCAAACGGCCATCGGCGACCGAACCGGCATCCAGTATACAGGGTATACCACCGCTTGCATCACGGCGAAAGCGAAGGTAGGGAATGATAAAGGCAAAATCGTCGCGGTTGCCACGCAAAGCGAGTGCAACACCCAGAAAGCCAAGACTGGCAAACAAGGCCACATCGAGAGCGAGTTTAAGCGCCTCCACCAAATCAGCCATATCGGCACTGCGATCAATCTGGTCGCGAAAAGCAAGTTCGAGGAGATCGGAAATCTGTACGCGTGTGAGCAACCAGGCACACAAAAGGCCCACAGCAAGACCGAAGGTGGCAGTGGACAAGCCACGCAGACTAAACCCACGCATTAAGGATTCCACCCAAACAAAAAACCCAGCCACACCAAGCCCTCCCAGCATGCCGGCCATCACCGAAATCTCATGGTCGGTGCCGCCCGTACTGAACGCGATGGTGAAACCAGCGGCTTGGCAAACAAGCACATAGGTCAGCCGCGCAATGTTGATGGACGGGGGTGAGGATCTCACAGTGGGAAGATTTAGTTGACGAATTTTTAGGTCGGCGGTGGGAGGTGGTGAATGAATCACCCTAGGCGTGGTGGAAGGATGGATAAACATCCATGTTTGAGCAAGAACACAGCAATATTAGCCGTTCACAGGATCCGCTAGACGTTACTTTGCAGGAGTTCAACATCAACAAACAAGCATTTGGGTAGCTTGCACCATTGAACTTCAAAACCATTCTGAATGGCTTTCGCTACACTTCCATGACCTACTCGCAAAAGCAGTTCAACAGAGACTTGCCCGAGCCGATCGGTTCAGGAGAAACACAGTGGGGTCAACCTCCTTGAAATCTTTAGGTAGAACCGATCAGGCCCTTAATTTAGGACTGATCATCAGCCGTGGCCTTGATGTCACTCAAGGCCGCAACGAAATCACCAAGAATTTCGGCAGGAACCATGATCGTATCCCGGTTTCCATTCACATCCTCGGTGATTTTCACCACCATGCCGCGCGCGTTGCGCTTGAGGTCTAGGTAGAAGACCTTGCGGTCGGCGAGGATTTTTTCAGTATGCAGCAGTTCACTTTCCACGGACACCAGATTTGATTAATAAATGCAAACTTCTCAGGTTGCCGACGGATGTCAAAGTAATTCCTGAGCATCAAATGATCTCCTAATTGAGCAGTCTCCGGCCAATCGTCAGGGATTTCTGTCGCGCTGGTATTCAAAAACGCTTTTGGATTTCAAGAATATGATTAGCTCCTGAAGCTCGCGCTGGGTGCCAGCAGGGAGATTGAGCGCCGTCATTTCTTCTAAATACGGCAGCGCCTTGCTATCCTTGCGAGCCATTAGCGATGCATGAGCGGCTCGGGCAATCTGATCATCAGCATTGCGGTATTCAACGATCAGCATGCGCAGGGAAGCATCGTCCTTTAGATAGGAGGCCTCATCAATCAAACCCGTCAGCTCATCCTGCCACTGCTGCTTGGCTATGGCGTCACTGTTCACCGGTGGAATCTGTGGCACCGGTAATGAGCGAAGCAAAGATCCAGGGGCTGGATTGCGTGGTGCTGGACGATACTGCCGGCTGACGCCCGCAGACCTGTTTGTATCTGTTACCACGGGTTCAGCGATGACAGAATTGTTTTCAGGCACCTTGAGCGCCTGCCACACGGTAATACCAAACGCAATCAGCACGACCCATAAAAGAATCCAGATCGCGGAAGGGCGTGACATGGCGTGAGGGTCTGAAACTCAGTTGAAATTGACAATTGTGCCACTGGCAGCAACGTGACCGTCGGTAACAAGCAAAGGGCTACCATCATTGAAGTAGCCCATACCCTCCAGTCCACCCAAGCTGTTCAACCGCAGAAAAGACACTCTACCTCCCTGGATGAACTGAAACTCGATGAGCGGACTCACCAAAATCTCAAGACCATCAATCTCGAAGAGCAAGTTGAAGCGTGCGGTGAGAAAAGCTCCAATACCGATGTCTTCAAAGGCACTAGGATCCACGTCTTCATCGACAAATTCCTCATCTGCTACCTGTCTGGCCTCGGCAACCACGGCGTAGATTTTACCAGTCTTCTGATCTGCCATCACCATGCCGCCCTGAATAAGCGGACCGTCAAAATCGAAGACCCAGTAGACACGAGCGCTTGCCGGCAGGGCATACTCACGAATGAGCGCAGAGGAAGTGAGCGTAAAGTTTACATCCTCAGTCGAATCAGCCTCGGCAATCTTGAGGGCAAACTTGGCCTGCAACACGCCATCAAAATCCCCCAAGCTACCCAGTTGGCCGTTGGCCATGGGCGCAAGTAGGGTGATCCCAAAGATCAGGATTTTCAGCGAAATTCGCATCGTCCAAAAAGGATGCCTCAAGAGCAGGACGGGTTCAATATCAATCCAGAGCCACACAAATTACTGTAACCCGCTGCAAACGAACAAATTATAGTCTTAAATTGAATAACAAAAGCACCTTTTGCTATCCAGGGTGGCATCTGATGCTCAGCTTTTAGCAAATGTTTCTGCCAGTTGATCGCCCGGCCCTTGTCCTCGCTCCCATGCAGGATGTAACTGATCTGGCCTTCATGAGGGTCATCGCAAAACGCGGCGCCCCCGATTGGTTTGTCACCGAGTATTTTCGTGTGCATGCCCATTCCCGTCTGGAAACCAAGATTGTGCGCTCGATCACGGAGAATGAAACCGGTCGCCCCATCTTTGCCCAGATGATTGGTCAGGACGTCGATGAACTGGTGCGAACAGCACGTGAACTCGAAGCCCTACCGGTCGCTGGCATCGACCTCAATCTCGGCTGCCCGGCTCCGGTGGTGTGTAAGAAGAACGCCGGTGGTGGACTGCTACGCGATCCGGATCAAGTGAACCTCATTCTAGCCAGACTTCGGGAAGCGATTGATGGTCGCTTCACCGTGAAGACTCGCATCGGCTACGACAATCCCGAAGAATTCGAAGTCCTGTTGGAGATCTTCTCCAGTCATGCCATCGACGGATTGAGCATCCACGGCCGCACGGTGCAGGAGCGCTACCAGACTCCCGTGCATGCCGACTGCGTGCGCATGGCCGTGTCCATCATGGACTGTCCGGTCATCGCCAACGGCAACGTCGTCGATGTCGAAACCGGACTCGCCTATCTCGAGCAGACCCGGGCCGCCGGATTGATGGTGGGCCGTGGCGCCATCCGCAATCCGTGGATCTTCCAGCAACTCACTCAAGCCATGGAGGGGGCAACACCTCACAAGCCCACCTTGCGCGATCTCCTCACCTACATCGAAGAACTCTATGAGGAGATCGCGCGCGAACGACACAAGTTCAATGAACTGGCTCACGTCCAAGCCATGAAGAAGACCCTAGCCTACATCAGTCACGGATTGGAGGGCACTTTCGAGCACGACATACGCCGAGCCAACACACCCGAAGAGTTTTTCGGCATCTGCCGCGACCACCTCGATCGCGATGCCCCCCTCCCTCGACGCCCCCCGCTGGATTCCAAGCTTTTCTGCGGATTTGATTGCTTATTGACCACCAGAAGCTCGACGGCTTGAGTAAAAACCACAGCTGCCCTGTAAGATCCAACCCATCCAGCAGGTAGCTTTCCGCTGCAATGAAACCAACTATGAAAATCAAAAATTTCCTTCTCACTCTGGCCACGTTCGGCTCTCCGGTATTGTTCGCTCAGGACCTACCTCCAGCTCCTGACGGTAAAGAAGCCGATATGTCCAAGCCCGTTCAGGTCTTCCTGATCATGGGCCAATCCAACACCCTCGAATTCGGAAAAGTCTCAGATGAGCTCAAGACCGCCTATCCTTTTTATGCCGCAGGCGATGGCTGGAGTACTCGCAAAGACGTCCGCAATGTCTCAGTGATGGTCGGCCGCAAGGGTGTCTACCGCAACGAGTGGCTTACCGTTGAAGGCAAGGGTAAGATCGGTATCGAACAAGCCATCGGTCACCAACTCGGCAATGCCATTGACGCTCCGGTGATGATCCTCAAGAGTTCTATCGGTAACCGTAGTCTCGGCTGGGATCTACTACCACCAGGCGCTCCCCGATACACCGCTGCAGGCAAAGAGTGCCCCGGTTACGGTGAAACTTATCCGAGCAAGAAGGATATGAGTAAAATCGTTCCTTACAAGGAAGGTGAAACCCTTGGATGGTATGCCGGCAAGCAATACGACGACGACGTCGCCAACGCCAAGAAGATCCTCGCCGACCTCGGCACCTACTACCCCGGTGCCACCAAATACGAAGTCGCCGGCATCATCTGGTGGCAAGGCGACAAGGACATGCGCAACCCAGCACACGCAGAGATGTATGAGAAGAATCTCGGCCTCCTGCTCGCCGCCTTGCGCAAAGACTTCAACGCCCCCAAAGCGAAGTTCGTTACCGCGTCTCTCGGTCAAACCAATGAGAGCGATAAGGACTCGGGTCACGGCAAGATTCTACACGCGATGAAGAACTTCGCCGCCAGCAGCGATGACATCGGCTTCGTCTACTCCAAGCCCCTGCTCGATGCTCCCAGCAGCTCGAGCGGTCACTATGGTGGCAACGCCAAGACCTACACCAATGTAGGCCTGGCTCTCGGTGCCAAGATGGCTGAGCTGATCAAATAAGAGATCCATACCCACTCGGACTTGTTCCAGCTGCCGTTTTTCTTTGAAGGTCATCGCCACAATCCGCAACGTAGCACGGACGTGTCCAACCCCCCTTCCGCCATCGACTACCTCCGCTCGCAAGAATGGCGGCATCGTTTTGAGGAGGAGATTCTGGCGGCGGCCAAACCCATGGTTGGCAAATGCCGTGGGATCCAGCTCGAGGACCAGGGCAATGATGCCTACGTCCTGCGCGGCGAAGTGAAGGGTGAGAGCGTCGAGATCAGTTTCTGGCACACCGGAGCCGCCTGGGAGATGGAGGCTCAGTGCAGCTGCGAGCTGAGCAGGAACTGCCATCATGCGGCCGGCCTGTTGGGCAAGGCTGCCAAAAGCAAAGACATCGAACGCTTGAAGGGAGCCGGACTTGGCGCTGCCGTGCGCGACGCCATTGAGGCCACCCAATCAGATGAAATTCCTACTTCAACCCCGGGCCCTCGCATCTCGCCCAAACCGAGCTTCGAGTTGGAGGTCTCGCGCTTACCGGTCGACCCGCACTCCAAGCTGATTCTCAAGTCACTGGGCCAAGCCGATGCCGAGACATGCATTTTCGCTGATGCCTACGTGGTCTACGACAGTCACCGCCTGCCCCTGCGCGGCTCGCGACCGGATTGGATCACGGAAGTTCACCGGGAGGACGAAACCTTCATCCTCGAACACGACAAAGCCGCCGAGAACGCGGCGGCCCGCCTGCTTGTCGAAAGCGGGCTATCCTCACTGGACAGCAATTCCGCCTGGCAGTTTCTGATCAACCTCCGAAGCAAGGACAATGATGCCAAACGCCACCGCTGGTTTCCGGATCCCGAGCGCATCCAGACCGACCTGTTCTGGCATCGCTTTCGAGGTGAGTGGGTGGAGCAATTGGAACATAGCGGCTGGGTACTCTGCTTCGATGAGCGAGTCGGACATCAGACCTATCTGGCCGAACCCGAAGACTGGAATACCGAATTACGACCTCGCGGCGGCGGCTGGTTTGATCTTTCGGTGGGCTTTGAAGTCCACGGCAACACCCACGATCTTCTGCCCATCCTCGCCGAATTGCTCGAGAACGAAATGGCCGAGGACGCGCTCGAGGGCGCAGGCCAACCTTACGTCTACGCCCCCCTGCCCAATGGCGACGCCCTACAGCTACCTGTGGAGCGCGTGAGTCGCATTCTGCAACACTTGTCCTTACTGATCGACCCGGTCTTTCCCGAGCGCACTCAAGTCCATGCCTTGGACGCAGCCTCCCTCACCGAAGCACTGCAACTTGAAGCGCCCGTGGAGATTTCGGAACTGGCTGGCGGCCTCAGAAACTTCAAAACAATCGAGAAGACCGGCCCACCTCATGGCCTGCAGGCCACATTGCGTGAATACCAGCTGGCCGGCTTCCAATGGATGCACTTCCTCGCTCGTCATGGACTGCACGGCATTCTCGCCGATGACATGGGGCTGGGCAAAACCCTGCAGAGCCTGACCCACATTCTGCATGAACAAACGGCGGGGCATCATCAGAACAAACCGGCACTCGTCATCGCCCCCACCTCGGTGATTTCCAACTGGCAAGCCGAAGCACAGAAGTTTACGCCCGAACTCAAGGTACTCGTGCTCGAAGGCCTGCAGCGCAGGCGCCATTTCGAAAGTATCCCACACGCGGACATCGTGCTGACCTCATACGCATTGCTGCATCGCGACATTGACGCCCTCGAGAAGCATGACTTCCACCTGGCCATCCTCGACGAAGCCCAACACGTAAAAAACCCGGATGCCAAAGTCGCTCAGGCCGCCTGTCGCCTGAATGCCTCGCACCGCCTCTGCCTATCGGGCACTCCGGTGGAAAACCATCTGGGTGAACTTTGGAGCCTGATGAAGTTCCTGCAACCTGGCTGGCTTGGCACACGGCAAAAGTTCGATGAAACCTATCGAAACCCAAGCGGTAAATCCAGTAACGAGGAGGAGATGAACAAAAAGCTCATCGCTCTGAAGCAGCGCATCGCCCCCCTGATCCTCCGCCGCACCAAGGATCAGGTGGCAACCGAGCTACCCCCAAAGACCGAACTGATTCACCGCATTGAGTTGCACACCGACCAAAAGGACCTCTATGAAACGGTGCGTGCGATGATGAATAAGCGAGTGCGTCAGGCCATCGCCGCCAAAGGGGGTAGCCAGTATCAGATGGTCTTCCTCGATGCACTACTCAAGCTACGCCAGATCTGCTGCCATCCGGCCCTGCTGCCCGACAATTTCGAGGCGCTGAACATGGAGTCCGCGAAGCTGAAGTTCCTCAATGAGTTGCTCGACGTTCTGGTAGAGGAAGGCCGACGCATTCTCATCTTCTCGCAGTTTACGACCATGCTGGCACACATCGAGAACCAACTCAAAGCCAAGCGCGTCCCCCATCTCATGCTCACTGGCGAATCCAAAAACCGTGGTGAGTTGGTGGAGAAGTTTCAATCGGGCGAGTTCCCAGTCTTCCTGATCTCACTCAAGGCCGGCGGCACAGGACTCAATCTGACAGCCGCCGACACCGTCATTCACTTTGACCCTTGGTGGAACCCTGCCGCAGAGGCCCAAGCCACCGACCGTGCATACCGCATTGGCCAGGACAAACCGGTATTCGTTCACAAGCTCTTGTGCCGCGATACTGTGGAAGAACGCATCCATCAGCTTCAGCAGGACAAGGCGAAGTTGGCGGCCGGCCTGCTCTCCGAAGCCGACATCATCGACAAAATCAGCCCAGACATGATGCAGAACTTACTGGGTTCTCTGGAAGAAAAGACAACATGAAGGACAGAACACACCTAGTGTTCAGATCGGTTCGAGCGATGTATGTTTTTGAGGTCGCATTGCCGACTCACCATGGCGGAGGTTGGTGACCAACTCTGGATCGTGATTCGCGTTCACCAGCCGCCCCGCAAGGCACACTACGCTGACTTCTCCTTGGACTCTTCCATGCGGCGCAGGTGCACCTGTCCAACCCGACGGCCATCGGTGCTGGTCACCCGTGCCTCATAACCGAAGAGTTCAAGGGTCTCGCCAGGCTCGGGGAAGCGGCCAAGTTGCTGAGTGATATAACCACCCATGGTGGTCACTTCTCCACTCTCAAGCTCGAACTCGGAGATCACTCCGTTGAGGTCATTGAGCGTCATGCCACCCTCCACTAGAAACTCGCGATCGTTGATCTTGGTGAACTCAGGGCGTTCATTGTCGAACTCGTCCTGAATGTCGCCAACCAGTTCCTCAATAATGTTATCCATGAAGACCACGCCGACGGGCGTACCGAATTCATCCACCGCCATCGCCAAGTGAGCGTGCTCGCGAAGGAAAAACTGCAGCAGGGTGTCAAGTGGCATGGTGTCGGGAACCACCTTTAGCTCACGCTTGATGCGCATCAGATCAGGATCCTTCTCATCAATCAGACGAAACATGTCTTTAATGTGAATCAGACCGATGGCCTTATCGATGTGCCCCTTCACCAATGGGAAGCGGGTGTGCTTGCTACGACGTGCCAACTCAAGAACCTCACTGAAGGGTTCATCGGCATCCAGCACCACCACCTCGGCACGCGGCGTCATCACGTCGCGCACACAGAGATCATTCAAGGAGAGCGTGTTGATCAGGATCTCCCGCTCGGTCTCGGTCACCTCCTGCGACTGGCCGCTCTGGGTGACCAGCAGCGCGAGTTCTTCGGCAGAGTGGCTTTGGTCCTCTTCGCTCACCGGCTCCATGCGGAACACATACTTGAGGATAAGGTTGGCAGTGCCATTGAAGAAGGCGATGACCCATTGAAAGCTCTTGTAGAAGACATGCAACGGCCCGGCCAGAACCTTGGTCACCACCAGGGCCTTGCGAATGGCGATGGACTTGGGCACCAACTCCCCAAGCACCACGTGAAGGAAGGTGAAAAAGACATAGGCGAGTGTCAGTGAGATGGCATAGATCGCCTGAGCCGGAATTCCGACCTGGGAAAGCACCGGATAAACCAATGCCATCACAAAAGGCTCTCCAAGGAAGCCGAGTGCCAGCGAGGAGATGGTGATGCCCAACTGGTTGGCGGAAAGATAGCTATCGAGATTGCTGGTCACCTTGAGTGCCATCGGATGCTCTTTACCGGTCTCCTTGGCATCGGTCTCGATTTGGCTGGGACGCACCTTAACGATGGCAAACTCACTGGCCACAAAGAAAGCATTGAGAAAGAGAAAGAAAGCAATGCCCGCAATGTAGAGCAACGACTCACCCAAAGTCGGAAACTCGGCGTGCACATTCGCAGCGAGAACACTGCCGTTGATCAGATCAGCAATCACGGAGACTTAGAGTTTTTCGTAAACGCCTTTGTCGCGTTTTTCCAACACGGTGAAGCCGGCTTTCTTGGCGTCGACCACCGACATCGGCTTGGTGATGGTCGGCGAATTGACACGCGAAATCACCTTGCGCACCGGGTGTTTGCAAAGAGGGCAAACTTCAAGTGGGTCACGATCTACCGGCCGTCTGAGCTCGAACCCACGGGCACAGACGGGACATGAACTCTCAGGGTCGTCAGGAGCGGAAGAGACGTATTCGTAAATGGGCATAAGAAAGGCGCAGACCGTGATATTACCGTTCTGCGCCTGTGTCTGTCGAGCAGGCGTTGCCGCCAACCGACTTACCAGCTGGATTTGGTCACGCCTGGAATCATTCCGGCGGAAGCCAGCTCACGAAAGGAAATCCGGGAAAGCTTAAAGCGGCGCAGATAGGCGCGACGGCGGCCACTCATTTCGCAGCGATTGACCACGCGGGTCGGGCTCGCATTGCGAGGCAACATCGTGAGACCAATGTAATCCTTCTCAGCCTTCAGCTTGTGGCGGAGTTCGGCATATTTCTCAACGGTGCGCAGCTTGCGCTGGTTGCGGGCGATCCAAGATTTCTTAGCCATAATCGGGGGCGGAGGTGGTAAGCCATGGGCAGGTGGTTGCAAGGATAAATTCGCGATTGAACCCCAAAACGACACAATTTCTGCCAAATTGTTACAAAAGTCCTCATTTTAGAGAGATTCAGGGCCTGCAAGTCGCTTTTTTTCCATTCGGTAGCGCTCGTCATACTCGCCGCCGTTGTACTTGCGACAGCAATCATAGCACGCCACTGCGCGCCGGAACGGTCGTACCCGCCACCACTCCATCTTGCAATGGCGGCAGACGTAGAGGTGCTTGCGCTTCATTCTACGACTGGGTAGCGGCAGGTTGTGGTAGGCGCGCTCGTTGGGAATACCCAGATCCACACAGGCCTGACGCCACTCTGGGCCGTGCGCGGCGATGCGCCTTCTCCTCGCCCTGGCATAGGCCACCAGATGGGCGAGCTCATGGCGCAGTGTAGTCCATAGCTCGTCCTCACCAAAGTCTTTGAGGCGTGGGTTGAGCTCAATCAGGCATTCCGGCCAGCTGGCCCTGCCCGCAGTCGAACGCATGCGGGAGTTCCAATGCACGCGAACTGCTACCGACAACTTCTTCAGACGCAGTTTGGCCGCTTCATCACGGCACCACTCCGTGAGCAGGGAGTCCTGCCCCTTCGCCTCAGCCTGGACAACAGGGGGTGCTTCAGCTTTCGGCCGGCGCAACCACGAAGTCCACGTGAACTCGAGTTGCGCCCTGGCCT
>JBMYMN010000057.1:0-15062 GCA_049597355.1 Luteolibacter sp.
AAGGCGATCGCCTCGACACTCAGACCGACGCCGCCCTCGCCTTCATCGACCGCCACAACGAGAAGCCCTTCTTCCTCTACCTCGCCTACTTCGCGCCTCATGTGCCGCTGACCAGCACCGAGAAGTACATGGACCGCTTCCCCGGCGAGATGCCCCTGCGGCGGCGCAAGGCCCTCTCCATGATTTCAGCCATGGATGATGGTGTCGGCAAGATCCGCGAGAAGCTCGCCGAGCATGAGATCACTGACAACACCCTCATCTTCTTCATCAGCGACAACGGCGCTCCGCTCAAAATCCACATGAAGGACGAGCCCGGCAACGGCCCCGGCTGGGACGGCTCACGCAACGATCCCTGGGTGGGTGAGAAAGGCATGCTCACCGAAGGTGGCATCCGCGTGCCCTACGTCGTGGCCTGGCCCGGCACTATCCCTGCCGGTCAAACCTTCGACGATCCCGTCACCTCACTAGATGTGGGCGCCACCGCCGTTGCTCTCGCAGGAATCAAACAACCCGAGAGCCTCGACGGCGTGAACCTCATCCCCCACTTCACCGGCAAGTCCAAGAAGCCTCCGCACGATCTCCTCTTCTGGCGCTTCTGGAATCAGACCGCCGTGCGCAAGGGCAAGTGGAAATACTTCCGTGCAGGTGAACGCGAATACCTCTTCGATCTCAGCACCGAAAAACAGGAGACCGTGAATCTCATCAAGGAGCATCCAGAAGTCGCCATGGAACTCCACGCCAAGCTCAAGACTTGGTGTGCCGAGATGAAGAAGCCCGGCATCCCCAACGCCGAACTACAGGGCGGAGAGAAGGGCTGGTTCGACCACTACCTGCCGAAGCAGTAATCGACTAACTCCTCAACCCTTCAGCAGACCCAGGTCCTCCTTGCCTCCACCGAAGCTGCCAGCGTCGATGTTGTGCTGGTGCAATAGCTCAAGGTAGAGGTTCGACAGCCGCGTGGGCTTCTCAAGCACGGTGTGGGCCTGATGCTTGTAACCGCCACCCGCCACGATGGTCGGAAGGTTGTTGCAGGTGTGGTTGGAGGCGTCTCCAAAGTTGCTGCCAATGACCACCGTGGTGTTGTCCAGCAGACTACCGTTGCTCTCCTGAATCTGGTCCATCTCCATCAGGAACTGGTTGAGGTGCTTCATGAGGTCCTCCTCGATCTTGCAGAGCTGGGACAGGACGTCCTTCTTTCCGCCGTGGTGGGACAGCGTGTGCCAGCCACCGGTGGCTCCCGGCACGGAGATGGCACCGTAGATCCAATCGAGTGAGAGGGTGATGACGCGGGTCGAGTCCGTTTGAAGAGCCAGCTTGGAGAGTTCGAGCAGATTGCGGACTTTGGCGGAGAACTCGAACTGCGGATCGCTTTTCAAGGTGTTGGGCACCTCGGGCTTCTTGGCCTTGAGCCAGAACTCCTCGTGCTTGAGGTGCTTTTCCATCTCGGCGATGACCTGACGGTAGGACTCGATTTTGGAACGGTCTCCCCCACTCGCCAGCATCTGTTGCATGTCGCGATGGAGGCATTCCAAAACCTGCTGGTCGTTGCGGATCTGCATGCGCTTAGCACTGAGGTCCTCCCTGCCGAAGAGTTTGTCGAAGATCTGGGAAGTGTCGTGCATGGGCGGGATGGCCACTCCGCGCTTGTCCCAGGAGCACCCCCAACCGCGGTCGTAGATGCTCATCGAGAGGTAGGGGAAACGGGTGTCGCCACCCATGTGTTGGGCAAGCACCTGGTCTAGGGAGATGGTGTTGACAAAGCTCGTGGCCTCAGGGCTCGGTGCCCCAGTGAGGAAGGACTTCTCCGAGTCGTGATTGCTGGTGTCCATGCCCGGATGGAAGAGGTTCTGGAAGACCGTCATCTTGTCCTGCACGCCCACGCCCTTGAGGTAGGCCGAGCTGCCCAGATCGCCGCGTACCTTGGGGAAGAAGTTGGGTTCGTAGAAGCCCAGCGAGTTGCAGATGAACATGATGCGCTTTGGCGGCACCTTGGTTTGATGCGTGGCCGTGGCCGCGCGCAGGCCGAGCGAATGCATGGCCAGTGGCAAGGCAGCGCCGAACTTCAGGAAATTTCTGCGGGTATAGATGCTCATGACGGATCAGGGATAAGGGAGAGAACGAGGACTTCGGTAACGATGTCCTTCATGCCGGCCTTCTGTTCACCATCTTCCACAATACGCCACAAATGCAGGCGCTGTTCAAGGCTGGGCGGATGACCATTGGCGTATTTGAAGAACTTCTTGGCGAAATTGTAAGCTACCTTGCGCTGGTCCTTGAGGAGGATGGCCTTGAGTTCCCGCACTCCATCGAATGTTTGCACCCCCAACTCACCGGCGGAATCCACCGTGGCCCCGTACTTAAAATAACCGCTGGGCCGATACTGGAAGGTTCCCCTGTGTGACTGCTTGATCGCATAACGCTCGCGCCATTGGCCGGAGGCGTCGAAGTCCTCAAGCGCGAAACCGTAGGGATCGATGCTCTTATGACAAGCGTAGCAGGCCTTGTTCTTTTTGTGCTCCTCGATCTGCTCGCGCAGCGTGGTGGCTCCACTGTGATCCGGCTCCACCACCTTGACGTTTGGTGGTGGCGGCGAGAGCGGCGTGCCCATGATGTTCTCGGAGACCCAAGCCCCGCGCAGGATGGGCGAAGTCTCGTGACCATCGGTGGTCACCTTAAGGATGCTGGCCATGGTCATCAGGCCACCGCGCGGACTGTCCTTGGGAAAGCTTACCTTGCGCAGTTCTTGGCCGTAGATGCCATCCACCCCGTAATGCTGGGCGAGGCGCTGGTTGAGGAAGGAGAAGTTCGAGTCGATGAGGTGGCTGGGCGAAAGGTTCTCGCGAATGAGGTGACCGACGTAAGCCTGCGTCTCCAGCGGCAGGTAATGATTCATCAGATCATCGAAAAGAGGGTAGAGCTTGAGTGAGGGGGTCACCTTGTTGAGGCCACGCAGGTTCAGCCATTGGGCACAGACCGACTCGATCATGCGATTCCCCTTGGGATCATCAATCATCCGGCTGACCTGCTTGCGCAGCGCCTTCTCATCGAGGCTGTCGTTGGCAGCGAGTTTGCGCAGCTCTTCATCCGGCACCGAGAGCCAGAGGATACGAGCCAGGTTCGCGGCCCTCGTTTCGGACGCGTTGGCATGCTTGCCCGGCGCCATCAGGAAGCGCGGCGAAGAAACCACCGCCTTGAAGCCCAGCTTGGCGGCCTGCACGAAGTCCATGCCGTCTTTCAAACCATCGAGAGCTACATGATAATAGGGCGCTAATTCGTCCTCGTTGAGCTGGGAAGAGAAAGCGCGTTCAGCAAAACGCTTGATTACGAGCTTAAGTTCCTCGGGGGTCTCCGCAACAATCTTGACCTTTGTGGACCCCCTCTTCTCCATCTCAGGAATCATCACATCCAGCTTGCCAATGGACGCCAACGACTTGCCATCCAGCGCCACCGCATCCGTCACCAGAAAGCGGATAAATTTGCTGCGGGTGGATTGGGGAAAGACAATGGGCTGCTCATTGGCCAAGCGCACATCCAACCCGCCAGCCATCACCTTCTCGCTCCAGGTTTTTCCGTCGTCCGAAAAGTGGATCTCGTAGGCTTTGACCAAACCGTTGCCGTTGCCTCCAGACCATGTGGCGAAGGAGAGACCGGTGATCTCCGCTTCATTCGGATTTGAGAACACCACGAAATGGGGCGGCTTGGCCACGCTTGGCGTGTACTGCGTGTGCCAGAAGGTGAGGTTCGATCCATCCTGCATCTTCTCCTTCTCCATTCCCTTCTCTTCACTGCTGACCGAAACACTGCCGCCAATCTTTTGCAGCTTGGTTTGGAAACCCAAGGCATCCGAGCTACTTGACTCTTTGCGCTCCGGCGCCTCGATGGGTAGGCCTTCGAAAAGAGTGGTGTAGGAAGTGGTCGGCCACGCATCGACCAGCGGACCACGCGCCTTCATCTGCTTGAAGTAGGCGCCCACCTTGGGGTTCCGCTGGCGAAAGTTGTGCTTGGAATGGGCATGCACCGAAACGCTCTCGCCCGGATGAAGGTAGGCGCGCACGGTGAAAGATTTGAGCTCCTTGTTAGAGAGCGAGATCACATCAATCAGACGCTGTGGCTGAGGTCGATCGTCGGCATAGTAGTATTTGCCAGCGTGCACCTGCAAACTGACGTCCTCCCTGAAGTCGCCCACCTTGGCAGCCTCGAAGTTCAGTTCATACCAACCCGAAACTGGTGGAGCGAAGCCATCGATGAAGAAGGAGTAGCTGTTGCCGTTGTTGGCGCGCGTCCATGAGAAGAGGGTGCCTTCCTCATAGGGCCGGTGGTAGATGCGGTAGGTCTTGTGACTGTCGCGGATCTTACCGGTCACCCACACTTGCTCATTTGGATGGCCCGTGGCGGGCAGAGCATCTTCGAGCGTGCGGTCTGCCACCGCAAAGTAGGAGGCCAGCATCTCGCGGCTAAGTTTGATGCTGCGATCTGTATCAAAGTAGTTGGTGCCGCGATCCTCGGGGATATCCTCAACTAGGTTTAGATCCGTACCAAGCAGGTCATTGAGGGAATGCGTATACTCAAAGCGCGAAATTCGGCGGTAGCTGTCGCGGGCCTTTTGCGGCTGATGCTTGGCTAGCCAGTTGAGAATGATGGCCTTTTCCTCAGGCGTGGGCTGTTCCTCCTCGGCCGGCGGCATCTTTGCGTTCATGATGTTCTCGAACATGAGCGTGCCATCGAAGTCCTTCTTGTCGAAGACCACATCCATGTCGAAGTCACCCTTCTTGATGCCTTCGGCGTGGCAATCGAAGCAATAGTTCTCCAGCACCTCGGTGACCTTGTCATTGAGGGGTGCCGCCCAAGCCGCGGAACTCATTGCAATGAGTCCCGGTAGGGCCAATGCTGGGAGATAACGAAGCATAAGAAGCATCAGGAATGACATTCGATGGTGCGACTGGCTTGTTTGGCCGCTTGAATCACCTGTCGGCCCAACTCAGCAAATCGGGCTTTGGGTAGACGTTTGGCGGGCCCGGAAATCCAGATCGCACCGAGCACCTCGTCCTGCGGGTTACGGATGGGAGCCGCGATGCAGTGAATGCCCTCGTTGCCCTCGGCGTGATCTACGGAATATCCCTGCGACACAATGCGATCGCATTCCTTGAGCAACCTGGCCTTGCTCGTGATAGTGCGAGAGGTGTGAGCCACGAGTTTGATTTTGGAGAGTGTCTTCTCACGCTCCTTCAGCGGCATGTGTGCAAGCAGCAATTTGCCTGGCGCATTACTGTAGAGTTTGAAGCGCAGGCCCAGATCCACGACGATGCGCAGCGGCTGCGTGCCTTCCACTTGGTCAATAATGGTGCCGCTATAGTCGCTGAAGACACCCAACTGCACGGTCTCCTCAGTCAGGTCGCGTAGAGCCACCATGGCAGGACGGGCCGCTTCCGACAGGCTGATGCGCGGTATACGAGGTGTGGCGAGTTTCAGCCATTGGCCACTGAGGCGGAAGGCCATGGTCTCCTTGTCACGCAAAAGGTAGCCCCTGCCCTGCAAGGTTTGGGTAATGCGAAACACCGCGTTCTTTGGTGCGTCAAGCGCCTTACTGATTTCGGAAAGGGTCATTCCCTGCGAGACATCGCTCAACATCTCGATGATATCGAGACTACGATCCAGCGCGGGGACACTGCTCGAGGAGGCCTCTGAGGGCACGAGTGTCGTTTCTGATTTCATAGGCTTTCTCATTCCTTCCGCCTTGATGGAGATTTCGATAAGCGAAAAATCATTGAAGCGGTCTAAATTTCTACAAGTAGAACGCGTGCCGCAAATGGAATATTACAAATATTCACCAGATCGCAAGAGGCAAGGTCAGCCTCTGCGTTGGATGCAGGAGCGCGCTGTGGAATGGCAGGGCAGCATTCCCAAGACCACTCCCAATCACCTGCAAGTGAACAGGATGCGATTTATCACAGACCGCAACTGGGGTGTTACACTCCAATTCAGGCGCCCTCGTCTAATCGTTGACTATTGCACGAATTGTATTGGAGGAATGATATTCTGACAGCATCTGGTCCTCTTCATTATAAATCTGGATGTGGATGCCGACGACGCGCTCACGTTTTTGAGTGGACGCATGACTCACACATTTCGGACAACTGGATGTTGTCTTGCAATCGATGGTGATATCCACGGGCAGGGTATCGAAGTCGGCGGAGTCCTGGCTTTCGATTCCTGCCAGACTTTTGGCGCCGGAGACCGACTCGGTAAGCTTCTTTCCATCACGATCGTATTTTTGGTAATAAATCGTGTATTTCGCCTCGAGACCCCCCATATCGAAATTGCCCGTGTTGTGAATACTGACAGTAAAATGCTCTTTTTGCCTGTCATAGATGTAGATGCCCCGATCCTCTTCGCGTCTCTCAGTATGATCTTCGGTGCTGATTTTAAGAGCCTTGAATTTCTCAGACTCCTTGAGGAACTCTTTGAAATATTCCTGATCGGTCTCGGAAAAAAGGTTTGCCTTCACTGTGGACCGTTTGCCCTGACCGTGGATCTGAATCACGATGGTTCCATTTGAGGGATTGTAGTTGAGAAGTTCCGCATCTATGGTCTTTGAACCATCGGCACTGGTGAAGGTACGGGCCGATAGTTGGAGGCAGGACGCAGCGATTAAGCCCACAAGCAGAAGTTTCATGCTATGAACCTAGGTCAAGGGCTGCCAGAGACAATGAAATAACTCAATTTACACCAAAGCTCGCGGACAATCCTGATGGATACTTGGAGTTGGCTATTCAGTCTCGAAGAAATCATACCAGTGACTCAATATCTGAGGCGCAAACAGGCAGTTTTGGACGCGGTTGACTATGCTGGGCGAGATGCAGGACTTGCCAAGGCCTGATCGCTCATGGTTTGTAGAGGTATGATGAGTATTGTTGGAAAACAGCCCCAGTTGGTCGCCCGTAAGAATTTTTTCAACTTCATCCATCAGTGGTTCACGATCATGGACCCTCAAGGAAATGTGCTTCTCTACACAAAAATGAGAGCATTCAAGCTGAAGGAGGATATCCGCGTGCTCGGGCCAGATAAGCAGACTGAACTCATTTCCTTGCGAGCACGTCAGGTTCTGGACTTTGGCGCCACCTACGACGTTACGGACAGCGTAACATCCGAAAAAGTTGGCTCTCTGAGGCGCAGGGCAATGAAGTCTCTGATCAAGGATGAGTGGCAGATTCTGGATACAAATGATCAAGAGGTTGGCGTCATCACAGAGGACTCAAGTGGTCTTGCAATTCTTCGGCGGTTGATCGGCGGCCTCACCAGCCTCCTGGCACCGCAGGAGCACAATGGATTCATCGGCAAGCAACATGTTCTTAATTTTAGGCAAACGAGAAACCCCTTCATCACCAAGACCTTTCTCAACTTCTCGATGGATACAGGTGGCTCGCTTGATCGCCGTATGGGATTGGCTGCCGCTATTTTATTCTGCGCAATTGAAGGCAAGCAGAACTGAATGCCTTCAATTGGTCATCACTGAAGAGTGCATGTTACCGCCGCATCAAAATTGGCAAAATAACAAACGGGCTACATCTCTATGAGCCTGACCCCCTGAAATGACAGCTCGATTCGCTCCCCCTTGACTTTTTCTCGGGCGAGAAGGTCATAGCCATTGTGATATTCGGATGACTTGGATCGCAATTGCACCTCGATGGGTTGATCCGACACATTGATAAGCAGGATCACACGCTTGCCATCCACAATTGCTTGGCGGTGCATCACGCCAAAAGCGTGACTACCGTCTTGGCGGGTGACCCGCACATCCTGCGTGGAGGTAATCGGCATCAGGTGCTTGCCAAATGCCTCGGATAGTGCGCGGGCATTATCATAACCTATAACTGGAAGATCTTTGAGAAATGTGACCGATTCGGGTGAGTGCTGTAGCCCATGAGCGTTGCGAGACGGTTTAATTTTACCAAAACGGATGAGCCGCACGCCCGACTTACTGGCTTTTGCCAATGCGTGCAGTGCCTCCTCGCTGACAAACTCTGCATCGGGGATAATGATCATTCTACAGCCTTCTTCGACACCCTCATTCGCTAGTTCCTGTTCCGTCACAAATCCGACTCGCAACCCGTGAAAACAGATTCCTTCATATACCCGGTGCAGGGCGTCAATATGCGCGCGATTCTGGATGTAGGATGGCTTGGAAACAAAAATGCGAACCGGTTTGTAATCAACGCTCGCAAGCGCCTCTACCTCCCTTGAGAAGCTATTTAGCTCCAGCATGGTCTGGAAATATTCGGCAGCCACCTTCGGTTGGGTCGAGATACTACCATAGAACCAGACTTTGAAATGCTCGTGAGGAAATGGATAAGGCCCGAAACGCTGCTGCCAATACCAGACAATGTTTGCAGCAAGGCCGTGCATATGGGCTAGCCATAAAGTTGCGCTGGAATGGCTTTGCTTGATGTCAGGTATTCGAATGGGATTGATGGAAAATGCGTGATACTCAAGGTCGATAATTGGCCTATAAGGCTTAAGTGAGGTTAGGTAATCGTAGAGAAAAGATTGCCCAAGCCAATGGAACCCATAGAGAGATTCATCGTAATGAAGAATTTTGTTTGGGTTGCGCCCTTTGTTGCCAGCTGCCATGCGTGGCTCGGTGACCGGCAATGGACGCGTATCTAGACCGTGCAGAGTAGCGGCAGGAGTTAGCATTTCGCGATCGATGCCATCGGTGACAGCAAAGTCCATCGGCCCCAAGCTTGAGTTATCCTGCCCCTTGAGGTGTATCACAGCATCGGGGATATATTGTTTCACCTGGGCCTGCACAAATCCAAAGAAATCGCTGACGCGCCGACTGTGAAAAGTCACGCGGTCGTATCGTTGTCCCGGCGAGCAGGATTCATCCGAAACGTCCCTTGGAAGAGGAATCTTTGCAAAACTTGGGTAACTTGTTTTCCACACCGCATTGAGTTGTTCAATCGAGCCGTGCTGTTTCTTAAGCCAAATATGATATTTCTTCAATGAGTGCTCACTCCACATCTCCATATCGAAGTAGGGTTCATTGGCCAAATCCCACGAGACAATCGCATCGAGTTTATTGAATTCCGGCATCAATTTAGCCATGACTTTAGCGATCATTTCTCGGGTTCCGGGATGGTCGATATCAAGGTAGACGCCATTGGCACGATACGCTGTGATTCCTGGCCAAAAGTGCTCCAATGTCTGCTTGTTGCCACCCCAGTTCAGCATGATATCGACCTTAAATCCCATGTCGCCATATTGGCGAATGAGATGCGCACGCTTCCGAATGGCCTCCATGTCAATCGTGCCATCCTCTTTGAGTAATCCAGGCACCGTTGTGGCGCAGCCGATCATTCCGACGCCAATCTGGCGCATCTTGGACAGGAAAGAGTTTATGTATTCTTGATCTTTCTCAGCCCACCCGGGGAATTCCTTGGCATTGGTCAAGCCCATGTAGAGCAGCATGTTAAACCCACCGAAAAAGACCGGTTCATCGTCTACCCGGAAAAAGTGATCCTTATATTTCACCTTATCCCATGCGATGTGCTTTACTTTTGGCCAATCTTTGGAGGCCTCTAAGCGCGCCATTGCTTGATCGAGGATCTCCATGGAGCCCTTCAGTTCGCGATCAATGTGAGCGTGATACCGCCTCTTCTTCTCCGCCAAGGAAAGCTCGACCTTCTTGAAAAACTCACTACTGCCCAAAGCCTCGGTTGTTAGCTCCTGATGATCCAGTTCCCACTCGACATACTCGGCAAAGAACTTTGCAACTTGAAGGTCAATCATCCCTGCTTGCTTTGGAAAAGCCTCCGCCATTTTCAGGGCCTTCTCAACGGTGGCAATCCTGCCGTGCAGTTTGGCAAGGCGGACTCGGTATTCCTCTTGATCAAAGTCCGTGGACTGAGCCTTTACGGAACAACAAAAAATAAAGGGAAAAACGATATGTAAGAGTAACTTCATCAGCGGCAATGTAACTCACAATAGGTGCATTCTGACCAGCCCTCATGCCCATTGGCTCGCAGAGGTACTACGAATTTAGGATGAGGTGAATTTGCTCAAAAATCCCATAGGAAAATATCCCTGTGCGCCAACATCAGGAGGGCAAAAGCGAGCTGCAAAGGATGAAGGGACTGGAAACATCCAACTCTACAGATCGTTAACTGGCGCGCCTATTGCCGATTGACGCACGGAAGGCTCCTTGCCTAGTTGATCCTACGGCGTAACAAGTGGAGCGCTTCTATGGACGCATCATCTGCATTAAGGAGAATGGACAGTGAGTTATGCCCATAATACTCATGACTGTTTCGCGCGGCGGAGATCAGAAATCGAAAACTTCGCCTCCATCAAAGAAACGCTTTAGCTCGGCGGCAGCGGACTCGGGCGAGTCGGATGCGTGGCAGACGTTGCGCATCTTGGAGTTGGAGTCCTTGGCGCCGAAATCACCGCGGATGGTGCCGGCTTCGGCAACACAGGAATCGGTGGGGCCGAGGAGGTCACGAACCTTGTTGATGACATCTTCGCCGGAGAGAGCCAGAGCAATCACGGGGGTCTCCTGCATGAAGGCACGAACATCAGGGAAGAAGGGCATGTCGGCGATGTGGGAGTAGTGCTCGGCGAGAATTGCGTCGCTAAGTTCCATCATTTTGATACCGCGGATGGTGAATCCGGCCTTCTGATAGCGCTCCAGCACAGTGCCGACCAGGTTGGCCTGGATGGCGTCGGGCTTGAATAGGATAAGGGTGGTTTCGAGAGCCATACGCGTGGGAGTAGGGCCCGAAAGCCCCATATGCAAGACTTTTGGGGGTCTCTGAGGACTAACTACTTAGGCAAGCCGAAGCATCAGGCGCCCAAGCTGGCAATGTGAGCGAACTTATCATCCACGAAGCTCAGGACCAATGACTCAACAGCCTCGTCCTCCAGACGCTCGACCACTTCGACAGAGAAGCCGCGGGCGATGAGTTGACGGGCGCGAACTGGGTCAATGCCGCGCGCACACAGGTAGAAGATCTCATCGTCTGCGATCTGGGCCGAGGTGCTGCCATGCGAGCACTTCACCTGGTCGGCGTTGATCTCCAGACCGGGCATGGAGTGGGCTTCGGAGCGGTCGCTCATCAGAAGGTTGCGACAGGTCTGGTAAGCGTCGGTGTGGTGAGCAGCCTCATCCACGAAGATCAGACCGGAGAACACGGTCTTGGAGGAATCGTAGAGGGTGTTCTTGAAGAGCAGATCGGAATAGGCGCCTTCGGACACGTGGTGCTGAAAAGTACGCTGATCGTATTCTTGTTCGCGCGCCGGGATGGACACGGAAAGCATGTCGGAGTGAGCACCCGGGCCTTCGAGGCGGGAGAGCGACTCGTTGCGGGCCCAGGAGGCACCGGTGTTGAGCACGAAGGCCTTGGCACGGGCGTCGCGCTGGACAGAGGTGTCGTTCACCTGAATCACGCGAGTCACTTCATTGACGGACTGAATGGCGACGTAATCGAGTTTGGAGTTGGGACCGGCGTAGAGGTCGTTGTAGACCACGGCGAGACCGGGGCTAATCTCGTCGGCCGAGCGGAAGAGATCGACGACGCGCACCTTGGCGCTCTCTTCGGTGATGACGAGGGTGTGCGGGAAGGTCAGGGTGTTGGCGCCACTGATCCAGTGATGCACTTCGATCGTGCCATCGACTTCCACGTTCTTGGGCACGTGGACGAAGAGACCGTTGGTCACGCTGGCCTCATGCCAGGCGGCATACTTGGCCGAACCGAGACGGTTCTCCTGTTTCATGAAGTGGGCTTCAACGAGATCACTGTGCAACTCAAGCGCTTCGGCAAGCGGCAAGCAGATGACGCCATTGGGAAGATCACCTTCGGAATGCACGAGGGCATCGTTGACGAAGACGAACTTGGCGACGGTCTTTTCGAGGCCATTGGAGCGGGCAATCAGGGCATCAGCATCGGCGGAATCTGCCACGGCGGAGCCGTCGGAAACAGCAAAGCCATCAAAGTCGAGCTGCTTGAGGTTACCGAAACGCCAGGTTTCATCGCGGCGAGTGGGCTTGGGAAGCTTCTCGTAGCGGGCCTTGGCGGCTTCTTGGCGCTGCACCAGCCATTGGGGAAGAGTGGAAGTGGGCATGATCATTGAAATCAGTTGTCAGTTATCAGCCCACACTGCCTTCCATCTCGAGGTCGATTAGTCGCTTGAGCTCCACCGAGTATTCCATTGGGAACTCACGCACCAAATCGTTGATGAAACCATTCACCGCCAGTGACATGGCATGACCTTCATCAATGCCGCGCTGCTGCATGTAGAAGAGCATCTCTTCGCTCACCTGCGAAACCGAAGCCTCGTGCTGGGTGGCGTGCTGGTTGCCGCGCACGCTGATCGCAGGGTAGGTGTCGGTGCGCGACTTGCTGTTGATGAGTAGCGCATCACACTCGGTGTTGTTCTTGCACCCTTTGAGGTGCTTGGGAATGTGCACCTGACCGCGATAAGTCGAGCGACCCTCACCCACCGAGATGGACTTGGAGACCACGTTGGAGGTGGTGTTGTCGGCGGCGTGAATCATCTTCGCACCCGTGTCCTGATGCTGATCGTTATTGGCCAAGGCAATGGAGATCACCTCACCGCGGGCGCGCTCGCCCTTCATGATCACACCGGGATACTTCATGGTGAGACGGCTGCCGATGTTGCAGTCGATCCAGCGGACCTCGGCGTCTTCCATGGCCAGTCCGCGCTTGGTCACCAGGTTGTAGACGTTGCTGCTCCAGTTTTGGACGGTCACGTATTGGATCTTGGCCCCCTTGAGGGCGACCAGCTCCACCACCGCCGAATGCAAGGTGGTGGTTTCAAACTTGGGAGCCGTGCAGCCTTCCATATACAT
Source organism: Luteolibacter sp. (assembly GCA_049597355.1). GTDB lineage: Bacteria > Verrucomicrobiota > Verrucomicrobiia > Verrucomicrobiales > Akkermansiaceae > Luteolibacter. The sequence continues at coordinate 12,869 of JBMYMN010000057.1, forward strand.
CACCTCGGCACCTTCGTCGGCGATGATGAGCGTACGCTCAAACTGACCGAAGTTTTCGGAGTTGATGCGGAAGTAGGCCTGCAAAGGTTGTTTGAGTTTCACGCCTTTGGGGATGTAAATGAAAGAACCACCGGAGAAGACAGCGCTATTGAGAGCGGAGAACTTGTTGTCACCGGTGGGGATGACCTTGCCAAACCAGGGGCGGAAGATCTCCTCGTGCTCCTTCAGGCCTTCGGTGGAGTTCACGAAAATCACGCCCTGTTTGGCCAGATCCTCCTTCACGTTGGAGTAGGCGGCTTCGGAATCGAACTGGGCTTCCACGCCGGCAAGGAAGGCGCGCTCCTGCTCGGGTATACCCAGACGCTCGAAGGTTTCGAGCACGTCTGCGGGCACCTCATCCCAGGTGCGCTTGGGGCGCTCACCGTCGGAGAGGTAGTAACGGATGATGTCGAAATCGATGTTATCGAGGTCCTCGGTGGCCCAGTTTGTGGGCATGGGCTTATCCTCGAAAGTCTTGAGACCGCGGTGGCGAAACTCGCGAACCCAGTCGGGGTCGTCCTTAACATCACTGATGTAGTCGACAGTCTTCGCGGAAAGGCCGCGACCTGCATCGAACTTGTTGCGCTCGGGGAAGCGGAAATCGCCGACGCTACGATCGATGTCGATGGCGTCCTTGGTTTCCTTGTCGAGAGCGACGGTGGCTTCTTCTGCAGACATGCGTTTAGGGAGAATCGGTTAAAGAGTGGGGAATTGGGGACAGACGGATTAGGCAGGCTGCAGTTCTTTGAGGAACTCGTAGCCCTGTTCTTCCAGTTCGAGGGCCAACTCAGGGCCTCCGGACTTCACGATCTTGCCGTCGGCCATTACGTGGACGTGGTCGGGTTTGATGTAGTCGAGCAGGCGCTGATAGTGAGTGATCAAGAGGAAGCCGCGATCGGTAGTGCGCATGGCATTCACGCCGCGGGCGACGATCTTGAGTGCATCGATGTCGAGGCCGGAGTCGGTCTCATCCATGATGCAATACTTGGGCTCGAGCATCATCATTTGGAGAATCTCATTGCGCTTCTTTTCACCACCGGAGAAGCCTTCGTTGACGGCACGGGCAGTGAACTTGCGGTCCATTTCCAAGAGATCCATCTTCTCATAGAGGTCCTTGTAATAGGCCACCGCATCGATCTCCTCGCCTTCGGGCAGTCGGGCTTGTAGCGCGGCGCGGATGAAGTTGGCATTCGATACGCCAGGCACTTCAGCGGGGTATTGGAAGGCCAAGAAGATGCCGTCGCGGGAGCGTTCATCAACACCGAGCTCGAGGATGTTCTCACCGTCGAGGGTGACTTCACCGTCAGTCACTTCGTAGCCTTCGTGGCCGGCGATAACCTTCGAGAGCGTCGACTTGCCGGAGCCGTTGGGGCCCATGATGGCGTGGACTTCGCCCTTTGGGATGTCGAGGTTGACGCCGTTGAGGATGGAAGTGCCGTCCTCGAGGGAGGCGTGAAGGTTCTTGATGCTAAGGCTCATACTCGTGGTGTGATTGGGAAAGTTGAATTTGGGGAAATTGAATTGAAAGGATTAAGAAGATTGAGGCATTTTGCCGCGAAGCGTGATTTCAAAATCTTCGATCTCCATGCCCTCAGGCAGGTCGAGCAAGTCGGAGAGTTTGTAGTCCGCCTTGAAATTCACGTCGTGAATGGTGCCGGTCTCGTTGTCGTGGAAGTGGACGTGGTCGCGAAGATTGGGGCAGTAACGCGAGCTCTCACGCTCGAAGTTCACCTGACGGATTACCTTGTGTTCCACAAGAGCCTCAAGACAGTTGTAGACTGTCGCCAGCGAGATGTTGGGCAGATGCTCCTTGGCCTTCATGAAGACCTCGTTGGCGGTGGGATGCGTCCTTTCTCCCGTCAGGATGTGGTAGATTTCCTTGCGCTGTTTGGTCATGCGCAATCCGTCGATCACATCGGGAATTTCGGGGTGTGGATCTGGCTCTTTACTCACCATGGCGGCGGGAAGGTATTCCGGCCCCAACCAATATCAAGAATTATTCCAATTACAAAGCCTTGTTTATACATAAATCGTTGATTTTATGATACTTGATCTTTGGTACTTTGCCAAAAAGAAGGCGATTATCAGGTAGTCTAGCCATAAGGCTGCGAGTTCTAGCTCGCCTCGAAAGTATGGAATGGAGCGCGGACTTTAG
>JBMYMN010000058.1:0-14414 GCA_049597355.1 Luteolibacter sp.
CCTCCGTAACGGGTCGGATCATTGGTCGTATGATAGACTACATAAGAAACCAAAAACACCACCGAGAAAAACATAGCCAACATCATGGTCGAACGATGGATTGTGACTCTTCCCATTTTGATGGCCACCAGTGAGATTATGAGCAGCACACCAACCAATGCATTTACTGAAGCATGAAATGGCACCAAAGCCATAGTTGACCATCCATCGGGAAGTGGGATGCGAATCTTTTGCATCAACACCACCATGATCAGCACCACGGCAGATATCACCCAAGCGATCACCTTCAGCTTGCTAGACAGAGCCGCATTTGCCGGGCGTGCCAACCAATCACTGCGTTCATTCATTCTCATTTGGCTTATCAAGTTCAGCTTTAATACGTTGCATGAGCTCTTTTTTCAACCGGTCGTATAGACCAGGGTCACGTTTCACAGCTTGTGGTGAACGGGCATCGGAAAGCGGCCACTTGCCGATGACGTGAAAATTGGCATCCACCAAAATAAATCCAAGATCATGGGCGAAGCGCCCGTTGGCCTGAATATCCACAGGATCCCTGCGCTCGCGAATACTGAAGTATTTGAGTTCCTCCTCAAGATAGCGGTGGGTATCCGCCTGACTGCCGGCATTGATGAACCACCAGTTGGCGGGATCGGCATTGAGAGCCTCGCCATAGGCCTTGAGCTTTTCTACATTGTCATTGTCTGGGTCGACAGTGATGCAGACCATGTGAAAATTAGGATCATCCTTGAAGGCCTGATAAATCTTGGTGAGTTCCGCACCATTGCGCTGAGCGCACATCGGACAAACCGCAAAAAAATTGGCCACCAACCAGACCTTACCCTTCAGATCAGAGAGTTTAACACGCTTACCTACCTGATTGATTCCCGTAAGATCCTTGGCGATAGGGAACCAGTATTTTGTTTGGGTTTTACCGGTATTGATTACCATGGTGGCCACACCCGGCATCTGGCTGCTGTCCTCGTTCTGGCGGTGCAGGTATCTGGATAAGAATATCACGCCGATACTCATCAACATGATCGCCCCATAAAACAAAATCAGTGTGGTTTTCTTGCTCATTAGTCTTGGTAGGATTCCGCGAGTAGCTTTTCAATGGTCGCCCACATCAGGGCCTCCAACTGCTCGGCATTGCTCAATTCTGTTCCCGTCATCTTACCTTCGTTGTCCCAGCCAACTGCCTGATCAAAGTCGAAGGTGGCGATGTATGGCGGGCCTCCCTGCTTCTGCGGCACCACTGCGCGTCGCAGATGACCGTTGCGGTCCACCAGCACGATGCTCGGATCGAACAACCAACGGCCATCGACTTCACCCGGTGGCGTGGAGGGCTTGAGTTCCTTACGGATGAATTTGACAAGGGTCTCCTGCTGATTGGTGGCAACCCACCACTGCGGCAGATCCGCTTCCATCGAGATGGCAGCACCCTTCAGTTTGTCGAGGGCGTCATCCACCCCTCCTGGATTAAGAATCAGGGTCACAACACGGAAATCTTCGACCTCGACAAAATGCTCAGCGGTGCGCTTAAGCACATCGAGGCTGCGCTGACTGTCTTCCAGCTGGTCGAGATGCACCACGTGGATGGCAAAAACCCTGTTGCGAAGATCCATCAGGTCGGCAGTCTCACCATCCTGGCGAATCACACGCAGGGAGCGCTCTGGCTGGATGCGGTGGACGATGGAAGGTCGATCGTTGTCAGCGCGCTCACGGGTCCACTTGTCATAGGCCCTGCTCACCAGCCAACCACCAACCACCATGATTCCCACCAACATCCACGCAGTTCGACGCAGCTTTTTGGGATCCCTTACGGCGGGCTCAAAATGATCAGGTAAGGCCATGGGCTGGCGCAAGTTAACCTCGAGAAGCCCCTTGGCAAGTCGCAGACGTATAAATCCCTGAATTTGGCGCTTTGATGGCGACCAGAAGGGATGTGGCTTGCGTCTCAGCCTCTCCTTTGTTTCATTCCGCGGCCTCGATATCCCGTCCATGTTCTACCTGACTACCGCCATCGACTACACCAACGGCTCGCCCCACATCGGTCACGCCTACGAAAAGGTCATTGCCGATGTCGTTGCGCGATACCATCGCCTCAAGGGTGATGAAACCTTCTTTCTGACCGGTGTCGATCAACACGGCCAAAAAGTGCAGCAAACTGCTGAGAAAGAGGGCATCCACCCAGCCACCTTTGTGAAGAAGACCACGAAAAAGTTCACCAAACTTTGGGAGACACTTGGAATCAGTTACGATGGCTGGGCCGAGACCACCGACGAGCGTCACAAATCATGCGTTCAAGCTATCCTCCAAGAGCTATACGACCGCGGCCAGATCTACAAGAAACGCTACCAAGGATACTATTCCGTACGGCAGGAGCAGTTCATCACCGACAAAGAGCGCAACGAACATGGCGAGTTCGGTCCCGAATGGGGTGAAGTCGAGGAACGCGACGAGGAAAACTACTTTTTTAAGCTTTCCGAGCACGCCGACTGGTTGCGGGACTTTGTCACCAACGACGAGTCCTGCGTCATGCCGGCCTTCCGCCGCAATGAACTACTGGGTGCCTTGGATCGTGTGGGAGAGAGCGATCTCTCCATCTCTCGACCCAAAGAGAGGCTTCGCTGGGGCATCGAATTCCCCTTCGACACCGACTACGTCACCTACGTATGGTTCGACGCCCTGATCAACTATATTAGCTTTGTAGGTTATCACAAAACCGAGTCTAGCGATCTTCCCGACTTCGATAGGATCTGGAAGACTGCCCGCCCCGTCCACATCATCGGCAAGGACATCCTGGTGCCTGCCCACGGTATCTACTGGCCATGCATGTTGCACGCCATGGGTTTTCGTAACGAGGAAATGCCGACACTGCTAGTCCACGGCTGGTGGAACATCAAGGGTGAGAAAATGAGCAAGTCTTTGGGCAACATCGTGAATCCGGCAGAACTCGCGGATAAATTCGGTGTCGATGCCCTGCGCTATTATCTAGTGCGCGACATCGCCACCGGCAAAGACTCCGACTTCGATCTGGAACGCCTGATTATGCTATTCAATACCGAACTCGCCAACGAACTCGGTAACCTCTGCAACCGTGCCCTCAACATGAGCCAACGCTTCATTGGCGGCTACATCGCAACCACGGGTGAATTGACAGAGGACGACAAAGCCCTTCAGCAATCCCTGGCCGACAACACCGCCGCCTATCGCAAGCACATGGACGCCTTCGATTGCGACAAGGGACTTGAGGCCATCAACCGCCACGTGTCCCACTGCAACCAATACGCCGAGCGCATGAAGCCTTGGGAGCTCAACAAGGACCCCAAGCAGAAGGACCGCCTGGCCACCGTGCTCCATCACCTCGTCGAGAGCGTGGCCCACTGTGCCGTGATGCTTTCTCCTGTTTTGCCTGAAGCTGCAGAAAAGCTGGCCAGTCAGATCAAGCTGGAGACACTGACCAGCCTCAAACTCGATGAGCTTCAATGGGGTTTGATTCCGGACGGCCACACCATCGGCAAGCCGAAACCTGTTTTCCCTCGCATTATCATCGAGGGTGAGGGGTAAAACCTCCCAAGGATTACAAATACACTCCGAAATTTTCATGGGCAGGTCTTCGGAGTGAGGTTAGAAAGATTCCTATGATGAATTTAGCATCCAACCTCCTGCTCCCCTACACGGCCAGCTCCACGGTCGTGATTCTATCCATTCTTGGCGTCATGGGCCTGATCGCGGTCATTCTGTTAATCTTAGTCATTGGCGTCTACAACGGCCTTGTCAGGCTGCGCAATGTATTCAAAAACGCCTTTGCTCAGATTGACGTTCAACTGAAGCGCCGCCACGACCTCATTCCCAATCTGGTGGATACCGCCAAGGGTTACATGAGTCATGAGCGCGAGACTCTCGACGCCGTGATCTCCGCCCGCAACATGGCCGACAGCGCACGGCAAGCTGCTGCCTCCAACCCCGGTGATCCTAATTCTCTGAGCAAGCTCGCCCGGGCAGAAGCCGGACTCGGTGGCGTAATGGGGCGATTGTTCGCCGTTGCAGAGGCCTATCCAGACCTCAAGGCCAACCAAAACATGATGCAGCTCAGCGAGGAGTTAACGACAACCGAAAACAAGGTCGCCTTCGCACGACAAGCTTACAACGACTCTGTCATGGCATTTAACAATAAGCGTGAAGTATTCCCCAACAACATCATCGCCGGCATGTTCAACTTCAACGAAGCCGCTCTCTTCGAGATTGAAGACGAAGCTGAGAAGCAGGCTCCTAAAGTTGAATTTTAATGCATTGGGCGGACTAGCATTTTCCGTCTTTCTTGATTCGCGTTCATTCCTTCCGCGATGAATTTCTTCACTGCACAAGAAGAGGCTCGCAAGGCGAGTCGCAGACTGGTGTTGTGGTTTGGGCTTTGTGTCATCGGTGTGATCCTGACGGTCTACACCATGCTGGTGGTTGGCATCCATTACGCGAACATCAAGAGCGACGGCTTGCTGGCAAATTGGTGGCAGGCCGAACTCTTCCTAATCACCTTTGTAGCAGTAGGTGGCATCATCCTTGCCGGCAGTCTCGCTAAGCTAGCCAAGTTATCAGGAGGCGGCAGCGTCATTGCCCGCGATCTGGGCGGACGTCAGGTCGAGCCCTGCACGCGCGATCCCAAGGAGCGACGATTGCTCAATGTGGTGGAGGAAATGTCCATCGCCTCAGGCACGTCCATTCCCGAAGTCTGGGTGATGGATGATGAAGAAGGCATCAATGCCTTCGCCGCAGGCACTGACCCGAGTAATGCTGTGATCGGTGTCACCAAGGGAACTCTCGAACAACTCACCAGATCCGAGCTTCAAGGCGTTATTGCCCACGAATACAGCCACATCCTCAATGGTGATATGAAGCTCAACATGCGACTGACTGGGTGGATTTTCGGTCTGGTCATGATTGCCTTGGTCGGACGCATCATGCTGGAGTCATTGCGCTTCGTGCGCGGCTCACGGGATTCCAAGGGAGGTGTTGGCATCGTCCTGGCCATTGCCCTTTTTGGCGTGGCGGTGTGGATCATCGGCTCCATCGGCGTGCTGTTTGCGCGCATGATTCAAGCCGCCATTTCACGCCAGCGCGAGTTCCTGGCCGATGCCTCGGCCGTGCAGTTCACCCGATACCCCGATGGAATCTCCGGAGCTCTCAAGAAGATTGGAGGCTATGCCCAACATGGCAAGATTGAGGCAGCTAAGGCCTCTGAGGCGCGCCATATGTTTTTTGCTTCAAGTAGCCTGAGCAGTGTGTTGGCCACGCACCCGCCGCTCGACCAGCGAATCAAGGCCATCGAGCCCAACTGGAACGGTGAAATGCTCGAGGGTGGCACCGACGCCGTCAGCAAGGACGAATTCACATGCGCCCCCGAATCTGCAAATGCTGCCAGCACCGGCAGTTCGGCCACTCCCCCACCGATTCCAGGCTCCAGAGCCATTCAGGACGCTGCGGGTTCCGCCGGCGGTATCCCGGGCATGAACGCCACCACCGCCATCATCGCTGCTGCTGCCATTGCCGAGGAGGAAGCCCAAGCCATCGGACTCATCCAGGCGCAGGGCCTGATGTTCGGCCTGCTCATTGCAACCAACGACCATGAAACTGGGCGCAGGATTCTCACCAATCAGGGTTACGATGAAACTCTGATTCAAGTCGCTCTGACCGCAAGCAGTGATCACAGCCAAGGCGACTCCCAGCACAAACTCACCTGCGTTGACGCCGCACTTCCATGGCTACGTGCGATGAACCACCAGCAGGCCCGCAACATGATCACAACAATTAAGCTCCTCACCGAAGCCGACGGTGAGATCAATTTATTTGAGTTCATGCTCACTCAGGTCAGTCAACGCCATATCGAAATTGGTCTAGGTCTACGCCAACCTCCCACCATTCAGTTTCGTCGCATTGCTGAGCTTGAAAGCGAAGTTGCCAACCTACTGGCTGTTTTCTCCTCCGTATCGGGTGACGACAATGCGCTTGAACCAGCCGCTGCCGAATACATGGAACACACCACTCATGAGTTGCCCAGGGTAACCATGGATTTCAACGAGGCCGCCAGCGGCCTGCAGCGCATGGACCGCTCCAGCCCCATCGTCAAACAACAGATTCTTCGACTGTGCTGGCTGACCGCCAATCAGGACGGCCAGATCAACGACCACGAAGCTGAACTCCTGCGCGCTGTGGCTGAAGCACTCGGCTGCGCTCTACCCCGCACAGATAATGGTTTCGCCGACTTGACCTAAGCCAACTGAGAAAGCTTCTCTGCAATCCCATTCATACTGGCATCCTCGACACGGATAAAGATCTCTTGCAGCCCTTTACTACTCTGCATCACCGCTTTGATGCCTCCACTGCTCACACGTTGAACTCGCATCGAGCCGGTGTGGGAATGGCTACCCAATGACTTACCACCATATGAGCGCCCAATGATTACCCCGATCACGCCGTCCATGGCTTCAATGCGACGAATCAGATCTTGGCACTCCTTAGAAGTGCTCTGATGACGCCCTCTCTTTGGCATGGCATACTGGGATTGGGTAAGATCGGACAACACTTGCTACCTACAATATACCTTTTCAATGACTGCTAAAATCAGGAGAACTGATGGCGTAGCCTGCAGGCGATGGAAGCAAGTGTAATCCGATAGTCAGGAAATCTAAGATCATCACGATCAGGCGGTGGCTCCCACGGCCCCGGGTAGCGGGCCATCATCTTCAGGTTGATCTTTTTCCTTTGGCTCCTCCATATCCACCTTCTTGATCTCATCTGGCACCGGCGGTGGCTTTGGCGCAGTTGGTGGATCTTTCATCTCACCGTGATCGATGAGGTCCTGAATATGAGAAGCGTCTAGGGTTTCATATTCAAGGAGGGCATTTGCGATTAACTCTACCGTGGCTCTATTTTCTATGAGGATGCGCTCGGCTTCGTTGTAGGCGTCATCGATGAATCGCTTGATCTCAGCGTCAATGGTTTTGGCTGTTTCATCCGAGTAATTACGAGACTTGTTGCTCATGTCGCGGGCGAGGAAAACCGGTTGGTCCCCTTCCCCGTATTCGACCATGCCTAACTTATCGCTCATGCCCCACTCGCAAACCATATTACGAGCCAATTGAGTTGCTTGACGAATATCACCCGAAGCACCATTGGATACATCATCACTATGGAAAGCCTCAGCAATGCGACCACCCATAGTCACGATGAGGTTGGCCAAAGCCTCTTTCTTTTGGGTGGAATATTTGTCACCGTCGGGCAGGTACATCGTAGCCCCGAGGTAAGGGCCGCGCGGTATGATGGTCACCTTGTGTAGTGGACTGGTGTGCTCCACTACCATGTTGAGGTAAGCATGGCCGGCCTCATGCCAAGCGGTACCAACCTTTTCTTTATCTGACATCGCAAGGCTACGGCGCTCACGACCCCAACGAACCTTATCGCGGGCTTCTTCCATTTCGGCAAGAGTCACCGCACTGAGACCACGACGAGCAGCCAACAGCGCTGATTCGTTGACCAAATTGGCCAATTCCGCTCCAGAAAAACCGGGAGTACCCTTGGCAATCACACCGAGGTCGACACCAGCGGCAAGTTTGATTTTCTTCACATGAACTCTGAGAATTTCTTCACGCCCATTCACATCGGGTAGCGATACGGTAACTTCACGATCAAAGCGACCGGGACGCAGTAGGGCGGGATCGAGCACATCCGGACGGTTGGTAGCGGCGATAATGATCACTCCTTCTTGTGTATCGAATCCATCCATCTCGACGAGCAACTGGTTGAGTGTCTGCTCTCGCTCATCGTGACCGCCTCCCATGCCATGACCACGATGGCGACCAACAGCATCAATTTCATCAATAAAGATCAAACAAGGAGCGTGCTTCTTACCTTGCTCGAACATGTCTCGAACTCGAGAGGCACCCACACCAACGAACATTTCGACGAAATCGGATCCGGATATGGAGAAAAAGGGCACATCAGCTTCGCCTGCAATGGCGCGGGCCAACAGAGTTTTTCCCGTGCCCGGGGCACCAACCATCAGAATACCCTTAGGAATGGATCCACCAAGCTTCTGGAACTTTCGGGGGTCTTTCAGAAAATCAACGATTTCAAAAAGCTCCTCTTTGGCTTCTTGGATACCCGCCACATCCTTGAAAGTCACCTTGTTACGATCCATGGTCAGCATGCGGGCCTTGCTCTTGCCGAAAGACATGGCTCCACGGCCTGCAGACTTCATCTGATGACGAAACAGGAAAAAGAGTATGATGATGATCAGTAAGAACGGCATAAAAGTGATGAGCGCCCCCTTGAGGTAGTCTTTCTTTCGTTCATAAACTGCATCGTCCTTGACCAAGTCACGAAGTTCCATGGCCTGCAACTCCTGGGAGACTTTGACGCGAAAGGCGATGTCATCAATTGGCTCACCCTCGCGCTTGCCTTCCTTATAGGTGGGCTGAATCATGTTGGTGATCACATCTTGGCGGCCAATGATCCAAGCATCGTTGGAATTGGAGCGGGTCCATACCTGAACGGGTCTCTGCGGATCGTTGAGAACAATCTGGTCTAAAGCCACCGAGCGGCGGAGCTGCGCCAAGGTGAGAACCTCAGCGCCTTCGCTCATCTGACTCATCTCCGGCCCAAATGGGCGCATTTCAAAGTCTTCGCCCAAAATATCTTTCACCTCCTCGCTCTGGAGCTGAAGATTCACCGGAACTCGAAACTCTCCCGACTCAATAACTGGATTTTTAGGTTTTATAAGTTTGGGAGTCATCCAGCCCTCAATGGTGGCATCGTAGGATGAATCGGTGGTGAAAACATTCAGCGGCTTTTCGTTGTTACCGGTAATGACTCGTCCTTGGTCCCATGCTTCCTTGAAAGTGGAATACTTCAAGAGCTGCTTGTTGCCGTCCGCGCCTGGATTGAAGAAGGCAATTGCTAAAATTATCGAGGCTATGGCAAATAACGCGAACATGCGCCAATTGAAGCCTGAGGGCTCGGGTTTGCTCTGGTTGGGGCCGTTTGGATCCTTGGGTGGCTGGGAGTCAGACATGATGGGTAAAAAAATCCGGGTTGTCAGTTTGGAACCACGTATTGTGACTTACCAAACGACCCGGAGACAGACAACGATAACCCACCGCAATAAAATGCAAACCCCTTTTTGCATGAGCCTTGCCGCTTTCGCGGCACTTTGTTTACAAACACGTTGTGAGAAATGCCTCCAATGACATTGGCCGCATGGCCAAGCCGTCGCGGCGAGCCATACTGCGCAGAGCCATCGGACTATTGCCCGGTGTGGGCCGCATGCGAACCATGCGGCCTGGTAGCGATGCTCACATCGGCATGTTGGTGGACGCCTTCACCACCTTCGCCATGCTCGATGGAAAACTCAGCTCTCGCGAGGCCGACCTCATTCTCGACCTGCTGCACAGCTCGTATCCAGAAGTTGACCATAGTTGGATGCGAAAGCGTGTGAGACGAGCAGCGAGCCATCCGAAATCCCTTACCCGCCTCGCACTGAATCTTAAAAACAGCTACCGCGAGGAGGAAAAACTCTCCCTCGGCCTGCAACTATTCATTCTGGTAGATGCGGCCAGTCGCTCCGAGCCAAGCCACGCTAGTTTCAAGGTCTTCATGGAACAGCTTGGTCATCCCGATTTCGGCTCAGCCATCATTCGTGAAATGCAGGGTGTAAGAGACGATGATGATACTACACTTCCCTTCGAGCGCCTGATCTTCGGACACGCTCAGGGTAAGACAGAACCCGATGTCGAACTCCCCCCCAAAGCCATCGACCACGAATTTCGTGTCTATCGAAGCAAGGACCTCATTCTGGTGCGCAACACCGGTGGGAAGCCGTTATGGAACCGCGGGCGCCTGGTCGAGTCAGGCGCCTTCCTGCGAATGCGAGCTCGCCAACCGTTGATTCTCCCGGGATGTACTCTCACACACGAAGATCTCGCCTTCTTCCTCGATGCGAAACGTACGGGCATCCATCCCACCATCTATCTTGAACGCAAATCTGGCGGCTTCGTTGCAGAAAAGAGCCACAGTCGCTTCAGTGTATTGAGAGTCCGCTTCGGCCTCCAAGTCAGCCTCAAGGTTTTGCAGGAAACATCACTATGCATCGCTCAAGAATCACCACTAAAGCCTAACCAACACCTACGCTGCTCTCACCACCAGATTCTTAGTGACGAAGACGGCTTTCGACTCTCTTTTCACGAGTTGCGCCGCCTGACAATGCATTCTGGACGCAGATTCAAACTCAGCAACGAACGTCATAAGTATCGTGTTTCTAACGATACCTCCGAGCTCGAACGCGGCGATCTTCTTCTCGGCCAAGGACTCTCACCCAGCTGCCTGCTCGAGATTGACTATGATGCCAGTGAACACGTAGGTGAGCTTGAGATCATCTCTCAGGATGGACCGATTAAAGTGGATAAGCTCACGGTCCGCCATCGCGCGACACTTCGCGACGGCTCCTTGATTCGCCTATCAGATCAGCAGGCGGTACGCTGCCGATTCAGCGAGGGCTTTCTGGACGAGGAGTGCACACTTATCAAATCGCTCAAAGCCGAGAACCTTACCCACGACTTTTCACATGGAATACGCGCACTACACCACGTCGACTTTGAAGTTCAGCGAGGTGAGATGCTCTGCATCATTGGACCAAGCGGCTGCGGCAAGAGCACTTTACTTGCGGCATTGTCAGGACAGAAAAAGACCAGCCGCGGCCGAGTTCTGCTCAATGGGCTCTCGTTGTATGACAACCGCAACAGCCTGGTGCCCTTCATCGCCTACATGCCCCAAGAGGAGGCATTGAATCCTCAACTCACTGTCCGCGAGCATCTGCGTCATGCCAGCACCATGCGTCGCCCGGCACAATCCCTTGCCGAACATGAATGCAGAGTTGATGGCATCATTGCAGAACTGGGACTTCAGTCCTTGGCTCATCGCCGGGTTGGTCAGCCAGGCGAAAAGTCTCTATCCGGCGGAGAGCGGAGTAGACTTAACTTAGGACTTGATCTGGCCAGCCGGGCAGAGGTCTTCCTCTTTGACGAACCCATATCAGGCCTCTCCTCAAAGGACTCCGAGCATGTTGCAGACAGCTTGCGAGCACTCGCTCAAGAAAAAATAGTGATCGCTTCATTGCATCGACCCGGCGCACAGGTACTTGGTCAGTTTGATAAAGTCCTACTATTGGATGATGCCGGGCGGGTCGCCTTCTTTGGTGCTCCCACAGCAATGGTGGAATACTTTCGCTTGGCTTGCAAAGAGCTCGAGATCAATCACCCCGCCATTCAAATCGATGCGCCACTCGGAGCTGACTTTGTATTTGATGTACTCGAAACCCCTCTCAGTGGAGGTGGTCAAGATGGCTCTGTGCGTCGTTTCCCCTCAACCTTCTGGCAGGAACGTTTTGAGGGACAGGCCTTAATGCAGTCCATAGGCATAAAGACGCCACCCATTACAAGGGCTGCGATTCCTGTCAAAAAGCTTCCAATTCTCCGCACGACTGGCCGCCGCATGCGTGCGACCGCCGCGGTCTTCGCGACTCATTTCGTGCGGTCATTCACCACAAAGTTTCGCAACCGAGGCACCATCTACAGCACTTGCCTCGAAGCACCACTATTGGCCGCATTGATTTCCATTACCTTACGCTCGTCACCTCAGGGTCAGTATGAATTTCAGAGTGCACTCCATATTCCGGCCTACCTCTTTCTTAGTTCCACAGTGGCAATGTTTCTTGGCCTGACCAACTCTGCAACCGAGATTCTCAGAGATCGCCCCCTCTTACGCCGCGAGCGCAACTGCCAACCTGCTGCGACTCTTTACATAACCGCCAAATTCATGGCACTGAGCTTCCTCGCCACATTGCAGTGCTTCATTTACAGCATCATTGGAAACCATTTCCTTGAAATTGAAGGCATGCTACTGAGTCAATGGGGTTGGATGAGCCTAACTGCCTGGACAGGCACCTCTCTCGCATTGCTCGTATCTGCTGTTGTCAAATCCGAGCGTGCAGCGCTTACTGCCGTGCCACTCTTACTGGTGCCTCAGATGCTATTGGCTGGGGCATTGGTCCCCTATAAAGAGATGAACCGCGGCCTCTTTGAGGATGCCAGCCTGATTCGCGAGAAAAGTGGCATACCAGTTCCTGCCAAAATCATGCCGCTACGCTATGCCTATGAAGGTATGGTCGTGACCCAAGCTGTGCGCAATCCTTTCGAAGTGGAGCGAATAAGGCTTCAGCGCCGATTGGATCGCATGCGAAACTCCGGCAATTCCCTAACACCCTCGGAAGCAGATCGTTTTGAGACGATCAAGTCGGGTCTACGAAGATTACTGGCTTCTGGAGCTTCTGACCTTGATGAATCGAGAAAACTCGTTAAGCGGATTCGCCAACTAGCGATCGACGGCACTGCCATTGAACTCGAGAGCATTGATGTCTGGCCTGAACAAGATGGGCAAGCTCGTTCCACATCCGACTTCTTCGTCAATCAGCGCATCGATTTGATGATCCGCGAGGCTGAAACCTTCCGCAACGACTACCGCAACCGCAACTACCGCGAAGTCTTTCTCGCCCTCCGTAAACCCATGCCTTGGATGGTTGGCAAACCCATCGTGCATGAGGTGGATGACTACGACCCACCCTACACCATCGAGACGCTCAAATACTGTGCCTTTGTATTGCTATTGGTGATCACAGGCTGCCTCGGCCTGACCACACTTACAGTGTCGCTTCAGAACCGACAGACGAAGTAGCCACCTCACAGCACCCACCCGTCATCGAACAACTCGGATTTTCAGCTGTAGTATCGCACGCAACTGCAGGGGAGGCCGGTGCATCCTGATCGATTTCAGGAGCCTTTTGCGAGCGATCCGGCAACTGGGGACAGAGGCCGAGTTTATCGAGAAGCTCAAGATCCTTGGTAGTCTCCGGGTTGTCTGCGGTGAGTAGTTTCTCCCCGTAGAAAATGGAATTGGCGCCAGCGAAGTAACACAGAGCCTGAATCTCATCGGAAAGGCGAGTCCGGCCGGCAGAGAGACGGACCTTGGCACCGGGAACCGCAATGCGGGTGCAGGCAATCATGCGGACCAGATCAAAGGGATCCACCTGGGGATTCTCAGCCAGCGGGGTACCTGGTTGCGGCATAAGGGAGTTGATGGGCACGCTCTCAGGCTGTGGGTTAAAACTGGAGATCACCTCCAACATGCGCAGACGGTCGGTGATCGTTTCACTCAGACCCAGAATGCCACCACAGCAGACAGACATGCCGGCATCCTGCACATTGCGGATGGTGCGCAGACGGTCTTCGTAGGTGTGGGTGGTGACAATGTTGGGATAATGCTCCGGAGAGGTGTCGAGGTTGTGATTGTAGGCGGTCACGCCGGCTTCGTGCAATTCCTTGGCTTCCTCGGGACCGAGTTCGCCGAGAGTGGTGCAGACTTCAAGGCCCAACTCGGAAACGTCGCGAACAATGTCGAGCACCTGCTCGAATTGTGGGGTGCCACCGCGCACGCCTTTCCAAGCAGCACCCATGCAAAAGCGGGTAGAGCCATTTGCTTTAGCTGCCTCGGCATGCTTCATCACCTCTTCACGTGGCAGCAATTGTTCGCGCTCAAGGCCCGTCTTGTAGTGGGCGGATTGAGAACAATAGGAGCAATCCTCGGAGCAGCCTCCAGTCTTAATGGAAAGCAGCGTGCAGAGCTGCACCTTGCCGTCCTTCCAGTGTTCGTCGTGCACTTCGCGGGCGCGCTTGAGAAGGTCAAAAAAGGGCAAATTGTAAAGGGCTTCGAGTTCGGCGAAGGTCATGGCAGCAGACTATGAGGAGATTTGGTGCTATTGAAAAGAAGATAGAGAATCGTAACAGGTGGAGCTATTGAGTCCAACTCCCCTTGGCCAGTGGCAACTTGGCCTGACCCACCACAGTGTAGTTGGTCGGCCCCTTGACACCACGCAGGGGCAAACCCAGCGTCTGTTTCCATGCTTGGCTCATGCTTTCACCCGTGTGGCAACCCCAACTGGTGCAGGCAGCCTGTGGATGAAATACCGACGCGCGCTTGCGATTCAACTCGGTTTCGTGAAGCCATGCTGTCGACGCAGCAATGATGTCACTACCATACTCAAACATGAATGCATACTTATTGGAGTGACCAAAGTACTCGTAGGCCCTGACCGAACCCTGAGGCAGGGCATTGAACTTGCGGAGGTATTCATCAGCACTGGAAAACCAGATCAGGTGAACCTTGCGTTTGGTGGCAAGATTTTCGATCCATCTGACATAGGGCTTTCCGTCTTCCTTGCCCCGATCCACGTAACCTGGTTTGTAAACCATCCAGACAATACGGTTATTGTGGTTGGGCTGTTTGAGGAGCATGTCCATGCGAATGGTGGA
>JBMYMN010000059.1:0-14411 GCA_049597355.1 Luteolibacter sp.
ATGCGTGGCGCGCGAACAGTCTCGGTGCCGTAGCCCATCTCGGAGCAGGCCAGCTTCACATACTGCACCAGTTTGGGCACGGAGTCAAAGTGGAGCAGGTCCATATACCAGCGATAAATTTCCACGCCGCGCTCCCAGTCCTTGGCTTCGGCGGCGTCCCACATCAGGCGGTTCTCGCGAGGGAAGGCATCGACCAAGCCGGAGATCCAGCCAGCGCAGCCGAGCATGATGCTTTCAAGTGCCACGTCGTCGAGACCTGAGAAAATGATGTAGCGGTCACCGAGTTTGTTGAAGAGGTCGGTAATGCGACGGGTGTCGCCTGCAGCTTCCTTGATGCAGACGATATTTTCAACGTCGCCCAAGTCTTCAAACATTTCGGGAGTAAGATCCACGCGATAGACTGGCGGGTTGTTGTAGCACATGATGGGCAGGTCAGTTGCAGCGGCTACGGTGCGGAAGTGATTCACGGTCTCGCGGCGGTCCGAGTTGTAGACCATGCCAGGCATGACCATAAAGCCATCCACGCCCGCATTGGCGGCAGCCTTGGCGGTTTCGCAGGCATTGGAGGTGGTAAATTCTGCGATACCGTTGAGTAGGGGGACTTGATCACCGCAAACCTCTTTGGTGGCTTTTAAGACTTTCACCTTCTCGTCGAGCGAAAGGGAGCAGTTCTCACCAATGGTGCCGAGCATGATCAGCCCATGAACTCCTTCTTCGAGCATTGCCTCGACGTGCTTTTGTGTGGAGGGCAGATCGAGAGTGAAATCGTCGTGGAACTGGGTAGGGAGGGCAGGGTAGACGCCGTGCCAATCAACTTTGTGTGCCATGGGCGCGAGCCTATGGATCCACTGCGAATATGCAAATGGTTTTGCATCCCAGCAAGTGGTAAGAGGGCGGGTTTTTTGATCGAGTTACCCAATTTGGGCCCGTGTCTTCGTTAGACTGAACAGGTTAATGTTGTAGTTTAGGTTCCAGAGTAAATTGTTGAATGGAATTATGGGTGGCTCGCCTATGGCTTCTGTGTGACTTTCAAGTTTGCGAAGAGCTAGTTCGGAATCGCGGTGTCGCTGATGATGGACTTCATAGTTACCATGCCGCCGGAGACGTCGCCATCAGCAGGGCGTTGTTGCACACGGTTTGGTCGTTACTCGAATTCCATATCTTTTGGGAACCATCAGCCTCGCTATAGTCTCAAAAGTAGATCCGAAATCGGTAAACATTACGTGGTTTGCTCTCGTTACGGCATATCATCAACTATTTCGCACGCTTCTTCCAATCTTCTCGGCGAACATCTTTTCGCCTTTGCCTTCCCACTAGTTACTTTACTGTATCGCACACTAGCATTCACTTGCGCCCGAACAAATATCAGCAGTATGGCAACATCTTCCGATATCAATAAACTCTCAAAAACCAACAAGCTTTCCCGGCGTAGATTGTGGGCGTTTCGGTTGATAGCAATCTCCCTGCCATTTTTACTGCTGGCGATCCTGGAAGGCGGCTTGCGTCTGTTTGGATATGGTGTCCCAACGAGTTTCACCCTTAAACATGAGATCGCAGGTCAGACGATGCGGGTCAATAATCCGCGTTTTGCCTGGCAATTCTTCGGCAAAGATCTGGCACGCGAGGCGGTCCCGTTTGCCATCAATCCCAAGAAAAGTGATGGCACCTGTCGCATTTTCTTGGTGGGTGGATCCGCTGCGATGGGAATCCCCGAGCCGACATTCGGCATCGCACACGCTCTGGAGGTGATGCTGCGTCATCGTTACCCGGACGTGGACTTTGAGGTGATCAACGTTGCCATGACAGCCTGCAACTCCCACGTTATGCTACCAGTCGCCAGAGAATGCAGTGCTATGGACGCTGATCTGCTGGTGGTGTACATGGGTAACAACGAGGTTGTCGGGCCTTATGGAGCTGGCACGGTTTTCAATCCGCTGATGTCCAACCGAAAAGTGATCCGTACCGCGATGGCCGCCCGCTCCCTGAGGTTGGTGCAGTCGGTCACATCACTGTTCGAACGGCAACAGGATTGGCGTGAGTGGGAGGGCATGGAAATGTTCCTCAAGAATCAGATCCGTCCGGATAATGTCCTGTTAGAAAAAACGTATGAGCAGTTTGGGGGTAACCTGCGCGACATTTGCCGGGCAGCACAGCATGAGGGTGCAGGCTTGATTCTGAGTACCGTGGGTGTGAATCTTAAAAGCTGTGCGCCTTTTGCCTCCCTTCATGCTGAGGGCCTCAGTGACGATAACCTGGAGCGCTGGCAACAAGCTTACGAACGCGGCATCGAGTACGCAGCGTCCAAACATTGGACTAAGGCCCTAACTGCCTACGAAAAAGCTGCTAAGATCGATGCTACGTATGCTGAATTGCACTACCGTTTGGGTCGATGTCATGAGGCTCTCGGCCACCACGGCAAAGCACTAGCGAGCTATTCAAAAGCGCGTGATCTCGACACGCTGCGTTTTCGCGCGGATACACGTATCAACACAATCATTCGGGAAGTCGCTGCCGATGAAACCCTGGATGGCGTGGTTCTCGCCGATGCGGAAGCCCGCCTCGCGGCTGCAGCTCCGCATGACATTCCGGGAAACGAGAGCTTTTTTGAACACGTTCATTTACGATTCGAGGGCAATGTTGTCGTTGCCCGTGCTTTAGCAGATGCCGCAGAACAGGCTTTGCCCGACTGGGTACAGCAGCGGCGATCATCGACGCCTCCGCTATCAGTCGAGCAGTGCGCCGAGCACATGGGCTACACACCATTAATTTGTTATGAGGATTTGGGAAATATCCTTGAGATGATGAAGAATCCTCCGTTCACCAATCAACTCGAACACAACACCGACCTATCAACGTTAAAAGCCGAGCGACAGTCGTTGGCTGAGTGGACACGGGGCAAAAAGGCGAAGGAAGCACTCGCTGCATTGCGTAAGGTGACAGATAGAAGCGAAAGCCCGCCGCAATTGCGGGCCTATTTTGCCTCGCTACTACTCAAATACGGTGGAGATCCCCGTGAGGCTGAAACACTTGTAGTTGATCTGGCCAATGAGCTGCCACCAACAGACGATATCGTCGCTGTGACTCACGTCAAAGCACTACTGGCACAACAACGACATGACGAAGCGAAAGACCGCTTTCAGTTGGCGGTTGCGGTCCGGCCTTGGGATGAAGGCATCTCCTCCAGGATCGGTGAGGCATTTATCGAAAACGGAGAATTTGATACAGCCTGTGCAATTTTTAAGAAAGCCATAGAACGCAGGCCAGATAATCCCAAATCTTACAACAACCTGGGCAGTAGCTTGAGCCGCATGGGTAAACACGAGGAAGCGATTAGACATTTCAAGAAAGCCCTGGAAATCCGCCCGGACTTTGCTGAAGTTCACCACAATCTGGGAATCGCTCTACAGACGTTAGGTCAACCTCAAAAGGCGACCGATTACTATCAAAAAGCTTTGAAGATTCATCCGGACTTTGCCGACGCCCACTACGACTTAGGCATTGCGCTTCAGTCCCTAGGTCGTTCTCGGGAGGCCGCCGAGCACTACAAGAAGGCCACAGAGATTCGTCCAGACTTTGCTGATGCCTATCTCAACTTAGGCAACGCCTTACAAGCCATGAAGCGCCACGAGGAGGCAATCAAGCACTACCAGACAGCCTTGAAAATCCGCCCGGATTTTGCCGAGCTCCACAACAACCTAGGAGTGGCTCTGGAAGCACTCGATCAACCGAAGAAAGCCGTCACCCACTACCAAGAGGCTTTAAAGATTACGCCCAATCATGCCAGAGCCCATTATAATTTGGGCAATATCTTATTGAAACAAGGCCGTAATGCGGAGGCGATACCTCATCTTGAGTCTGCGATGAAGAGCACACCCAACTCGCTCACGGTCCAAATGAAACTAGCCGCTGCACTAAAGCAGACAGGGCGGTTTCGCGAAGCCGCATCCCTATTTGAAAAACTGCTACGGGCAAAACCAAATCAAGTCTGGCTTCATGATCAATTTGGCGTCTGCTTGCTTCAACTTGGTCGTCTTGATCTGGCTGAGACCCATTTCAGACAGGCGATGCGACTCAAACCCGATTTTCTTGATGCCCGCATCCACTTAGGGCGAGTGTTATTGCTACAAAAACGTTTTGGCGATGCCCTCGAACAATATGAAGGGGTGCTAAAATTGAGACCTAACCATCTCATGGCTCTTAGTGACCTTGCCCGACTATTTGCAACCTCAGCAGAAGAGAATATCAGAGATGGTCAACGTGCGATCACTTTGGCAGAAACCGCAGCTCGCCTAACCGGGTATAAAAACCCCTTGCTTCTCGACTCCCTTGCCGCCGCGTATGCCGAGGCTGGCAATTTTAAAGAAGCCATCCATTGGCAAACAAAAGCAATCGAGCTTGCCCCCGATGCTATGAAACAAGAACGTCTCAAACTCTATATCTCTGGCAAACCGTTCCACCAAGCACCGCAGGAAGCCCATCCAAAAAAGTGAAGATCTGCTTCGAGCAAAAAAGGTGATCGGTATTTGCAGAGCAAACGAAACAAACCCTATCTCTACTCAGAACAAGCTATATATAAATGGTGCGGCAGCAGTTCCTCCGAGCATGATCAGCAGCCCAAATACAAGCAGCAGCAAGATGATCGGGCCAAGCCACCACTTCTTGTTGGTCGCAAGAAAACCCCAGAGCTCTGAGAGTATACTGCGGTCAGATGATTGTCTGGCACTCTCGAATTCGTTTTTGTCGTTGGGTTTCATCTGCGTGGGTGGCTGGCAATGTCACTCAAGCTTTATTCAGGCTCAGAACGGGCGGTAGTAACTTGCGGGGTCACGTCGGTCTTGATCATACTTGCGCCAGTAGGTGGATGCGGAACGATTCAAATGGAGGCGGAGCTCGTCACGACCCACAAGGCGGAAGATAAGCGCTAAGGGAGTGAATACGAGTAGAAAGATCAGCAGGAGTATGAGGTTGCTCACTACGAGACCGATCGGAAAAGTGATCAGGCTGAGCCCGATGTAGAGTGGTTTCAGCAGTCTGGGCTGAATCATTCCGATCACTGGCGCCAACACCGCCAGTACACCAAAAACGATTGCCAGAGGCTGATTGCCGAACCTGCACCACGCTAGAGTAGCGAGAAGGCCAAACCCCCCAAGGCTGATCCAGCCGAATTGGCGGAGCATGGTTACACCGGGGTGCCAGTTGATTTTGATCATGGTAAGCTATCTGTGAGTGTAGTTCGATGAATCAATCGAGGGCAAACTTCGCAAGGTAATCCTCAAGCGGGATCTCGGCGGCACCGGGTTGCTCTTTCTTTCTAAGCAAAAAGCGGCCGACGACTAGCACGTCCATATTTGTCGCCATGAAGCAGTTGTAAGAATCCTCCGGAGTGCAGACGATCGGCTCGCCACGGACGTTGAAACTAGTATTGATCACCATGGGGCAGCCCGTCTTGTCGTGAAATTTGGCAATGATGGCCCGGTAAATTCCGTGGCGCTCCTCATCCACTGTCTGCACCCGAGCTGAAAAATCGACGTGAGTAATCGCGGGCACCTCGGAGCGGATGACAGGCAGCTTATCGAGGCCTTGGGCGTTGTTTAGCTCGGATTCGCAATCGGTGCGGCGGGCATCGATAACGTCGGCAACCATCAGCATATACGGGCTGTCCTCGCTCTCCCGCATCTCGAAGTAATCGCTGACGTGCTCGCGCAGGACACTCGGAGCAAAGGGTCGAAACGATTCCCGAAATTTGATTTTCAGATTCATCGTCTTCTGCATGTCCTGCGACCGAGGATCGCCAAGAATGCTGCGTGATCCCAGCGCCCGGGGACCAAACTCCATGCGCCCGTGGTGCAGCCCCACAACTTGCTGGTCCGCGAGGCAATCGGCAACTCGTTCGGCGAGATTGTTCTCATCGGGAATGTGTTCGAAGACCGCCGATCGAGATTGCAGAAATCTGCGGATTTCATCGTCGTCAAAGGTCGGACCGAGATACGACGCACCTTGGCCGTCCAGCTTGCCTGACGTCCGTGGATTCTCGAGCAGCTGATACCACACCATCATCGCGGCTCCGAGAGCCCCACCGGCATCACCTGCCGCCGGCTGAATCCAGACATTCTCAAAAGGTCCTTCTCTCAGAAGACGGCCGTTAGCCACACAGTTCAAAGCGACCCCTCCCGCTAAACAAAGATTCTTATGCCCGGTAAGATCATAAGCGTGACGAACAAGCTTAAGCACGATCTCCTCAGTCACCTGCTGAATACTCGCCGCCACATCCATGTGAAACTCGTCGAGCTCTGTCTCAGGTTTGCGTGGCGGGCGACCAAACAGACGGTCAAACCTCTTATTTGTCATGGTTAGTCCCTGACAGTAATTGAAGTACTTCATGTTGAGGCGGAACGAACCATCTTCTCGGATGTCGATCAGTTCTTCGCGAATGAGATCGATAAACTTCGGATCACCATAGGGGGCGAGCCCCATCAGTTTGTACTCGCCACTATTGACACGAAATCCGGTGTAGTAGGTGAATGCGGAATAGAGCAAACCCAGGGAATGCGGAAAATCCAGATGCTCGATCAAGCGAATCTTGTTTGCCCGCCCCTCTCCAATGGTCGTTGTCGCCCACTCCCCGACACCGTCAATCGTCACCACGGCAGCTTCATCAAAAGGGCTAGGAAAGAACGCACTAGCAGCGTGCGATTCATGATGCTCCGAGTAGACCAAAGGGCCGGTGTAATCTTTTCCAAGCTTCTTGCGGATCTTACCTGGCAGGAACAGTTTGTCTTTGATCCATCTCGGAATCGCCTGACGAAAACTGGCAAATCCAGTGGGGGCATAAGCAAGGTAGGTTTCCAATAGACGCTCGAATTTGAGTAATGGTTTCTCGTAGAACACCACGTAATCGACATCCGAGATACTAATTCCAGCCTGCCTCAGACAATACGCGATGGCATGCTCTGGAAAAGCCGCATCATGTTTCTTGCGGGTAAAACGCTCCTCCTGAGCAGCGGCACAGATCTCACCATCACAGATCAACGCAGCCGCTGAATCGTGATAAAAGGCAGAGATACCAAGGATGTTCATTGATGTTGGTCGAGGATACGAAAACTGGCTCTACTGAAGAGTTGGTCTGATAATAATAGAAAGTATCAGACCATGAGAGGAAGACGATATACAACCAAAGATTAGGTTCGAATATGGAGAGAAGCAGATCAAGGCGGCAGATCCGCCCAAGACATCTTGGGGGATCGAAATATCATAGAGCAGACATCACCTTCGCCCCGTGCACTCCCATCCGAATACGAGGACACAGCAAATGAGGTGAAACAACGCACCAGCCGCCATATTGCCACTGCCCAAGTCGAAGCAGACCAAGTGAATCAAAAAGCAAATTCCTCGTATTCAATAGCGTCAAAAAGTGAACACAAGCCATGTAATTATATATGGCTGTTGCAATAAATTTCTTAAACACACCACAGCTATGTACAAAACTCATTTTTCAATTCAGGGGTAAATGATTCGATCATTTCCTTGTAGGGATTCTGGAGAAAGGTTGATTTTCTTCGAAAGTACTTGGTGTTTTGTTTCAACATGTATTCTGCCCGTTTTACTCTTTAAGTAGATATTCACTGTCAGGCGACAGCGTAAGGGCCCCTGACAATGCGAGTGAGGCTCAGAATACGAAGCCAAGACCAACTTTGACGACGTCGCCGTTGCCGTGGTCGAGGATGCCTCGCCTGTTGTAGAAGTCATGCTTCCAGTCGATGCGACCATGGAAGGTATCAGTGAACTTCCAATAGATGGCGGGGCCGGCCTGCAGGCAGATGGAGCCGTCGTCCTCCCAGCGGAAGTCAGTTTCCCAGGTGATCAGGCCCATGGAGTCAGAGGCGAAGAAATGATGGCCGAAGTCCAGGGATGCCGCAGCTTCAAAGGGTTCATCGCCGTCAAAGATCCATGCGTTCATCCCGAAGGCGAAATGCCAGTCCACCCTTTCGGTTTCGTAGCCTAGGAAGAGGCCGCCGCCCCATTCATTGTCACCAATTTCGTATTCATCTTCACCCGCAAGGGGAATGCGGAGCTGCGGGGTTGCCGTCCAAGAGCCGGAGCGTCCATCGAGGTTGAAGTATTTCTTCAAGGGTAGGGCAAGGGTCAGATCGCCGATACCATCGTCTTCCTGCCTTAGCGTCCCCCCCATGCCATCTGGAATGGCTCGTTGCGCATGGACCACGTAGGGCAGCTTTGCGGTGAGGCGGATCCAGCGTTGCCAGGTGTAGACTCCCTCAATATTGAGAATGTGTACCTCTTCGCTCAGTCTGTCGCCGACTTCGTCGTCACCGAGGAGGAGTTCAGGATGGTAGCGGTATTCCTGTATGAACTGGAAACCCCAGCCCCCGCTCCAGCGGGGCATCATGTTCATGATGGGCTGGTCTGCGTAGGCCACAGCGGCACCATGCAGACACAGCATAGTAATGAGTGCGTATTTCATTTCTATGAGTCAGCTGGGGTTATCTATTGAGCGGCGCGGACTTCAGCTTTTTGTCGGCCGTCAGCTCATACAGCTTGATTGCCTCATAACCAGCCTCCTTGATCGCTTTTTTCAGGGCCGGAATATCAACCGCCTCACCCTGTCTCACAGCGATGGTAACGAGCTGCGTTCTGGCATCGAGATCGACGCCCTTGTTGAGTTTGCTGGTGTCCACGAACTTGAGCTTGTGGACCTTCTTGCGGATACCGATAGCGCAAGACTCGCAGCAGAGGCCTTTGGCATAGACCTTCACCACGCCGGGTGTGGCTTCGAGGGTCATTAGCGCTGCAGCTTCCCGTTGTTTCTCCGAAATCTTGGAGTAAATCTTGTTATTGTCGGCTTGCGCAGAAGTAAGCAGACTCAGAATGGTTAGAAGAATGATAGTATAGTGTTTCATTTGTTTCGTGAGTAAGAGTTATGGCCTTAAGAAAGGGCTCAGGCCGATGCCCTGCAGATACCGTCAGAGGACTATGAACCGTGGTGGCTCAGCTCCTCTGGTGCAGGGCGCGCTTACCAACGAAAGACGCAAAGAATGACCTGCCTGGACATACCGATAAGGCAGTAAGGCGGTGTGTAGAGGCGATCTCCACCCTCTATGCACATTCCACAAATCGCTTGTTGCAACATTAGCTCGTGAATCGCGGCAGGCTGTTTCGGGGCATCGGGAGCGCTCACCTCTGCAGAGCTTAAGATAAGATCGCGTAACTCGAACTGAAATTTGGGACAGACTTGGACGCAGTCGCAGTGACAAGCATCGACGGCTTTTATTTCCTCCTCAATGCAGCAGCTAAGCTCGCACGTGAGGGCCTGCGTCCCACAATCTTTGTTGCACACTGCCAAAGGCATGGACACCACAAGGGCCACAATGACGACAAGGGCGATACGGAGTAAGTGCATCAGAAGTCAGTATGCTTCATGTGGAGCGTGATGCCAAATGGTTTTTTGCAAGGCCCAAGACTGCTGTCATTTTGCTGGCTAACAGATGTATGCTTCGACTTGTAGTGAAAGAGGATATTCAACCAGTTGACGGTTTGCACTGCTCCACCAAACGTCCAAAATGGCATCGACTATCCCGATGTGATGACGACATTCTGTGATCATGGAGACCCTCCTCCATCAGGCTCAAAGTCTTCCTCAGTAAACAGGGTTGTCGCCGCATGCGACAGACTGGCCAATGACAATACCGGTAGGATGGCCGTTACCGTTCATCTGCTGTCTCTCGGTGATTTTCTTCAAAGAGGCGGGTCGGCGCGTTAGCCCGGAGTGATTGGGGAGTTGATCATGCGCGACGATAGCGCAGCACAAGAGCCAAGCCACGGTAATGGACCATCCGGGCCTCATTCTCGCTCACCGGCCTGCCGCCAAGCACCGAACAAATTGCACGCCTTGAGGCTGCCCCCAATCAATGGCCAACCCCTTTTCCCCTTCCTATTGGGAAGTGTGGAGGGTATTTTCACCGAGAGTGAAAAGGCAAATTTCTGGCATTCTAATCACCGGCGGTTCGCTCAGCATCTGCCGTGTTCTGACTCTGTGTAGTCCGCTACTATTCGCCTATCCCATTCAGGCCGACCAAATAAGTCTCGACAGCAAGGTCAGAAGCGCCGTTGCAGGCGCTGCAAATTTTCTCACAAAGCTTGCCGAGGAGGACGAAGAGGGTTGGATAGTGCCACCCAAACGAACGCGTAAGGTGATAGGTCATGAGGTAGTGATGCACAAGTATCGGGAAGAGATGCGCGAGATCCCGGTCTACGAATACGAGTACGAGCAATACGAGGTTCTTCAAAAAGTTCGGGTTGGCGAATCCGCCGAGGCCGTCGACACCTATCGCAAGGTCAAAAAGCGACGGGTGGTTTCGCGTAAGCAAGTGGGAACCAAGAAAGTGACACGGCTAATACGTGATCCTCAGGGTTCAATCGAACGTGAGCACAAGGTGCCGAAGTATGGGCCCGGAGGAGCAGATGTATGGAGCCGGTACTCGGTTGGTGACAATGCTCTGGCCTTGTATGCCATGAGACGCGCGGGGGTTTCCTACGATGAGCCCACGATCCACAAACTGGCTACCAATCTGGAAAATTTCCTGACCGACTATGGCATGCCGGACGACACTTGGGACCTCGCGTGGCTCACCGCGGCATTTGCCACCCTCCCTCTCGACTCCCATGGCAAAGCAGCCGAGGCGTTGGCTTCGAAGTTGATGGACGGACAGCTCCGCGATGGCCCTGCTGCCGGACTGTGGGGTCCTGTTGCCATTCATACCGCCCTGCTTGCCGAACAGGTTGCCGGGGTGAATGAACTGGCTACCAAGTTTCAGGATGCAAAGAAAGCTGCCAACAACGGTAAACGCGAACAGCGAACCTTTCAGGAGATAGATGAAAAGTATCGGGCCGCTCTTGCCGACCTCAATCGGGTCGCCACTTTTGGCATGACCGGGCATACCATCGAAGTGCACCTCAGTGTGAATGCTCAATGGGTTCCCTCCATCAAACTCGCCGGTCTTACCGACTATATTTACAATCAACGCTCCGCTGACCTCGGGACTACCGCCGTCGCTCTCTATGCCCTTGCTCAGGCCGCGGATCATGGGACATTGCCCAAGCAACTCTGGCGTCCGGCCACATCCAGAATTGAGGCAGAGTCTCCATCTCGTCTGATCAGCACCAGCCTGAAGGCTCTGGCGAGCAAGTTGGTCGAGAAGCGCAATTGGGATGAAATGAACTACTTTCAGGCAGTGGACGATTTTCAGAGGGTCAAGATCTTCCCCGGCGTTCCACGGGCCGATACCCCTTTTCCGAATCTGATTTCAGCAACGACTCCTCTGAGCACAGCCCAAGGGTTTTCTGCGATGTCCGCCGCCCACCGCATTGTGGCTTCCAAGCCCCTTCAAAACAAATATCGGCCGCATATGGCCAAGGGGCTCGAATTATTTCGTGCTTCTGCAGAGGGTTTTCTAGAAAGCGAAACGGATCAAGGTTCCGCGGTCTCCCCGCTGGCTCCCTATGACCAGTTGCTCTTTCTCTCCGAGGTAACCCGAAGGGCTGACTCTCCCAAGGAGGACCGCCGCGATTTGTGGGAGCCTCTTGCAGCGAGACTTCTGTCATTGAAGACCGCCAACGGAAACTGGGAAATCAAGGGACCAGGCCGACGCTATCACCTTCCGTCGAGTCTCATGGCCCGCATCGCCGCCATCGAAGCTCCAGAGAAAAAGGCGAGGATGGAATATGATAAACCTCACGTCTACCAAGGATACTACACCCTGGCCTCGGCTCTCGTTGGAAAGAAGAAACCGCGTCCCACTGTGGAGCAGGTAGTCCCCACTGCGATGGCCATGGTCTTTCTTGCCGAGAACGTCCGACCTCCAGTCATTGGCGAATGCCTATGGTCACCGGACACCTCAGACTCGAGAATCACACCCGTGATCACCTCGGTCATTCGCCAGCAGAAAGGACTGACCGTCCGCTCCAGTGCCGTGACTTGCCCGCTTATCGGCGAACAGATCGCCGAACTCCCCGTACTTTTGATTCGCGGCGAGGGTCCATTCACACCTAGCGAGGAAGAGATACAGGTGCTCAAAGACTACCTTGATGCAGGAGGATTGGTGCTTTTTGAAGCCACAGCCAATCCCAAGGGCTTAAAGTTTCTGAGCGACGCTAAGAAACTTGCCAAAAAGATTCTCTCAGCCCCGGCATCGATGGAAGACATTGGAAGCGACAAGGAACTCATGGGACCCGCGGTGGGCCAGGCAAAGATCCAGGCAATCAAACAAGAGAGCGGAGCCCTTGCGGTCGTGTTCCTCCCTCTGGCGGATACTTCGGGATCCAACGGCCTCACGATTCCTGTTGCCGCACGCGGCGTCTACAACATGCTGTTCCAGAAACTGGATCCGGAGATCCTGCTAGAGACCTACCCGATCTCCACAGACACCGCCGATTCCAAATAAAAACGACTGGCCCAGCCGCGTGGTTGTCGGTTAATCAGCAGGAACCTACAGCTTCTCTGCCACCTCGCAGAAAATCTGATTCTCTGACTTTCAGTCCTGCTCGATGCCTGCCTTTGCAGCATGGCCTTCCATTCCACCAAACACTACAGGCAGGCCGACTGATAGAACGTATTTCCTGAGATCTCCCGAATTGAGGCCCGGCTAGGCTTGAATCATCTGCTTCACCTCATCAAGCACTCCATCCGGAAGCTCGACCAGATTTCTCGCATTCGGAAATTCGCCATCCTTCACATCGGCAATGTATTCTTTGAATGCGGCGATGCGTTCCTGCTGGAGTCGAGCAAACTCCGCTTTGAAATCTCGATAAGCCTTCGCGTGCCGAGGCAAACGCTCATCGTAGTCGCCCAAAATATCATCGGAAAAGAGAAACTGGGTATCGCATCCGTTCCCTGATCCAAGCGACATCAAGAGCATGGAAGTCTCACCACACATCCAGCTCGCGAGCTGATGTGGGACGCACTCGATCTCCGCCGCGTAGGCCCCGGCGTTTTCGAGGTCCTTCATCTTCTGAAAAAGCGCTTTCGCCTCTTTAGCCGTTTTCCCAATCGCGCGATAATTCGTCCAAGTGACATGGCGCGGCACCATCCCAAGGTGGCCGACCACGGGAATTCCCTCTGCCGCCATCGCTTCGATCAGTTGCGGACTTGACGAGCAGTAGACCGAACTTGCTCCTAGCTCCAAAGCGTGAAACCCAATCCGAATCGCCTCTTCTTTGGTCGCCATTCCGTGCGGCGTTGCTCCCGAGAGAAACGCGGTCGGAGCGGCTTCCACCAGGGCCGGAAGACGAGCCTGCGATTCCGGTGAGTCAAAACTGCAACTCATCAAATCCACCCCCGCTTCCTCAGCGGCTCGTGCTTCCTCGGGTGATTTTACATGGATGTGGGACAGACAACGTTTCCCCTTCAATTTTTGAAGATCGTAAACCGTGTAGCGTTTGCGTGGTCGGAGCATGGCTGAAGCTGGCAGATTGACTCAAAGGCTGGCAATCCGGAAAGATCAGTTATACATATTTCCTATGATCTATCCTCATGGTTAATCCCGCTTCATCGCCGCTTCGCAAATCTCGAAACGGAAGAAATTACCGCCGTATTTGACGATGCCAATAGAGGGCTCCATCGCAAAACTTTTCTCCCAGTGGTCTGTAAGAAAATGCCAACCATAGACGTCAAATAGTACTATCAAGATGGTGGCTGATTGTGACAACGGGAATATGCGGGCTGGTTCATACTCTTTCCTGCGAAACTTGATCTTGATAGGTCTGAGTCTGCATACGGCTGCAATTCATGCTGCGCCGGATAAGCTGGAGCCGGATTTGAAAGGCTGGAAATCCACCGTGCAGCCCTTTCTTGCCGAGCACTGCTTTTCTTGCCACGGGTCCGAGAAAGAAAAAGGTGGTCTGAATCTCGAGAAATCTAATGGCAATATCCTCGATCTGACTGAAGCGGGTATCTGGCATGAGACCGTTGGAGTCCTGAATGCTGGGGAGATGCCGCCCAAAAAGCAGCCGCGCCCACCTGCCGAAGAACTCATCAAGGTTGTGGAATGGATCAATGGGGAGTTGGAAAAAGCGGAGCAACTATCTCGGGTTACAGGGCCTGGAATCAGCCTGCGTCGTCTGACCAATCAAGAGTACCGGAACACGGTTCGCGATTTGGTGAAGCATCCTTTCGATCCCAGCCTCCGCTTTCTTGAAGACACGCAACAGCATGGGTTCGACAATTTGGTGGACAACCTGTCTCTATCAACCATGCATCTGCAGCAATATTTGCATGCTGCCGAGCGAATTTCGGAAAAAATACTCGACGTTCCGGTAAAGCCGCCCTCCAAACAGCATTGGTTGATTGAGCCGATTCTGGCGACCCCTGAGTCGCTCCTGATCCCCGCCGGGAATGGCGC
>JBMYMN010000060.1:0-14319 GCA_049597355.1 Luteolibacter sp.
CGCCAACGATTTGATCGATCGCGTGCAACGCGGCCGCAAGACCGTGCTCGATGAATACGGTGCCACCGCACCCGAAGAGTTCTTCGCCGTCGCCACGGAAGCCTTCTTCGAAAAGCCAAGACAGATGGCAAAGAAAAGACCTCAGCTGTATGATGAATTGAAGGAGTATTACGGAGTGGATCCCCAGGAGTGGGACTAAGATATAGGGTTGCTGCTCTTTATGAGGACTCTCCACTAGGCGGGCTAACGATTACCTCGTTCAATCCTCAGTGGCGCTCAAGCCGCTTGCGTGTTAGGGTTTGGAATGGCCATGAAGAAGTGCCCGTATTGTGCGGAGGAAATTCAGGAGGAATCGGTAAAGTGCCGCTACTGCATGGAGTGGTTGGATGAATCCAAGCGGCCGGCGTCTTCTTATCCCCAAGTCCAGCCGCCGGCGTTGCCCGCTGCTGCGAAGCCGGCTGAAGAGGTGCCATGGTTTTGCAAGACCGGATCCATTGTGCTGACTTTCATGATGGTGCCGCCGCTGGCGATTCCTCTGATCTGGCTGCGCAGGGACCTGCACTGGGGGTGGAAGTCCGGCTGGACAACGGCAATTGTGATCGTCACCTGGGTGATGGTGATCGCCTTGCGAGCAATCATTCAAAAGTACATGGAGCTGATCCACTCGATGAACAGCATGGGCGGATCGAGTGGCTTTGGCTTCTAGGGTTTCTCGGCCTTGTGAGCAGGGCGTAATAATTGGCGAGCCACGGCACAGAGGCCGAAGATCAAGCCACAGACCACCGCGATGCCACCGGCAGTGTTGGTGGAGCCGGGGTTTTCAAAGCCGCTGGCAGCTGCGATGGCCCAGCCGAGCGTCCCAAGGCTCAGCAAATGACCCAGCACGGCACAAATCAGGGCGATGAAAAGGGAGAGCACAATCAGTGGTTTGAGCGCCTTAGTGAAGAGCGAGGCGATGGCGGGCGGGATGATCATCATGGCCACCACCAAAATGCTGCCAACGGCCTCGAAGGCGATGACGCAGGTCATTGCACTGATACCCATGAGCAGGTAGTAAGCGAGTCTGGGTCGAGCCCCAACGGTGTCGCCATGACCGGGGTCGAATGTGGTGATCATCAGTTCTTTGTAGAAGAGCGCGACGAAGCCGAGGTTAATCATTAGCGCCATCAGGCCGCGTTGGGCGGCTTCGGGAAAGCTGCTGCCTGCGATGACGACTTCGAAGATGGAGGTTTCAAGATTGCCGAAGAGTACATGGGAGGGCTCGATGTGAACGTGGTCGGCGAGAAGTCTTTGCAATACCAACCCAAGGGCGAAGAGCGTGGTAAAGGTGATGCCCAGCGCCGCACCCGGTTCCACTCCGCTAAAGCTCTGGAGGAAGCGGGTGAGAACCGCGCAGAGCACTCCGGCCACGATGGCGCCGGTGAGGAGGGCCGGGGTTTCCACGCCACCTGAGAGCAGGTGACCAATGACGATTCCGGGCAGCACCGCGTGGGCGATGCCGTGAGCGACCATGCTCTGGCGGCTGAGCAGCAGGAACACTCCGGGAATGACGCAGGCCATCGCCACCAAGGTGGCGGTGATGACAATCCAGGTATCGAGAATATTCCAGCTCATGATGGGATCAGTGGGCGTGGGGTTCGGTGGGAATGACTTCCTCTGCAAGTCGCTCGGCGAAGAGGCTCTTTAAGTCGCTGGCGATTTCGGGGGTGGTGATTTCCTCGATACGCTCGACGTATTGATGCACCATGGCAGGCGCGATTTCGGCGTGCTCAATGAGATAGAGTTCGGTGAGGCGGTGGGTGCGCGCAACTTCGAGCGCGTGCTTGAGACCACTGTCGGTAAGAATGACTTTTCCCTCGTCGGCAAACTCGAGCATGTCGCATTGCACCAGGCTGCGCGCAATTTTGAGTTGTTTGGTTTTGGGCCAGTCGCGCTTGCCAAGGAAGTCGTCCATGGCCAGTGGTACGTAGCAAAGTTCAGGCGAAAAGTCCAAGCCTGCCAGCAAGCGGACTTGTTGCTGAGACTCGAGCTTATCGAACATCCCACGCAGGAATTGGTGGCGCGCAAGGCGACGCTCGAGTTGATACAAGCTGAGTTTGCGCACCAGCCAGCCCTTGCGCTTGCCCACCAGCATGCTGATGGAAAAGAGCAGGGAGGTGGCGAGAATAATGGAAGCACCGGCAGGCAGATGGGGAACCACGGAGCTGGCAATGGAGCCGGCGAGCGCACCAAAGGCGCCGACTGCACCGGCGATGGCCAGGGTCGAGGGCATGGAGTCTGTCCATAGTCGTGCAGTGGCAGGCGGGATGATGAAGAGGGCCATCATCAACAACAGGCCCACGGCTTGCAGGCCGACAATGGTGACAGTGAGGCAAGTAAACATCAGCACTTCATCGAGCCAGCGGTTGGGTAGGCCTTGGGCGGCGACATAGCCCTCATCGAAGCACAGACTATTGAGCTCCTTAAAAAAGAGAAAGACCACGGCGATGGCACCCAGAGCAATCACAAGCAGCAATTGGGCTTCGGCTTGAACCATGGAGGCGACCATGCCGTACAGGTAATACTCGAGGCCCGAAGCATCCCTCAGCTGCAGGCCTTGGATGACAGACAGTCCCACCACGCCAAGGCCGTAAAACACACTGAGGGGAATGGCCAAGGCGCCGTCTTCGCGCACCGGAGTCCGGTGGCGTATCCATTGCACGGCACGCACAGACAACCAACCGGTGACCAAGGCACCCAGCATGAGCAAGACGAAAGACTTGCCGCCACCGCCCAAGCTGGCGATGAGCAGGAAGCCAAAGGCAACGCCGGGCAGAGTGGCGTGGCCGACGGTGTCGCTCAATAGCGAGCGCTTGCGAAAGAGTAGAAAGCAGCCACAGATACCGGCCGCCAGCCCCAGCGAACAGACACCGAGGTAGATCACGCGTAGATTGTGGGAGGGCGAAAGAAAGGAGTCGCCCAGACGATCCAACCAACTGGAGGCCAACAGCAACATGGTGGCGTTGTCCATTTTATGCCTTGAGTTCCTCGAGTTTGGCGAGCGAGTCGGTGAGCTTGGAGAGCAGTTCCAAACGACCACCGTAACACTGAGTGAGGGCTTCGCGGGTGAAGACCTCCTGCAGTTTCCCGGCAGCTACCACGCGCATGTTGAGCAGGGCCAGATGATCGAAGTAGTCGGCAACCGTCGGAAGGTCGTGGTGCACACAAACGAGAGTGGAGCCGGACTCTCGCAGTTCTTTCATGAGGCCGAGAATCACTTGCTCGGTGGTGGCATCGATACCAGCAAAGGGTTCGTCCATGAGATAGAGATCGGCCTCTTGAACGAGGGCACGCGCAATGAACACGCGTTGCTGCTGACCACCGGAAAGACAACCGATCTGGGAATCGCCGAAGTCCTGCATGCCGACCCGCTCGAGCGCCTCGTCGGCAGCCGCGCGCTGGGCCTTACCGACCCAGCGGAACAAACCCATCTGGCGATACATGCCCATGGCAACCACTTCGCGTGCGGAAATGGGATACTCCCAGTCGACACTACCGCGCTGAGGCACGTAGGCCACGCGGTGGCGAACCTTGCGATAGTCTTGACCAAAAAAACGGACCGATCCCGCTGCGATGGGAATCAGTCCAAGAATGGATTTGAGCAGGGTGCTCTTACCCGCACCGTTGGGCCCAACGATGCCAGTCATGCTGCCCATGGGAATGGATAGATCCACTTCCCACACCGCAGGCTTGCGGTCGTAGCACACCGTGAGATGTGCAATATCCAGGGAATTGACCGGTTCGTCGGGCATGGATGTAAGGGGGCGATGAAGCTTACTCTTCGTGCATGATGGTAAGCTTGCCATTGAGACCCTTTTCGGGGGCCTCGCCACCCAGCTTGCGTGTGATCAGCGTGACATTGTGGTCGACCATACCGATGTAAGTGCCTTCGTAGGTGCCCTTGGGCCCGGTAGCGTCGGAGAAAAGCTCGCCACCGATCACGAGTTTGTGATCCTTGGCCTGGGCGCCTTCGAGCACGGCCTGGAGATTGCGGTCGGAAGTGATGTTCTCGACAAAAATGGATTGGATGTCGTTGGCGACAACGAAGTCGACCAAGGCGTTGATGTCGGATACGGCGGCTTCCGATTCGGTGGTTACACCTTGAGCGGCCATCACTTTGATGCCGTAGGCGCGGGCAAAGTAGTTAAAGGCATCGTGGGCGGTAATGAGCACGCGGCTTTTTTCGGGGATGGTGGCGATACTGGTTTTCGCGTATTCGTGAAGTTTGGTCAGTTCGGCGATGTAAGTATCGGCGTTGGACTGGTAGCTGTCAGCATTCGCAGGATTGAGTTCGCTGAGGGCCATGGCAACGGCTTTGGTGGCGCTGATCCAGGAGCTGACGTCGTTCCAGACATGAGGATCCCAATGGCCATCAAATTCTTCGGGCTCGAGCAGGAAACTCTCGTCGAGTAGTTCGGTGACGGCGTAGCAGGGGATTTGAGAGCGCGACATCTTGGCGAAGGAGTCGGCCATACGGCCTTCAAGCATGAGGCCGGAGTAGAACACAACATCAGCTTCGGCGAGAGTGGCGAGGTCATCGCGGGTGGGCTTGTAGAGATGAGGGTCCACACCCTCGCCCATCAGGCCGATGACTTTGGCTTTGTCGCCAGCAACTCGGGAGACCATGTCGGTGACCATCGTGCAGGTGGTAATAATGGTGTAAGGCGACTTCAGCGTCTTGCCGGTGGAAGCTTTGTCGGATCCACACGAGGCGAGCAGAAGAGCGCCCATGGCGCAACTGAGTAGGGCAAAGAATGTTTTCATGATTCTGGGGTGACCGCGCCGCATAATTCGGGCGAAAATCGTGGGAACGCTACCTTATTGAGATCAGTTCTCAACTGCAATTTGCATAAAAATATGGAACGTCCGGAGATCGGGTCGTGCATCAGCGCTTCTGTGCAAAAATCCACTCCCACAGCTTGGGATCTTGATATGCGCGCGTCCAGCTATCGTGACGGGTGTCTGGATAGACCGTGATACCGAGTTGTCCTTCAGGTGCGTGCTGCCCTTCGGTCCAACTCCACTCACGACCATCGAAACTCGAACTCTGGATTCCGGCTTTCGGGTAGCCTGCCATCAGTTTGGCTTTATGTTGTGTGCCAGCGAGACGATCGAGCCACATTTCGCTGTATAACATACTCACGACCTTGTCACCGACACTGTGAAAGGCCCAGACGGGAACCTTGCCGATCGTAATGTCCTTGCCCGGGCGCGCGGCCCCGCAAATTGGAACCATCGCAGCAAAGGTATGCGGATGGCGATTGGCCATCATCCAAGTACCGCCTCCACCCATACTGAGGCCAGTCAGGTAAATGCGGTCCTTGTCGATGTTGTACTCTCTAAGTGCATGCTTGAGAAAGTTGTCGAGCTTCTCCCAGCGCCACCAGTTGTCTGCTTTAAGTCCCTGAGGGGCGAGAACCACTGTGTTGGCCTCAGCAAAGATCGTGGGGTCTTTCTTGATCAGCTTGAAGGGACCGTGCTTGGCGAGATTGTTCAAAGTGGTTTTGCCGTCGCCAAGTTCACCTTTGCCGTGGAGGAAGAGAACTAACGGGTGCTTACCCGACTTGGCATGATAGTTGGGCGGGAGGTAGGAGAGATAACCGTAGTCCGTTCCGGATTCGGGCAGAGGATGGGAGTTCATGCCAAGCTTGGGGTCGTCTGCCATAGTGAGAGTGGCACAAACGAGGAAGAGAGCGAGAGTGGGAATTTTGGGCGAAATGTATGACCAATTATGTGGCCAAATGCTGCGGGTAGAATGCAATAATGCCATTCCGCAACATTTCAGGCGGAATGGCATTTGTCAGTTTTGATTTTGGATTGGGGTGGCCGCTCGCAAGGCTGCATCATTTGGCCTTCACGGTCATCACACCATTCATGACGCCGACATGGCCGGGAAAGCTGCAAAGGTATTGATACTCGCCGGCAGCTGGGGCGGTAAAGGTGATGGTGTCAGTTTCGCCAGGGCCAAGGATCTTGGTGTGGGTGAGAATCTTGTCTTTGTCGGCTTGCTCGGTTGGCAGGTAACCAGACTTGATGGCTTCAGGAGTGATGCATTTACCAGCAAAGGCGAATTTGTCCTCACCTGCCTTGAGAATGACCACGTTATGACCCATGGCTTCGACGGGGAGCTTGCCAACGTTCTTGAAGGTGAGTCGGACAGTCTGGCCCTCCACGGCTTCGAAAGCTTTGACGTTGAATTGCATTTGGTCGTTGCCTTCGATGACGATAGCCACTTCGGCTTTGTTGGCGGCAGCGGGTTCGGCAGTAGCCAAGGCGGTGAGGGATGCCATGACTCCGAATAGAATGGGAAGTGTTCTCATATGGGTGAAATGTAAGCGCGGGTCTGCTGTTCGCAAGCGGAGATACAACCCTTTGTGGAATCTGGATCAATCCAGGGTCGGTTTGATGTTGGGCGGAGAGGGCGGCCTGGGTTTGCTGTCGGGTGCTGGCGGTTTGGGTGGAGGAGGCTTCGCGGTGGGTTTGAGTTCCATCGAATCGATTATAAATTCGTGGTGGACGGCCCAGTGGACTTCCCAGCCCGATGGAACCCGCATGGCGTCCGCAACCTTGCGGGCTTGGAGATAGGTGTCGAAGTCGTTGGGATGGACACGAAACATCAAGCAGTTGTTGCGGTTGCGCGACAGGCCACGCAGGGCCTGGTGGAAAGAAGAATCGGAATTTTGCAGCTCCTTGGCAGTGATGCCGCCCTTTTGGCGGTCTGGTGTGATGCGAATTCGAATCCGGCTCCAATGCGGTGCGGCGATCAGTTGCACCTTTTGACCCGCTTGAATGTTGCGCCAATCAAAGTTGGTGAAGTGGCTTTTGAGTTGGCCTGCATCAAAGCGTCTGCGCTCGTTGTTTTTATCTTTGATGCGCTCGATGGTAAATTTGGACTCTTTGCGCTTAAGTTCGCGCTCGAAAAGCATCTTGGGGGTAACCGGATCGATAAGGTGGATGCGGCCATCGAAGATGTAGCAGTAGAAGAGTTTTGCTCGTGGGGGAATATCCTTACTAACGGGAATATTGACGATGTCGGGGCGGACTTTCTTGATTGGCGTGTTCTTAAGGTCGACACCGAGTTTATCGACTTCGGCGCCGAGGCTGGCGGTGCGGGCTTTGAGTGTGTCGCGCTCCTTGCGCAGGCGTGCTTCATTGGTAGCGGATTCCCTCTGGTCTTTGAGTGTTGCCTCTTGCTTGGCAATGCTTTCATTGAGTTGAGCAATCGTGTCTTGCTCTCTCTTGAGGCTGGAGGGATCGGGGGTTTCAGATTTGATCAAGCTGAGGCGGTTATCTCGCTTTTTGATTAATAAGTCGTATTCCTTCTGAGCTTTAGCAACTTCCTCGGGCGAGGCCGGTTGCAGTTCATCAAGAAACTTCTGCACAGTTTGTTTGACGTCCACCTGCACCAGCAGGAGCACAAGAATAAGCACTGCCACAACATTGGTCATGGCGTCCATCAGGGAGTCGAGACTGACTCCTCCATCCGATACGGTGCGTCGACGAGCCATCGCTTGGGGTTAGTTGAAGAGTGAGAGGTCGAGCTCGCCATCGTTGGGAAGCGGCAGCTTGCCGATACGTATCTTGTGCTTTTCGATGGCTTCATGGGCGGCCCAGCGGTAGGTGGAATAGCCGCTGCGACGAATGAGATAGAGAACCATGGGATCGCGCACGCTGCGTATTCTGGCGAGGTAATCGTGGTAGGCCTTGCTGCTGGGAATGGCGCTGGTGGCGATGAATTGGGGTTTGGTTATGCCCCTGCGATACATGTTGATTCCCTTATCGCTGCATTCGACGAAGAATACCGATGTGGGACGGTTGCTGCCGCTGCCACCAGGCCTGATCTGTACCGATTTGGGAGGATCCGGGGCGGCCTTGCGAGCGGCAATCTCGTCGGTGATTTTCTTGGCCTCTTTTTCGAGTTGGCCCTTCTTATCGCTCAGGCTGACGATCTCTTGTTTGAGCTTCTCGGAGATCTGGCGGATCTCATCGGGAGAGCGGTCCACCTGCTTTTTCAGTTCGGCTGATTTGTCCTCCAGCTGCTTGCGTTGTTCGCGTAGTTGAGCGAGTTGAAGGGCGGTGGCGCGCTCTTCTTTCACTCGAACATCGAGCTCCTGAATCTCAACTTCAAGGCCCTCGGCAAGAGAGATCAGTTGGCTGCGCTTCTTGGCACGCATGATGTCCTCCTCTGTCTGACCTGCGGTGCTGGGTGTGTTGAGTTGGCTCATCACACTAATCATTAGGGTGAGGATGCCTATCAGGCACGCAAGGATGCTGAGAAAGGGGAATAATGATACCCCTTCGCCATTCACTTTGCGTCGCTTAGCCACGGTTACTTGTTTTTCTTGCCGAAGAGGCCCTTCTTCTTGTCTTTGTCCTCGGTCTTGTCCTTATCTTTTGAGGAGTTCTCTCTACCAGCGACCATCACGGTCTTGGCATCGAGTTTGGTGAGAGTGAGGTTGAGTCGCTCAATACCTTCGGTGAAGCTCTTGAGGCTCTTGGTGAGCTCGCTGTCACTGCTTTTGTAAATGGAGGAAGTGGCATCACTGAGCTTTTGAATCGCATTTTCCATGCTTTGCTGGGTGCTTTCCTGATGCTCATCAAGAGTACTGCGCATCTTCTCGGAGTTCATCCGCAATTGGATGGTGTTCTCGTTGAGATTTTTGAGAAAGGTTTCGTGGGCATGGGCGAGAGAAGCCACCAGTTCGGGCATGCTCTCAGCCTGCTCGATTAAATCATCAGCATTGGCATATTTGCTGTCGTTGAGTTTGGGGAGCACTTTCTCGTTACAGAAGGCGTCGATGATGGTCAGGGTCTCCTCTTCACGCTTCTGTACTGCGGCCATGGGAAAACTCATGAGAATGGAGAGGATAAGGCCGAGAAGCGTGGTGTCGAAGGCAAGACCAAGGCCGCTTGTAAGGCTATTGATTGACTCCTTGAGCGCCTCTGGATCAGCGTTGTCCCCCATGGAGAGTGATCCAACTGCAGTGGACAGACCAATGACGGTGCCGATGAAGCCAAGAATGGGAATGGCCCACAAAAAGACTTTGATTAGCGCGTAAGAACCGGCGGAGCGGTTGGCATCCAGCTCAGACTGAGTGTTGAGGAAGGTTGCGACCTCACCATTGTTAGGGCGCGACTCGAAAAGCTCGAGAGCCTTACGAATGCGGTTCACGATGAGGCTATCACGCAGGATGACAGGGATCTTGTAGATATTTTCGATAAAGCCAGAGACGCTATGACGGTTGATCTCGTGACCAAGGTTCTGAGGAAAGAGATTGAGCACGGTCGCACGTTCTTGGCGAGTATTCATGCGCAGTTTCATCATTAAAATCGTGATGCCCCAGCAGAAGAGAAAGGTCTCCGCATAGTTGACCCAACCGCGGTCCAGGAAAATGCCGCCAATCCTGGTGTCGCGAATGGGGATCATGGCTCCCAGGATGGCAGCTGTCACGGCAAGTCCGATGATGAAACTGACTGCGAAGTTGGGATTTGCGTGATCCTGTTCGGGCCAGCCCTCGCGCTGGGGTTTGCCGTTGTTTTGTTCCGCTTCTTTGGATCCGGGGTCCGGGGCATCCACCTGAAGTTTGCCTTTGCATGCAGGGCAAACCAGGCTCTGTCCGAAATGCTCTGGAGCGATATCGAGAGCGGTTTTGCAGTGGGGACAATTGATGAGCATTGGAGAGCTTAATTTCCTAACCACACGGAAGGGCAGGGTCAAGGAATCGTGGATTTCTCAATGATGCCTGTTCCCAAACAGGCCAAAACGTGGCATGTTGATGTGCGTAACCCATGTTCGACGAACTCAAGCGCGCACTCGAAATTGGCAGCCATTCCGAGCGGCTATGTGCCGTGCGTAAACTTGGCGAGTTGGGTAATCGCGAGGCTTGTGACCTGCTTGAACAGGCCATGGAGGACATCGATCCCCAAATTCAGGAGGAAGCGCGGCGAGCGCTGCAGGCCAATGTGTATGCCAGTGGGGCCGCGACGGCTTCCAAGATAGAGGAAAACGAAGAAGTCGAGGGCCAGGAGAGCCTGTTTTAGGTGATTGTTTTGTTGGGAAAAGGTCTTACTTTTCAGCCATTGGCCGTGGCAGCCGAATGGAATTCACTTCCTTTTCATGTATATGTGGAAGCCGCAGTGGTAGTCGGTGGGGATTTGAGCAGTGGCTTCTTCTTCGGTCTTGGGCTCGGCATTGAAGCCGCCTCTCTCAACGACCAAGAAGTCGCGTCCTGCCACATGGACCACCTGCATCTTTACGGCCTGACCGGAGTCGACACCAATGATCCAATCGTCTGACCAAAAGTAGCCGCCATAAAACTTGGAGCGAAGACTGCCGCCCTTTTGAATCTCCAGGACGTCCTTTGGTCGATCAACTTTGTCGGGCAGTGGTTTGCCGCCCTTGGTTTGGCCTTTGACCCATTGCTCGATACGCGGCATTACCTCGCTCGGTTTGTTGGCGGCAGGCCAGATGCACCATTCCCAAATACCCTCCACCTTGGCGTTGGGCTGATGGGTGCCGCTGAAGCGATACTTATCGGACTCCTTGCCGCTGATGTGAGATGCAAGTGTTGACTTGGGTAGCTTGCGGACAAATTCCTCGCCGCCCGGAACCGCCTTGGCGATGACACCGAGATTCTTGCGGATGGTCGCACCACCTCGGCCGAAGATTGCTCCGGTGTTGGGTTCTTTGACCACATTGGGAACGCTCTGGTAAATGACTCCGATCATGGGAGAGGCGAATTTCTTCACTTCTGGATTTGCTTGTTTGATGGCATTGGCGATGGCGTAGGAGGTCTGTGACGAGGCACCGCTGACACGGAATTTGGATACCTGTTCAAGAACGACAGGTAGCACTTTTTTGTAGTGCTCTGGCTCGACCGCAATCTTGGAGAGGGTCACGCAAGTTGCGGCCTTCACGTACGTACTATCGTAGTAGTTGATGAATTCAATCAGTCGATCACGATGCCGACCGATAAACTTTTTGTCGGCGCGGCCCAAGGCCTTGATCGCCTGATGGGCGACCCACCAGCCTTCGTCTGGGTTGTTCACCATTTTACTGACCTCGGCGAACATTTCGGGGGTGAGTTGGTCTTGGGCCAGCGGGCGGCCCTTGAACATACCGATCATAGCGAGAAGGCCGGCTTCTCGTAGTCGCGCGTCTTTGGATTGAAGTAGCGGCAGAACCAGGTGCGAGCGGTTGAGGTTGTTGGCAGTGCGGATGGCGGCACAGCGGATCCCGTATTCGGGGTGGTGAAGATATTTTAGAATAGTTTCGTCGGTCACGTTCTGACCTGACAAGTGCTTGAAGACCACAGAGGCGGAGTCATCGCGGCCAACTTTTTCGTCCAAGAGAAATTTCATGGTCAGGGGGCCGCCAGGAATGGGCTCAATGGAGTGGAAGATGTCATCTCCCGCGTTGCCCCATGGGCGCTTGAGCTTCTGCTGCACGGCAAACTTGCTGCGTGGAGCGCCGAATAGCTGGAGATGCTTGCGGTGAAGGGTGTAGGTGAGAGCAAAGAAGGTGCCCCAGGAACGTTCCTGCTCGGTGGCGGAGCGATCGTAGCGGTCGTCCATGCCGGCGATGCCGATGCTGCCATCGTGACGGCGGGAAAGCTCCATCACCCAGCGGCGGGTATCGAAGTAAGAGCGGTATTGTTTTGGCCGCTTCTGACTCATCTTATTCATTACGGCGTGGTGCCAGATCTCGCCCATACCACCACCGGTGTGGGCTGCGTGAAACCAATTGGTGGCATAGAAAGCTTTCATCGAGCTGTTGTCGCGAGCTTTGGCAAAGACGGTGTCCTCTCCACGGGGATCGACGAGGGCAGCGGCGCCGAGCGCACAGGCGAGGCCACTGCTCTTGCCGTTGTCGCGGAATCCACCCTCAGGGTCGGTGTTGCCGTAGGAGACGTTGCCGTGACCGGCAAAGCGATAGAACTGGGCGAAGGATTCATCAAACATGTATGGGTCGACGTCCACGCCGCAGAGCTTGGCCATGAGTAGGAAGGTCATGCAGTTAACACCTGAGGCGTGAACCTGCCCGGATCCCGTGGAGTAGGTGAATGCAGCGGGTGCGCCACGACCACTCCAGCCGCCGCTATACATGTTGGCTTTGAGTTGTTGGCAGAGACGCTTGATGACAGGCAGCACGCTTTGATCACCTGTGCGCAGATAGTACTCGCACAGCCCGATGCCATTGTAACCGGTGGCCCAGTTCATGTTGCCGTAGTTTTGTTCGGCGTTCTTCATCCAGCGTTTCACCACTTCGAGATCCTGTTCGTCGCCGGTGGATAGCATGAAGAGGACGGAACCCCACCGCGGCTTTTCCTGATTGGCGATCACAGCGGCGAGGTTACGCACGATCATGTCAGACTTGCTGCAGTTCATCGGCCAGTTGGGACTGTAGGAGCCCATGATGGGGATCTGCACTGTGACGGTTTCGCCGTCTTTGATCTTGAGATTGATTTTGCCGTCTTTGGCTTCCGCCGCGGTGATGATGTCGCCGAGAATAATGCGGGGGTCGGTATCTTTGAGGGCGACACCATTGATGCTCTCAATGATCTGGCCCTTCTTGAGCTTGCCAGTCTTTTCGGCAGGAGAGCCGGCCTCGACATTGTTGATCTGCATCGTCATCCCGGGACGGATCAGGCTGATGCCAATGCCGACGGGTCCGAAGTTGCGCACGTTCCAGTTACCGCTGCCGCGTCCTGAGTCCTTGGGGAAAGGGTTGAAGATGGGGGTATAGCCCTGCTTGTAGTAGCCTTGAGCTGGAGCGGATCCGGCAGAGAAGTGAAGACAGAGCCCAGCCAATAGAAAGGCTGAGACTCTGGATAAAATTGATTGCTTTGAGATCATCAGCACTGGTTCTCACTGATGAAGATGCTGGCGTCAATCTCACACTGCGAGCACACCCCAGAACGGAATTGATGAAGAGAAGCTAAGGGACGGAGCGATGTGTTATTTTTAGAATGCAAGGTGCCTGAGAGACCCACAAAAAAAGAGACCCGCAAAAAACTCAAGGCAGTGCTTTCACTCTGAAACTACGGACAATCACGATGCTTCCCGGATCGTGGGCCTGCAGGGCAAAGGTGCCTTCACCAAAGCGTTTGGTGGCGGGCTTGTGGTCTTCGGGTTCGGTGTATTGGTTGGTGACCTTGCCGTTTACGGTGACGGTGGCCTTCTTGCCCTCGACCTTGACATTCATGGTAACCCATTCGTTGTCCTGATGGCCGGGTTTGGCGCAGTCCTTGAAGGAGTAAATGCTGCCGGTCTTGCGGGGGTCCTTGTGGGTGGCATTGATTTGTGCCTCGTAGCCCTGTTGGGGCCATCCTTTGTCCTGCCACTTGGTGTGGAAGAAGAGTCCGGCGTTAGCGTTTTTGGCGGTCTTGAACTGGACTTCGACCACAAAGTTCTTCCACGAGGCGTTGCCGTTCTTACCCATATAGAAAAGATGGGCACGCTTGCCATTGAGTACGATATTGCCATCCTCGAGGCGCACGGATTCGACGTTCTCGGCGGTTTTCCAATGCGTGAGCTCATCGCC
This sequence comes from Luteolibacter sp., assembly GCA_049597355.1. Classification (GTDB taxonomy): domain Bacteria; phylum Verrucomicrobiota; class Verrucomicrobiia; order Verrucomicrobiales; family Akkermansiaceae; genus Luteolibacter. The sequence goes on from JBMYMN010000060.1 coordinate 13,583, forward strand.
GGTTTTAAATAGGGTTTGCCAGTCTTGAGCGGCAGCGGAGATGCTGAGTGCAAGGAGAGTGGAAATGGTGAGAAGTATTTTCATGATGGATAGGGTTTTGTCCGCCGAAGCACTCATTTATTGAGGCATGCGGATCGAGGCTTTGAAGTTTTCGTCGGCTGGCGTGAAGTCCACGGTGATCGAATTTTTTCCATTTTCAAGCAATTCGGAGGTAATGGGCTTGAGCAGCAAGGTAACGGGGCGGGTGTCGGGGCGGCCGATCTTGAGATCGAGGATCAGGGTGCCGTTTAGGTGGACTTTTAGCTCCTTGGCCGACAGGTAGCTAAAGTAGAGGTCGCGGATGGCACCTGCGTTTTCGACATCGAACTCGAGATTGGCCGTGTGGCTCTGGTTAGGGGCTTGCCCGGGCTCCGCCGTCAATACGACCAACTCCTTGCCAGCACGCATGGGTCGGTTGGGATTGGATTCCAGTATGGTGGCCGCCGCCCTGCCATAGAAGCTGTCCTGGTTGCGGATCAGATCCTGCAGCCAGCGGCGGGTGCGGTTATTGTAGCCGGGTTGGATGAGGTTGAATCCCTTTTCACCATCCCAGGCCATTTCTGATAGGGAGCGGTGGTATTGAGTGCCATGAGTGAGGATTTCCTCAATGCCTTCACCTTCCAGTGCGGTATAGTATTTGGTAAGGGCAGAGTCCTTGGGATCGAGCACGGATTCGATAGCCTGCAGTTGGTGCTTTA
>JBMYMN010000061.1:0-14131 GCA_049597355.1 Luteolibacter sp.
ATCGAAGCCGTGTCCACCAATATCTAGCGCTGGCACAGTCGCCACCAGCACGGTGACAACCGTACCGATGAACAGGATACCACCGACGATAAGGTATTTGCGGATCGCTTTTTGGATTTCTTCCGGAGAGTCGGCCATGGAATCAGTTGGTATGAATTAGTGAAGAGTGAATAAACTATGCTGACCAAGCTTTTGAGGAGATCGCTTACATGAGGTAGAAGATTGGGAAGGCAAAGATCCAGATCAGGTCGACAAAGTGCCAAAATAAACCACCAACCTCAACCCGGTTGGCAAGCCATTCAGGATTATCCTCATACATGCGACGGCCAAAAAAGAGGTAGTAGGCTAATACAAGCGCACCGCCGATCACGTGAAGGCCGTGAAGGCCAGTGATTGTAAAGTAAATGGCATAATAGGTGTTCCATTGGGGAACAAACTTCGAAGCGAAAGCAATCTCGGCGCGCGGGACCTTAAGTTCCGGGAAAGTTTCAGTGCCACGAGCCTCATAGTTGGGGCCGGTAAACTCCTCACCAATAGTGCCCTGCATGAAGCTAAGCTGGGGACCTCCCTTTTCTTCAGACCAATCCCGCAGTTTTTTCCAGCCAATGCGGTAGCGATCCTTGTGCGTGGGCTCACGGCCATCTTTGGCCAATTCGTCCTCCATTTTTTTAATTTTTTCACAATGCCACTCCCAAGCTTCTGCTGCGAAAGGATAGTTTTGAATGAGCCAGCTGTTATTGATCGCCACCATCGGATCAATACCCTTCTGTTCGGCCTTCATGGCAAGATACTGGAAGTCGATTGCATCGACGTTGTGGAACTTCATCGGGCTATCCATCAACTTGCCACTCACCATCGTGTCATCACGCATTCGAGACTGGCCATTTGCCTCCTTGATGTCTTTTGGTTTGAAGCTGAGCTTGCATGGCGGATCGACGAGAAAAGTAACCGAAGACATTTCGGTAAGGAGCACGGAATTGAGGTCTTTTTGGTTAACAGAAACCTTGTCCGAGATCTCCCAGCCACGCTTGCCGGGATTGTCTTGCTTGGCCTGACGCCACGCGTCACGGAGCGCATCGGTGCGCTCAGATTGGTTGTGGCCACGGGCATTGAGGTGTTGACTCTTGATATTTTTCAACAATGCGAGCGTAAGTTCGCTACCAGCTTCGAAGTAGACTTCGCCGGCATCGGAACGACCATCTGCGCCTACGATGGCATTAGATAAAATCAGCTTAGAGCCCTGATCGTTAGCCTGCTTAATAATGTCCTCGACCCAACCATCGGGACGACCACGGGTAACGGCGTAAGTCACCGATTCGGCTTTGATATTGATTCGATTGTATTCGATTTTTTTTCCATCATTTTTGATGTAATTGCCCTCTTTGTCCTTCTTGTAGCCGAGATGACCCTCGATGACTGAGTAGTCATTGAGTCGGATGGCCTGGTGCTTGAACTTGACGCTATATTCAACCGCTTTCAGACACATGAAGATCACCGCACAAGCCACAGTAATACCCATGAATACTTGGAACTGACGCCACTTGCGAAGTTTCAGGGCAGCCCACGCGAAGACGACGGTCACCGAGGAGGCAATCAGAATGAATGTATTAATTAGGCCGGGAAGGACCGGCAAAGTGCGCTCGGGCCATGGATAGTCGGCTCCTATGCGCATAAAAACGTAAGCGGAGAAGAAGCCACCAAAGAGCATGACTTCCGACGCCAAGAATAGCCAAATGGCAATCTTGGAGTTATTGAGGCCGGTGTCCTTGCGGGCCTTGACGATGAAGGGGATTTCCATGGCGTAAAAGGTTCTGGATTTCTGAAATCAGAGGAGGGCAAATACCGTCTTAGGCGTCTGCTTCGGGTTTGTCTGCGTCGGCACCCGGCTTTTTCTTCGGTTCGTGCCATTGCGGCAGGTAGTCTGCATCATGATCCGCACGGCTATACTCATAAGGACCACGATAGGCCACAGGCTCCGTGGTGAAGTTGCCGTGACCTGGAGGCGTCGGAGTTGCCCACTCGAGAGTGGTAGCATTCCATGGGTTGTCGTTCTCTACCTTCTTGCCGAACTTCAAAGAACCAAAAAGATTGATAAAGAAGGGAATCTGAGCCAGAGCGAGAGTCCAAGCTCCCATGGACATCAGGACATTGAGGTCAAGGTGCTGGGCAACGGTATTGGCGAAGACATTGGCGCTATCCTCTCCAGCTTTGCCAGCAATCTTGTCGAGATAGCCGTCACCGCCATTATACCACCGACGGTGGAAACCTGCCATACCCTGCAGCAGCATTGGAGCGAAGATGATATTCATGCAGATCAGACTTGGCCAGAAGTGAAGATGATTGAGAGCCTTGCTCATGTAGCGGCCTGTGATCTTGGGATACCAGTGAAGGACACCCGCGAATAAGCCAAAGAGAATACCGGGAGCTACCACGTAGTGGAAGTGACCAATCACGTAATACGTGTCGTGGAGGTGGAGATCGGCGAGGTTGAAAGCCAAGGGCAGGCCGGTCAGTCCCCCGATGCCAAACATAGGGATGAAGGCGCAAGCCCACAGCATGGCTGGGGTGAATTTGATAGAACCACCCCACAGTGAAATTAGCATTGAAGTGATAATGACAACCGACGGCACCGAGATCAGTACGGTTGTCGTTTGGAAGAAGGTGGATATTACCGGTCCCATACCGGTCATGTACATATGGTGGGCCCAGACGACGAATGAGAGGAAGCCCAGCACCAACACCATATAGACCATGTTTTTGTAGCCCCATAGCGGCTTGCGGGTATTGACCGGAATTACATCGGATACGCAGGCGAAGGCAGGCAACAAAAGGACGTAAACCTCGGGGTGTCCCAGGAACCAGAATAAGTGTTGGAACAAGAGCGGCGAGCCCCCACCAGATAGCTCAGCAAGACCGGTTTGACCTGTGTAAAGACCTGTGGGCATGAAAAACGAAGAGTGGGCGACGCGGTCCATCAACTGCATGATTCCCGCGGCTTCCAGTGGCGGGAAGGCGAGCAGAAGGAGGAAACCCGTAACGAGCATGGACCATACAAAAAAGGGCATACGCATCCAGGTCATGCCGCGTGCGCGTAAGTTGATGATCGTGGTAATGAAGTTAACCGACCCCAATAGCGAGGAAGTGATCAGGCACACCAGTCCGATCAACCACCAAGTCTGACCCGCCAACCATTGATTGACAATCTGACCATCGGCAAAGCCCGCCAGAGGTGAATAGTTGGTCCAACCCGATTTGGCCGCACCAGACTCGAGAATGAAGGAGGCGCACATGAGAACACCACCAACGAGGTATATCCAGTAACTCATCATGTTGAGTCGAGGGAAGGCCATATCGGGGGCACCGATCTGAAGAGGAGTGACATAATTGCCGAAGGCACCGAAACCTAGTGGCACAATACCCAAGAATACCATGATGGTACCATGCATGGCGCCAAACATGTTGTAGGTTTCACCGGTGAGTTTCCCATCCACCAACCAACGCGCGCGCCATTCCTCAGTGAAACACCAAGCCATCCATTCAGGCAGGGGCTGATGCGGGTAGGCAATGCTCCAGCGCATTACCATCATTAAGTAAAAGCCGAATGCCAGAAAAACCATGGCAGTGAGACCATATTGGATACCAATCGTCTTGTGATCGGTGGAGAAGAGATACTTTTTCCAAAATGGAAGGTGGTGGTGGTCGTCAGCGCTCATGATGGATTCAGACGGCAATAGATTGCTTGAACAAAGGATTTAGAGTGGGGCGCACAATAGTGGTGTTTTTCAGGGAGTAGCGGCTGCTGTCGGCACGAGAGTGACGGGATTGACTAGGACAGTCGGATCTAAAATCTCGCCCGGCAATGGCTTGGCATGATTGGCGAGGAGTTCTTCGCCAGTGACCTGTCCTTGCATGGCACGGCTGCCCGAAATTTCAAGGGCAGCTTTTGCCATTTCAACACTTACTACGTCACCTGCATTATTGCCGAAATTGTTTCGGATGTAAGTCATGACCGATGCGAGATCCTCCGGAGCGAGGCCCAGTTGAGCAGGCATGCCACCAGGGTAACTCTTGCCAGTGCTGATGGGGCCTTTAAGGCCGTTGAGGATGATCATCGCCAGACGGTCAGTGTCTCCCATGACCCAATCGGATCCGACAAGCGAGGGGAAGTTGTTGTTGCCCTTTGCGTCGCCTTGGTGACAGCCGTTGCACTTCACACTGTATACCTTGGCTCCTTTGACGATCATCGCATCAAGCACAGGCTTGGGCAATGGACCACCGCTATCTTCACCGGGGGCAATGGCTCGCACGTAGTTTTGGGGAAACGTTTCGCCGTAGGCGAACAGTTGACCGCCGGCACCAAGAATACCACCCGCGATCACCGCCACAATGCCGCACAGTGCAAGCACCCAAAGAGTGATTGGCTCGCTGCCTTGGTCATCGATACGTTTTTCACGAGCTGCTGCCGCCAATTCGCGATCAACTCGCTCGTGGGCCTCAGCCACATTGATGGTTTCCTCGAGATCAGGTTTCTTACTTGAAGACATGATAAGTTGAATCAGAAAAGTTGGTCCTATTTTTGACCGGACGAGAAATCGAGCTGGGCTGGAACCTCTTGGTCTTTCTTGAGTGACATAAGGTAAGAAGCGAGAGCCTTGACCTCGGGGCCCGGAAGGATTTGGTAGCCATCGCAGGTCTCCACATCGAGTGCCTCCTGCTTCAATTGACCACGGGTTGGCACCTTGTCAAAGAGGAATGGTTGTGGCGGGCAAGTCGCACGACCAATGCGCAGATCGGGACGACTGTAGGGGCGGTAGAGGTGAGCGTAGATCCAGGCTTCGGCTCTCTGTCCTTCCTCGAGGTAGTTGGCCTCAAGGCGGCGGCCGAAGTTGGAGAGATCGGGCCCCATACGGGTCACACCGATGTGGGCGTAGTCTTCGCCTAGGTAGTCCCAAGCATTGGACTCACGACGAGTGTCACCGCGGTCCTCATCATTAGCCAAGCCACCCCAATCATCGCGAAACATGTCATTACCCGCAGTGGTCGGACGCACCAATTGGGTATGACATAAATAGCAGCCGTTAGCGGCGTATATTTCAGCGCCAGTGGCGATGCGACCGGTACGCTTGGGATGAAAGACCTGACCGGCCTGCTCTGTGCCTTCAGCATGCACCACAGGTTCAAGATTGCGCATCTTGAAGAAGGGAATGACAACCACAGCCAGCCAAGCGATGCCAAAGCTGGAAACCAGACCGATGATGAATGTGCGCAGACTCATGGAGTAAAATTGGAATGGTGATTGCGGGTCAGTGAGCGGATTCAATCTCGCTGGCGTTGTCGATGTCCCCTTCTTCGCCGTGAGGGCTCGCATGGTCATGCGAGGTCACCAGCAGAGTCGGGTGGGTACTGCGACGACCAAGACGCATCCACATCAGGGCCAGATGGAGGAAGAAGAAGACATTAGAGAACAGGATCAGGCTCCAAGAGATGGTCACCGCCCAAGCATAGGCATTGGCACGGGACAGATCATCGGATTTCCAGTCTTCGATACCGATACCCTGCATGACACCGCCGAAGATGGCGATCAAGGCAACGAAGACTACACCGTAGCAGGAGAGCAAAAAGTGCATAGAAATCAAACGACGTGAAATCCATTCGCGCCGGGTGATACGGGGCACGATGAAGTAGGTGGCACCAAACATCACCAGGCTGAAGAAGCCGTAGATGGCCAGCACGTCAAAACCGTAGCCGGAGATACTGAACTGAGAGAGCGGGAGGGTTGAGGAGGGAAGATTGAGGAAGACAGCAGCAATCGCTAGCACACAAAGACCCACCATGCCTGCCGTCATGAAGCGCAGGGTCGGGCTTTGAGAGAGAGTCTCCTTGTCCGAAAGCACAGTACGCAGGGTATTCACTGCGGCGGCTGTTGCTGGAATGAATATCAGGGCGGTGGCGGCCGCACCGAGGTAAGGCAGGAACACGGGAATCGGAGCACCGGCGAGCTTTTGCATGCCAGCCCATGGTGCGATGATGGCCAATGACCAAAAACCCAGCTTGGCCAGCGCGTAGCTGAAGACCGGACGACCGGTGACTTTAGGGGCCAGGTAATAGGCCGCACCCAGGGCTACCGGGGTGAAGAAGAGGAACAGCATGCCAGAGCGGAACCAAGCATTGATGCCGTTGGCCATCACCGGGTGACCATCCAAGCAATGGATGAGAGTGTTGGCGGTGATGTAGATCCAGGGGAACCACACCATAGCGGCCAGCAGATACCACTGTGTGACGTAAACCTGGCCCACCTTGCGGACCCTAAACTGTATAAAGGACCAGATCACGATAAGGAAGTAGCTGATCAAAAGCACCGGCCATGCGAAGGTCGGGAATTCCATCCACTGAATACCGGTGCTATAGCCACCCAAAATGCCAAGTGTGCCCAGTGCCACGCCGAAATTCCAGATATGGCCTGCGGTGAGGATGGTGCCCACGGCGGTGCACTCCTTGCGCGAGAGGCGGGCCATCAACCATATGATGATACCAAATGCAGCCTGCATGCCCCACCCGTAGATGAGCATGTTCATGTGGGCTGGGAAAACGCGGCCGTAGCTGAGAAGTGAATACCCGCTGAGAAACTCAGGGTGATGCATTTTGGCTGAGGCGACCACACCAAAGAGAATGGAAATCGCCAGCCATGCCGCGCCACTACAAAGGAAGAACATTACGGGATGACGCAGCGAGCGGTCGATTCCAGAGCGCAATTGCGCGTCTTCAGTCGTGGTTGGATTATCTGGGGAGGACATCGTGGGAAATCATGGTTGGATCAGGTCCTTGACGGTAAGCTGCGGCTTACCAACTTCACCGCGAAGGGCCTTAACCTGCTCTGGCTGCACTGCCGAAGCCTTGTTGCCAAAGCTGTTGCGCACGTAGGTTAGAACGGCGGCAATCTGCTCGTCGGTCTGGTAGCTCATGGCAGCCATGCCGACCGGCAGGTTGTATTCGACACCGTTTACAGCAATTGGACCAGCAAGGCCGCGGAGCTGGATGCGGACGAGATTGGAAATGGGACCGGTCACCCATTCAGACTTGGCGAGAGGTGGAGCCAAATTGGGAACACCTTCACCCTGTTGACCGTGACATGCGGCGCAGACAAGATACTGGCCCTTGCCCATGGCCAAAACGGCCTCATCAATCGGGCCGTCATCGGCGGGCTGATTGTCGACTAGGGTTGTATCGACCGCAGGAGCTTCAGCGAGCTTCTGGGCAGTCTCCGAGCCTGGAACTACCTGATCGGGCTTCTCGACAGCCAGCGGCTTGGATTCAGCAAGCCTAGACGCGACATCGGCCACGGCCGCATCAATCGCTTCCTTGGAGAGTTCCTTGGCCTGAGCCGCATCGACTGTGGCACGGGTCTCGTAGCGCTTCTCAGCCGCGAGAACTTCCAAGTCATCGGCTTTGTCACGATTGAAGACAGTGATTACCATCAACAGTAGGGAAAAAATCAGCACAATCCCGAGTCCCAACCAGAAGGCGGAGAAACGGATGAAGAGGTTATCGTGATTGGGATCCATCTTGAAAAAGATCAGTTGGAAAGGTTGGCGGACTCAAGAATGCGGGGATCGCGGTTCGGGTAAAGCGAATGCTGGCCAAGCGAGCGCAGCAGGAAGAAGAGGAAGGCAGAACCGATGGTGACAAAAGCGAGGATGTCACCCCAAAAGGCACCGGGGATGGAGACAGCGATTTCGCCGTATTTGGAATCAATATTACCCAGCGAAACACCACGCTCAGGAATGGCGATCAGATAGTGATCGAGCACGTGCATACAGAGGGTGTAGATGGCGAGGATGGAGAGCGCCTTCGGATTGCGCTTTAGCCAAGCTTGCAGCAACACCACGAACGGCACAACAAAGTGACCAAACACCAAAACAATCATGGCAATGTTCCAGTTGCCGGTGTTACGGATGAGGAAGTAAGAGGTCTCCTCGGTAATGCCGGCATACCAAATCAGGAAATACTGCGAGAAGGCGATGTAGGCCCAGAATACAGTGAAGGCGAAGAGCAGTTTACCCATGATGTGGTAATGCTCACCACTCGTGACCTTTTGAAGGTGGCCTTTGGACTGCAGCCATGCGCAGACCAGGATAATCACCGCCATCGAATTGAGTGCCGAACCGGCAAACAAGTACACCCCCCACATGGTGGAGAACCACTTGTAGTCCAGAGCCATCATGTAATCAAAACCAGTAAAGGTGATCGTCAGCGCGAAGATGATCAGCGTGTAGGTGGAGTGGAAGCGGGCCTGAAACAAACGCTTGGTGCCCGGATTGGGATCCACATCTTGTGAGGTGGAGAGCTTACGCAAAAAGAAGATCACTGCGCTCAGACCCACGGCCCAGAAAATCACACGAACATACCAAAACGGAATGTTCATATACCAATGCTTGTAGTAAAGCAGATGGTCGGTGTGATGGAGATACTCTTTCATGGGTTCACCGCCAGTGTTACTGCGGTGAATATTCATCCATTCGTATAGATACTGCTGAACGGAAGGAATCAGCAGAGGAATACCGAACAGACACATCCAGGGGTATGTCGAACCAAGGTTCTCAAAGGTACGTCTTACTGAGGTGCCCCAGCCTGAATTGGATACATTGTGAAGCAGGGTCCAGAAACAACCGCCGATAGAAAGTGTCAGGAAGAAGTAAAACGCAAAGAGCCAAGAGTAGGCATAAGTGCCACGCGACACACCACTGGCGGATTGACCTTCCTGCAGACCTTCGGGTTCAGGTCCGAGGAAGAGTAGATACAAGCTGATGAGCGTGCCGAGGCTGGCAATTGCCAGGGCGATCATTTTCACCTTGGCAACCTTGGCACGGTCGAGGTGATCGCCGTCGATCTTGATGTCGGTGGATGTGACGTGGTGTCCCATTGGGATGTTGGACGGTGGTGAGGAGATTATTTGGAGGTGGCCTTTGCGGCCTGAAGGGTATGAATGTAGGCAATGATGGCCCAGCGATCACGAACCGGAATGTTGGCGCCGTAACCACCCATCTGCCCCTTGCCCATGGTGATAACTTCAAACAAGCGACCATCAGGATAGATTTCTGGAGAGATCGCGTTAAGCTTGGCGTTGGGATTGCCAGCAACCGGAACCCCGTATTGGGCGACGACACCATTTCCGTTGCCGGAGTCACCGTGACAGATGGCACAATAAATACCGTAGCGCTCAGCACCACGGCGAATTAGAGCCTCGGCGGACTTGGAATTTAGCTCAAGCTCTTCTGGCATACCGTTGCCGTAGTAGTCACCAACATGACCGGTGTAGTAGTAGCCGCTTTGACCACCGAATTCGTATTCAGGAATACCACCGATAGAACGGTCACCGTGAGGATTGAACCCTCGAGCCTGCGTGCCAGCGACGGGAAGTCGCGCTCCTTGGCCATCATTGAAGAAATCGCTCGGTTTCTGTGCCTTGAGTTTATCTTGCTCGTCCATGTCCGGGAAAATACGAACAGGAGGCTGTTCGAACTTCTGTCCACGGAAGCCGAGAATGCCAACCACCAAGAGAGCGATCAGAGCGTAGGCCAGAAAGAAGTAGCGCATGAGATTGAGAGTAAAATTGGGGTCAGTTCCGAACGGCGGTCATACAAGTCAGGATACAAATGGGTCAGTCTTCCTCTTCAACCAGTTCGATGTTATCGCCGCCGATCTCTTCGAGGAACTGCTTGGTTCCCTCGGGATCGAAACTACCGTCACGTGCTTCGATGGCGATGAAGAAGGCGTCATCCGTGGCACGATGAAACTGACGGCTGGCGAACAGCGGATGGTTGAGACGCGGCAACTGGATTAGAGCCAGCAGACCAAAGAGCACGGTGAAACCGGAGAACAAAATGGTCAGCTCAAACATCACAGGGAAAAATGCCGGCACAGTGAAAATATTGGCGGGTTTGGCCTGAACGATGGTCGGATAGATGACCACCTGAGTCGAGTAGGCCAAGGTGAAGGCAGTAATCGTTCCGGTCAGACCACCGAAAAAGACAAACCACGGAAGGATGGAGCGCTTCATACCCATGGCACTGTCTAAACCGTGAATGGGGTAAGGCGAGTAGCAGTCCCATTTCTTGACACCGGCATCGCGCACTTTCTCCGCAGCTTTGTAGAGGGCGGAGGCACTCTTGAACTCGGCCAGATAACCGTAGACTCGTTTGCGGGTAGTACTCACAGTTTGAAAATCAGTTAAATTATTCAGCTCAGCCTTGGGTTTCTGGCAGCTCTTTTTGATAAGCGGCTATTTCAGTCACTCCGTTGTCTGGATGGCTTTCGTTGTCCTCATAGTGCGGATCACTCTCGACTTTGGTCCACTTGACCTCGGCGATGTTGATGCAGGGCAGGAAGCGGAGGAAGAGCATGAAGAGGGCGAGGAACATGCCGATGGTGCCGACAAAGAGCAATTGATCCTGACCTGAGGGGCTATATGTTTTCCAGTCACCGGGCAGCCACATACGCGCCAGGGTAGTGACGATGATCACGAAACGCTCGAACCACATACCAACGTTCACACACATCGCTACAGCCATCACGACCCAAAGGTTCTCACGACACTTCTTGAACCAGAAAATCTGCGGCGAGAGCACGTTGAGCGACATCATGGCGGCGTAAGCCCACCAGTAAGGGCCTGCAATACGATATTTGAAAGCAGCCATCTCGTAGAGCGCTCCCGAATAGAAGGCCACGAAAAGCTCCATAAGGTAGGCGTATCCAACAATGGTGCCTGCCACGAAGTAGGGCGGGAAGATGGTGGTGTGCCAACCAGGCACTACTGAGGTGGCAAAGTCAAAGGACACGACCGAGTGCACCGAGAGCACGAGAGGCGTTGAGAGTGCAGCCAAGAGCAGGTAGGCCATTTCATAATGGCTCCACTGACGATTACCACCACGCCAGCCGAGGGAGAATATGCCATAGAGAACTTTACGAAGACCCTTTTTGCAACGGTCACGGATGGTCGCAAGATCCGGAACCATCCCAAGATACCAGAAGATCAGCGATATGGTAAAATAAGTAGAGACCGCAAATACATCCCACAGCAAGGGTGACTTGAAGTTTTGCCAGATGGCGTTGGCATTGGGGACCGGGGCAAGGAACCAAGCAAACCAGACCCGACCGACGTGGAAGGCGGGGAAGATACCTGCGCACATCACTGCGAAAATGGTCATGGCCTCCGCAGCACGGTTGATGGAAGTTCGCCAGTTTTGGCGGGTGAGAAACAGAATCGCGGATATCAAAGTTCCCGCGTGGCCAATACCGATCCAGAACACGAAATTGACAATAGGCCAACCCCACATCACACGGTTGGTATTACCCCAAACACCGACTCCTGTGGAAACCAGGTGAAAAAGACCGCCACCAACACCGATCATTGCAATCAGTGCGGAAGGAATGAACAACAGCCACCAGAGCAAGGGCTGGCGATTTTCCAACACACCGCAGATGCGCTCGGTGATCCAATTGTAGGAGCGACCTTCAAGAACAAGCTGTTCGCGCTTCAATACCGGTAGCTTCACATTCGATGAACTACCGTCAGCGGTCTGAGATTCGGAAGACATGGTTGAAATTTTCGGATCAGAAAGGTTGTTGGGATCAGGCCAAATTGATGGTGGCCTTGCCAATGAATGGCGCGTCTGGCATCTCCGGATTAGGATTCTTGACGCGGGCCAGATAGCTGGTGCGTGGACGAGTACCAATGTAGTTAAGCAGGTCGTAGTTGCGCTCCAGTGCCTTGGCTCGAACCATCTCAGATTTATCGCCATCAAGCAGGTTACCGAAACTGATGACACCAGCGGGACAAGCCTCTTCACAGGCGACCTTAACCGAATCGACCGGTGCTCGTAAGGTGTGCGTCTTGACCTTCATCTCGGCCGAGGATTTGCCAGATGCAAGCGCTTCATGTTTCTGACCTCGCTTCTGACGGATGACCGCATCCTTGAGACGCTGGACACAATAGGTGCATTTTTCCATCACCCCGCGCATGCGGACGGTTACGTTAGGGTTTTTCTGGAGGTGCTCGGGCTCACCTTCCTTTTTCGCACCCAAAGGACCTCGGTAGAGGTTGTGTTTGATGAGAGGGTTGCGTTTGTTGTAGTCGAAGAAATTGAACCGGCGGGCCTTGTAGGGACAGTTATTGGCACAGTAACGAGTGCCGATGCAGCGGTTGTAGGCCATTGCATTGAGACCGTCTTCAGTATGGACTGTGGCATTGACTGGGCAGACGGTTTCGCAAGGTGCGGATTCGCATTGCACACAGGCAACTGGCTGCGGAATCATAGCCGGATTGTCCTGCACCCAATCAGGAGCCTTCTTGTATTCACCCGTGGTCTTGTCCTTGATCTTGTGACCGTGGTCATCGCGAGCGTATTGCTGAGTGGCGTAATAGCGATCCATGCGGACCCAGTGCATTTCGCGACCCATGGCAACTTGCTCCTTACCGACAATGGGAATATTATTCTCAGCCTGACATGCAATGAGACAGGCGTTACAGCCCATACAGGAGCTTAGGTCGACGGACATGCCCCATTGATGGAGTTTGTCGCTGATCAGGGGCTTGGCATTACCATCCTTGTCGGGATCCCAAGTTGAAGAACCCTCGGGCTTGTAGAGATAGACATTGGGCGGAACGTGCGAATCCATCCCCTGCTTTTGGACATTATCAAGTTGGGCTTCGAAGTCACCCTTGCGTGCATCGGGCATGGTGGATACCTCCCGAGCGAGAGCACGTCCATACATGGCGTGGTGTTCCTGGGTCAGAGCCACGGGGTAACGGCCCTTGACCAATTTAACTTTTCCACCAGACACGAAGTAGGGCGCGGAGGATGTGCGCAGCGGGTAGGCATTGAAGCCACGATTGACTCCAACCAAACCGACATTGTCGGTGTTTCCCTTGCGGCCAAGATCATCTTCATCGTTGAAGCCCTGCCCATAGCCTAAGGGAATTACAAGGGTGTTTTCAGCCTGACCAAAAGAGATCAGCACAGGAAACTCAAGGGTCTTGCCGTTAACGGTCACCGCGATCATTGGTGCGGTGCGCTTCTCCCCTTCACCATCGGGGCCCACGTTGGCAAAACTGGTCTCTAGCTTGAGAATCTCCTCGTAAATGCCGAGCGCTTTTGCGGTCTTGGGAGCGATCAAGGCCGCGTTGTCCCAGGTCAGTTTTGATATCGGATCGGGAGCCTCCTGCAGCCAACCGTTGTCAATGTAGCGACCATCGTAGACGGAGGCATCGGTGGCAAAAATCACATCAATGGAATCCACAGACGGCTTTTTTGACTGGGAGGCCATGGGCAGACCCATGTCTGTGACAGTGACGGTCTCGTAGCATGAACTTTCGTGATAACCACGGCGGAGTAGGTCCTTCCATGCTTTATCGCCGGGAACCCCGACTTCCGCGTAGGTCTGGCGAACGGCGTCGTAAGCAGGCGATGCTGCGCCTTCGGGACCTTCACCATTGAGGAGTTTTCCCTCCTTATCAAGCAGGGCGAGAAGCAGTTCCAGCTCGGATACGCAGTTGTCGTAGAGCGGCAGGATCATCGGCTGCACGATGGTGTAGTGACCCCTGATACTGCGTGCATCTGCCCAAGTTTCCAAGTAGTGCGTGGCTGGAATGTGCCAACTGCAGGCATGGGCAGTGGCGTCAGTGCGCTCACCGAGGTGAATGGACAACTTCACCTTGTCCAGCACGGCGGAGAAATCGAGATCGGCAGGAGCATCGTATACCGGGTTGGAGGGAGTGAGCAGGATCAGAGTGTCGACCGTACCGGCTTCGACATCTGCCTTCAATTCGGCGATCGATCCCAAACCGGTGGCTTCGGATTTGAGGGCCTGTAGGGGCTTATTGGCTCCCAAATTACCCAATGCACGGTTGATCGAGAGAGCGAGTTGTCGGACCGCCTTGGTTTGACGCGTGCCAGCAAGAACAAGAGAGCGACCCGCCTTGGATTGTAGGTCCTCAGCAAGAGCATCAATCCATTTTTGGTGCAATTCATCCAGATCGGGAGCGCTCGCGCCGGGCACACCGATCTTGGCTGCCACAGCTTCGGCAATAAGTTGAACCTCGCTAGGTGATACCCGCAGACGGTGATCGGCCATG
>JBMYMN010000062.1:0-13984 GCA_049597355.1 Luteolibacter sp.
TCGTCGCTGATCTTGGCGAGCACCATGTAGGCGGCACCTTTGTCGGGGATCTCCAGTTTGGGGAGTTCTTTGATCATGCGGTCGCGAATGTTGGTCTTCTGCTTGGGATCCTTTTCCCATATGCTGGTGAGTGCTTGTTCGCAGCCGATCTGATCGAGTGGATGGGTAGCCGATTTGAGGTGGGCGATGATTCCATCCATGGCTTTGATTTTCTGTATCGCAGCTAAGGTGTGCAGAGCTTGGTAACGCAGGTTCTCGGAGTCGTGTTCCAGAGCTTGCATGGCGAGAGCCACGCCCATGGAATCACCACTCAGCGCGAAGGCGGCAAGAATACCTTCAGCCGTGTGAGCATCTATGGCGGGATCGTAGGCTGCGATCAGCAGCTCCGCGCCACCGGTCCTGATGGCATTGGCGGCCAGTTTGCGGCTGCGATCACGCAGGCGGAAGTATTCGTGGTTGAGATAGGGGACGAGCGACTCTGCTACATCAGGGCCTATCCATTCGGCCAAACGGTCCATTGCAGCCAGTTTGCGGAAGGTATCACGGCGCTGGGGATCCTTGAGTATATTCAGGCAGTGCTTGATTTGTGCGCCACTGCCCTTGATGGCTTTGAGTTCGGCATCAAGCATCTTGGCCACATCCGCTTCGATGCTCGGCAGCTTGGCCGGCGTGTTCTTCACCTTGGCGATGAGGGGCTGGATGGTGCGCAGAGGTGTGATCTCCGGTTTCCAGCCCGTGCTCCTGTCTTTCACTGTGATGTTAAGAATCGGATCGTCGAGCAGGACCGTTTCCATGGCGGGCAGGATCTCGACGAACGCAGCAGGGTTCTTCTTGATCGTTTGAGGGTCACAGAGTGCGCGCTTGTATCCGACTTTAGAGCGGATGTGAGGGGCGATTTCGGCCTTCTGGCGAAGACGGTAGGCGCTGGAGAGCAGGGTTTCCTGATGGCCGAGTGGGGCGAGTATAGATCGGGCCGGATCCGAACGGTTGGCAAACATCTGATCGCCAATTTGCTCCTGCTCCGCAGCGTAGGTGAGGAGGCCTGCAAGGCGCACGATGGTGTCCTTGTCCCAGACGCCATTGCGCGATCCCATGAAGGATCTACCGGCGGGGTCGAGGAGGATGACTTTCTCGAGCACTTGATACACCAAGTCAGGATCGTGACCAGACTTGAAGGGTTTCTTGGCCAAGGCACTGTCACCGCTAAATAGAATGCCCTGAGTATGGTTACCAAGGTTGTTGGGCTCGCTGGTCTGCTGTTCTTCGATGGTGGCCTTCATCATCGCGAGCTCGGTTTGTGGGTCTTTCTGAGCACCTTTATGGATGGTTTTGGATGCCGTGATTTGGACGAAGTCGGGTTGATCGTTGAGCAAGGAAGTGACTTTACTCAAGTTGGAGAGAATGGCGTCTTGGCCACAGGCCATCAGGCCACGCAGGGCGCCATCGATGTAGCGCGGATTGTCGCTTTCGAGCAGTTTGACGAGGCCCGGGAGCACTTCCTTGTCGCCATTTTGATGGCGCTCACCAAGCAGCTTGGCGAAGTTGTGGCGGGCTTTGGGGTAGAAGCAATCGAGGACTTCGAGGACTTCCGCGGTACTGCGTTCCTTGATCGGCTTGCCGGCCATGGCGCGGAGTGCCGGGTCATTCAACTGCGGGCGAGCGCTGGCGAACATGCGTTTCATCTCGTCGTCGGTGATGTGGTAGGACTCGGGAATGCCTTTGCCGGTGATGAGAAGCTGTTTGTAGATGGAGGCCTGATGCATCACTTGAGTGGCAGTCTCATTACGCAGTTGGCGGTAGCCACCGTGGTAGACGAAGCTGCCGTCATGCATGCGGCTGAGGGTGCGGCGCCAGCGCAGGTTTCGCTCCTGCAGGGCGCGCAGGCGAGGGCCATTGAGGTTGGACGCCCAGGAGGACCAGTTGCCGTGATAGTCGTGGGCGTGGCCACCGCGACGAGTCCAAGCACAGTGGCCGGACATGCGGGCAAAATACTTGGCCTCATAATCCTTGCCCAAGAGCATCATGGAAAAGGCCACGCCGGTATTTTTGCCGTTAGAGTCGTCGGACATGTAGGCGCCGTGATCGCCATAGGGTATGCAGCCTTGGTCGGTGTAGGAACCAAAGAAGGAAGTCGCGCGCTCAACAGCGCGGTCGATGTGCTCGTTGCGGACACCGAGCTTTTGAGCAAGCGTGACGAGGAAGTAGCAACGGTTGCCAGCTGCGTTGAGTGCGCCGTAACCGGGATTCATGCGATTGAACTCGCCTCCATTGAAGGAAGGGTAGGCGAAGGTGTGTCCCCAACTTCCGAGTTTACTCTGACCCATGGCGGCATCGGTCGCGGCTTTCTCAAGAGCCGGCAACACGTATTTATCACCGGTGGCTTCGTAATAGAGGGCGCAGTAGAGACCGTTGAAACCATGATGCCAGGTTTGATAGCCTTTGTAGCCACGGTAACCGGGCTCGAACATGGTGCCGGCGGGAACGGTGGGAGGACGCCAAGGGCTGTGCTTGCTGCGCACCCATTCGTGCACCAACTTCTTGTGCTCAGGTTTGCCGGAGGCGAGCAGGGCCATGGCTTCGATGACGCCACCACGGCCACTGCGGCTGTTGCCGGGAACAGCGACGAATTTCTTCTCCAAGACTTTGAAGGCGTTCTCGAGGATGGCCTTGGTTTTGGGGCAGTCTTCGAGCAGGCCGTCACCGTAGTCGGGTAAGGTTTCGAGGGTGAGTTCGATATCGAGATTGACGGGCTTGAGTGGGTATTTGTCGAAGCTGGCCTGCTTGACTTCCTCGGTTCTCTCTTCTTCTTCTTTCCAGTCGTAGAGAGTGTTGTCGTCGCGTGCAGCAGAAAAGAGCTCATCGATGTCCACCGAGCTGACGTCTTGCTTGCCATTGCGTTTGACTAGATTTTCATCGCGCCAGACGTTGAAGACGATCTTGCCTTTCTTGACCTCGCGTTCGGCATCAATGATTGCGTTGCCAGCCGTGACACCCATGTGGCCTCCTGGACGGAAGGGTTTGCCATTGATGCCGGTGATGACATCGCCCGGTAGCAATTTGCCCTCGGAGGGAGAGCCTTTGATGGTGCCTTTCACCAGCATTTGGTAGCCACCAAAGTTGCCGGGCATGATCACGGCGATGCCGCTGGGCCCGAGATTCCAGACTTGGGGCTTCTTTTTGGTTTTGGGAAGTGGGTCACCCTTGGTGAGGTCCGGGAGATTGTTGGCTACCTTCTTGCTCGTCAGTTCCAGATCGACGTTACCGCTCTCCACAATCTGGAGCGCTTGCTCCATGGTCATGGTGCGCTCGGCTGCGTGAGTGATGGTGAATGCTGCGAGTGGTAGGACCAGGTAGGTCAGGCGGGATGCGATCATGGAGCTTTGGTGATATGGAGGACGAGTCGTAAGAACAAGTCCTCGCTTGGGCAGGAGGGCGTTACTCCTCACTAGGGGTGGAAGCGGGCTCCTTGGCAAAGCGGGAGGATGAGCCCTTGTTGTTTTGAGAGATGACGTAAAGCGATACCCCGCTGAAAGCGGCGCGTTGTTCAAAGGCATCGAGAGCTTCCTGAGAGAGCTCTTCTTCGCAGTCCCAGATCAGGTGCACGTATTGGAGTGCACGTGCCCGGGTGATATAGCGGTGCTTGAGCTGGCTGAGGTAGTAATCCAAGAGCTCAGAACATCGGTCGGTATCATCACAGATAAAACTCGCACGGCCATACCAAGTGGATTCCATTACGAACTCATTGTCGGTACGATCATCCACTTGAATGAGGTCGAGGCGGTGTGGCCAATTCTTTAGTTTGCCGAGCGATTTCTTGATGTCTTCGGATTCGCCTTTTCGATCGGTGAAATACACCCATTGGTCACCACGGCGGGTGAACCAGCTGAGTTGACTCGCGATATCGCGGCGGGCCACTTCGGGCTGGTGAAAAACAACGGGATAAGGAGTGAAAGAGTTCAGCCAGGTGCTGGGCAAGGGAATTGGCCACAGGGCTTCACTGTAAATATTGGCTCTACGAATATAGTCTATGATCAGGATCAGCACCGCGATCAACATCAGGCATTTGCTGAAATTCAGGTTCCACAAGTCGAGTTGCTGAGAAAGCACCACTGAGGCCTCATCCAGCAAAATGGGCTCGGGAGACTCATCCTCCTCAAGAGCAGCGACATCAGCGCCCTTGCTCTTGACCGTGGCACCAATTTTACTTTCGAGGCTGTTATCTTCCTGAGCAGCATCACCACGCTTGCGTTTTTCCTTTTTCCAAGCCGGCTCGTCCTCGCCCATGATGGCCCTCATGTACTTGAGGTCGACCTCGTCCATGCCGGCCTTGTCGAGATTCTCGCCCCGCGCATCCTCGGCGAATTGAATGTTGTCCACTTCTTCGGTGCGGGCATTGATCATGGCCTGCTCCTTTTTGCGCTGCGCCTCAGCCATTTTGGCGAGCATGACGGAGGGGTCGGCCTGTACGCGATTGACGTATGTACTTGAGTTGTGGCGGGCACAGAACATTGCCGCAATCGCCATGACCAGACCGATATAGGGGAGGAAACGGTGTTGCTTGAACCAGTGAATCAACCAAATGGCAAGCGCGCCTATCCCCAGTGCAACACTGAGATAGCCGATGGTGCCGAAAACTTGCCAGTTCATGTGGTACAATAGTGGGTTACTTGCCTTTCTTCTGGTTGCGCCTGATCTTGGAGATCGCGTCGTCCCATTGATTGAAGGCGTAGTAGGTGATGTTGAGACCGAGGCTAAGAGCGACCTCACGCGTCTGCGGGTCGACATCTGTGTATCCTTGGGCCTTCCAGGCATCGTTCATGTCGCCAGGGTGGTAGAAACAGACCCAGCGGCCCTCGTGTTTGATGCCCAATGCACGACGACCGCCGTGCGCCCAAAGTGGGGGAGCACCGTTGGGAAAGGAGTAGGGTAGTTGGAAGATCATGTCGTCGTCAGCGATGTCGATGAGCGGTTTGTCGGGGAATACTTGACGAATGAAGTGGGTAAAGGAGCGGTGGAAGGAAGCACTTCCCGCATCAGCCACCAGCATGCCGCCTTTGAGGCAGTATTCGCGCAGGATCTTGGCGTCCGCTGAGCTCACGCGGCCCATATTGCCGTTGCCAGTCATGTAGACGAAAGGAGGGAAACCATCGTCGGGGTATTTTTTAAGCAGCGAGATCTTGTGAGACTCACCCTTGTTGGAGATCTTTTTGAATGGGGTGTTGTCCCTGAAAAACTTGAGGAAGGCAACGTCCGCACCACTCTTGTCCATGCCGTCGTCCCAGCCCTGACCACCATGATCGAGGCGGATGAAGCGGACTTTCGAATCCAGGGCACCATTGGGCCAGCCACCGTCCTTGCCGCCACCCCTGCCGAGGTTGCCGGCATTGGCCATGAGGGCGGCTTGGTATGTGAGTTGCGTCTGTTTCTCCATCACTTGGTCGACCTCGGTCTCATCCAGATCGGGTTGATCATAGATGATCGCTGAGTTGGGACGCAGAGTGAGCTTTTTCTTGGGCTTCTTTTTGGGCTTCACCATCTTGACCATCGTTACCACCGGGTTGCCACTACCTTTGGGAACGCGATAGGCCTCGACGCTGCCGTCGAAAAGGCCGAGTAGCCATGGCAGCAGGATAATGAAGAAGAAGTGGGTAAAGACGCTCCAGTAGAGAGCCTTACGATGGCGCTTGTCTTTGCCGTGAGTTCGGATGTTTTCAAGTGTGACGTCACCTGCGAGGGCGTCCCCTTCAAGGCGGGTGAAAACTGAAACCACCTGTTGGCTAGACAACATCATCTTGAGCCAGATCGCGTAAACGGCGATACCGATGGCAGCACCACTCCAGTCCCACCACTGCTTGAAGGCGTCGAGGCGGGCCAGTTCCACACCGATGTCCTCCGAATTGGCGTTGGAAATGGAGAAGGCGGCGTGCCAGCAGAGGACAGAGAAGGCAACCATCACAAAGGTGATGAGCCATTGGCTACTCTTGAGTAGCATCAAGGTAGCTCTGGTGCGAAGAATGAGGCCGAGTGCACCGGCAGCCAGGCAGAGCAATCCAAGTCCACCGATGACCCGGAAGCTGATCTCGAAAGCTTCATAGATCTTCAGCTCTTTCCAGAGGATTTCAACGCCCGCCTTGTTAGAAAGGAAGGAATCGAGGATTTCGTTACCATAGAGGTAAACCGGGAATGCAAGACCTGAGACGGCCAACGTCGCAAAAGCAACCACGCATGCTTTGAGCGTGGAGGGACTGGTCGGCATCTGGTCGATGTCGAGCTCAGTCAATGTGATTTGAGAGCCTTTGGCCATGCGTGTGGGAAGTCAGTCCCGAATCCTATTCGAAGAGGTCGTCGGTGTCGTTCACTGGAGGTAAGGTTGGTGGATTCAGTTTCTCCTGAAGTTTATTTTCAATTTCAGAGTCGCCACGAATCTCTCCGTCCTTGGGAGGCTCATCGTCTTTGCTGGTTCCTGCGGTGGTATCATTGCCGTTACCGAGGTCACCCGAGCCCCCGCTGGGGATGGACTTGGGTGTTGGACGACCTGCAGCCATCTGACGGCGTAGCTGCGCGGTTTGTACGCCGTGGGTCTTGGCGATCTTTGCGAGAGTCTCATTGGCTTCCTTGACAGCATTCTCGATTCTCTGGTCATTGCTGAGGCCTTCATTGGGGTCCTTGAGTTTGCCGAGCAGGAAGGGGGTGCTAGTGACGGAAATCACGGCGAGGTGAACGATGATGGTGAAAATGATGATGCCTTTCAGGCCACGGCCATGGAAGTGGTTCATCAGATCATCGGGTTGCTGGTCGGTGGAGTTTGACATGGTGTCTTTTGGGTGAGTGTTACGCTTGTGTGTATTATTGCTGTGGAGTGTCCTCACCAACTGCCATCAGGATGCCACCACCGGCAGCGATGGCTTCAAGGACGGGTTCAAATCGCTCCTTGGGGAGATTGGTGTCGCAGCTAAACTGGACCTTTCGTTCCGTGTCTTCGCTGGTGTTGGCAGTTAGGGCGCGGATGCCCCATTCGATGTCTTTGGGTGAATCGTATTGGAAATTGTCGAGCCAGATTCCGCCGTCTTTGTCGATCTGCACTCGCGCGATCACATCCACTTCTTCTTTTTCGACGTATTCCGACCAAGGAAGGGTCATCGGTTGCGGCTTTTGCTTGGAGATTTCAGAGCAAACCATAAAGAAAATGATGAGCAGGAAGGCGATGTCACCCATGCTTGCAATCGGCACGGGGACCCCTTTTCTCTTTTTGCTCTGCAGTTTCTTTTTTGCCATCGGTGGTGGTTGGTTTTCTGCGCTTATTTCTCGTCCTCCTTGACCAGAGCGATCACGCCACCATTGGCACTGATCGAAGCCATGGCTTGGTAGTAGTTGCCGTAGGCGGTACCACGTGCGCTCTCGAGCATGATCACGCGATCCTTGGATTCTTTGTTAAACAGTTCGAGAGCAGCAAGGCGCTCGTTGAGGCCGACGATATCTACAGGCTTATCGTTGAGGAAGATCTCCTCTCCACGCAGGTTGACGATGGGAGTCTTGTCGGACTGAGATTGGGCAGATTTCTCACCGGCCGGCATGTCGGCGGTAATGGTCTTTACCTTCAGTAGGGTGGTGGCGACTAGGAAGTAGATAATCAGCAGAAAGGCGATGTCCGAGAAGGATCCGGTCGGGATCTCTCCCTCGCGGTGCCTCTTTTCTCCTCTGCTGCGTTTTCTCATGGATTGGTTTGGTCGCTGATTCTTCCAGAATCCAATCAGTGGTGGGTCAGTATGAATTCGACGAACTCACTGCTGGCTTCTTCGATCTCAAGTTCAATTTCGTCACTCCAGCGGTTGAAGACGCTCTGGGGAACGACGGCGAAGAGTGCGACAATTAGGCCGGTGGCGGTGGTGATCATGGCTTCGGAGATGCCTGTCGCGACCGCGCTGTTGTCGTTGGAATCAGCCATCCCCGCGAAGGAGGCGATCATACCGGTCACGGTACCCGTCATGCCAAGCAAGGGAGCGGCAGTACCGATGGTGGTAAGGACGTCGAGGCGTTTGTTGACCACGTGCATGGATTGAGCGCTGTAGTCATCCATGACTTGTCCGACAACCAGACGCATGGTTTCAGCGCCTTCGCCCTTCTCTTTGAGTTGTTCGTAGGAGCGCAGGGCAGCAAGCAACACCGAGGCAAGAGGCCCTCTGGCGGCAATGCACTCTTCTTGAGCGCCGGCAATGTTGTCAGCACGCAGGTAATTGAGAACCTTGGTGCGTAATGAACGAGTGTCGATTTGGCGATTGGCGCGGAAGGCAAACCAGCGGTCGTAGACGACAGCAAGGCTCACCATACTGCAGATGAGCAGCGGGCCCATCATGATTTTGCCGTTGATGATGTGTTCTAGCATAGGATCGAAGTATGGTTGGGTGGGAGGTGGTTTCTTAGGAAGAGACTGGGAAGAAAAATTTCAGGATTTGATCTGTTTGATCAAATTGATGACCTCGAGTGCTTTGGAGGGTGGCATCTTTAGGCGGGAGAAGCGCAATTCAGGTTGGGAGGAGATGACGAGTTCGCCGCCGGAAGGGCTGTAGTGAATGTTTTGGCAACTGGCGAGAGGTAGCTTCTCCACATACTTACGGCGCGATATGCTCAACACCACCAACATACGATCGGTGATCACCAGCCAAGCCGGTTTGCGACGCCACCACAGTCCAACGTCGATACGGGTGCTGGTGCGCACCTTCATTCGGATGGTTTGGGCATCAACCGTGAGGTCGGTCAGCTGTTGTTCCTTGGCGTTCAAGTAAGGGGTATGAAATTAACGACGTTGCTTCTGCTGTGCCTTTAAGGCTTCAATCATTTGCTGGCGGGCGAGATTTTCCTTCTCGATGATGCTGGCGAATGCGGGATCAGCTAGGCGGCCACGAGAATATTTGGCCCACTTGCTATCGGGAAAGTCGAAAGTCACGCGGCGATAGAGTTCATACGCTTCCTGCATTCCGGTGCCGCGGCCTCTGTAATTGTCCAAACTCATCAGTGAGACGGCGCGTTCGTAGGCAAGACCGGACCAATACATGGCCTGAGCGCGCACGGAATTGTCGTCGTAGTCCTCGCGCTCGATGACGATGCGGAATTGGTCGATGGCCGCCCCATATTGGTGGGCTCGCATCAGATTTTGAGCGGCGCGCAGACCTGCATTGCCGGCCAGCGGGTCATCTGGGAAGCGCTCTTGAAGTTTGGCAAAGACCATGGCGGCCTTGAGGAACTCGGGGTAGCTGAATTGGTCTAGGCGCAATACTTCAGCAATGTCCGCTTCCTTCTTGCTTTCGCGTAGTGGGTCTGCCTTTTCCTTGAAATCTTGCCCTTTCTTTTGGAAGTAACCGCCAAGACGGGACATGACCATGGGGATGAGTTCGTCGTTAGGATACTTGTATGCGAGCTTCACATATTCTTCGACAGCATTCTCGATCTCGCCCATTTTCTCGTAAACGAGCGCGGTCTTGTATTGAGCCTTGGAAGCGAAATCGCTGTCTGGCCAGTCCGTGGGTATCTTGGTGAAGCGGGCGAGGGCATCCTGATACATTGGCAGTTTGGACTCGTCGTTTTTGGCAAGGTCTGCAAATTCCTGAGCAAGGTTGCCCAAAAGATACTCGGCATGCGCCTTGAGGTCATCGTCCTTGTGGGTGGCGAGGGCTTCTGAGAGCAGTTTACGGGCGTGACCGATCTCGCGACGAGCGAGGCTTTCTTTTTCCATTTCGCGGTGTTTCTTTGCCAACTCGAAATAGCATTCGGCGAGGGTAAAACTGGTGCGAACGGCCATTTCGTCGCCAGTGAATCGCTTGCTGAAAGGCTCGATTAGACCGTTGGCGCCCTTTTTTACAGTGAGATCATAGCTCTGATCCAGGTAGCTAACATTGATGGTGTCGCCATAGCGCACGGGAAAACCGTTGAGTTCTACTGGCGGGAGCTTTGCGGGGATGGTCTCGTCGGCGTAAGCAATGGTAAAGGAGGACTTGAAAACACCGGAGTGCGGTTCGGTTTCCTGCAAAATGTATTCGGTCTTGGCTCCGCTCGAACCAGTGATCTGCACCGCGACTTTGTCCTGAATGGGGCTTTGGTCCAAGCCGGCAGCCATCATGCGGAGATACACTTTTTCACCGACGTAGGCGGTGAAGAGGTGGTCTCGGTAACCACTGTCCATGACGTCGAGCATGGCATTGGCACCGATGGTGAATGAGACCTCTTTCCAATGCACCTCATCGTCAGGGTCCTGCCAAGGGAATCCAATGTGGACGATGTCACCCGCTTTTACGGCGAGAGCATCGGGAATGGACGAAGAGGGCAGTTCGTCAGCTGAGGAATCGGCAAAGCTGCGGTTGGGCGGGTTGCCGAGTGCCAGTGGTACACTGACCTTGAAACGTCCCTCCTCCAGAGCGGGTGTGCGAGTGGGGGACACCGGGCCATTGGCGAGGCGATAGCCTTCGGGTACGCCTTGTTCGCCGCGTCCGAGGTTGGCCTTGATTTTTAGAGTGCCGGGAACGCTGACGCGGAACTCGCCTGCGGGAACCTTGGCGGCTTTGCGGGCGGCATCCGTCTGGACGTAGGCATTGATTGTGCTGCTGCCAGCAAGAGCCAGGTGTGGTGCGATCACATCGAGATTGAGGGTGCCACCAATAAGGCCGCTGAGTTCGGTACTCTCAATCTGAGCGCCTGGCACATGCACATAGGACAGGCTGCGGCGCTCTGCGATGAGCTCCGGGCCGGTGCCGCGTGTTTTGCGAGCACTCGGAGCGGAACGGTCTTCGGTTTCCACACGTTTGGGCTGGGGAAGAGCCTCGCTGGTGAAGGTGTACGCATCGAAGTTGGGCGTGTTGTAGAGGGCGTGAGTGATCTCAGTGCTACGTTCGGTGGGAATTCCCGGATCAAGGTTCTCGGTATCGAGGTACTTGGCGATCAGGGTGCCGCCGGGCTGAATCTTGATTTCCGAAGAGCGGGAGGGCTCGCCTTCAACTGGAAATACACGACCAAGAAAAACACCGCTGTGCTTTTCGGTTTCAAGTGCCTTGAGGGTGCGCGGCTCGCCTTCCTGCGAAGCAATGGTAAAATCGACTGTGTCACGTTCCGCTGTGGCGTCGAGGTCAGCGTCTTCGATCACGATGGCGATGGCATCGTCTAGATTGAAGCGGCGGATGGGTTCGAGCACCAACTGACGGTTGCCTTCCTTGTCGGTTTCGTAGTTGAGGAAGGAGGCGGTGAGCGTGCCGGTATTGTACGCCACGCCCAGACTCTTCTGGTGACGGGTGCGCTTGGGCGTGGCCGAAACCGGATCTTCGTAGCGAACAGTGATGGTGTCACCGGGAAGGACTTCGAGTTGCTGGTTCTGGCGCAGGTTTTGGTAGTCCTGCTCCACCGGCAGCAGGACTTCGCCCTCACGGTTGTCGAGAGTGAGTTTGCGAATGACGGGGGCCACACCTTTGAAGCCGTGAATGACCAAACGCACCATACGGGCATTGGCGTGCTCACCGAATGTCACATCGAGTTTATTACCGGCTTGGGTAATGATGGCAGGCTGGGGCAGTTGTGAGCGAACCTCTTGAGGGAACTTGGTGATGTCGAACATCTCGGGAGTGCACTCGATGAGTTCCTCTTTGCCGACCTGATCGGTCATCAGCTTGATCTGGGCTTTTGAGAAGGTGTCGCGGCCCAAGTGACACCAGACCTCGATGGTGTGGAGGCCGGGTTTGAGATCGCGGGTGATGCGGAGGGGTTTTTCCTCGTCTGCGCCCTGCGCTGTGCCGTTGAGTTGGAGGAAGGTGATGCGGCTGCCATCCTTGTTCGCTGCAGGCAGGCCTTCGAGTTTGAAGGTGCGGGTGGCGATTTGCGGCTGGTAGAACATCGCGCGGAAACGGAATAGGCCGCTGTAGCCGGGATGGCCGGTATTTACCAAGGGCATCTTCTCTTGGCCGATGTGGGTGACGTGGGCGGATTCGTATGCCACGTCGCCCTTGATGCTGCTGATTTCGAGTTTCTCTTTCCAGTCAGCAGGGAATTCGCCTTTTACCGAGTTGGAGATGGCTAGGCCACCGCGATAGGTGGGCATGGAACTGATCTGCGGGCGGCCGTCCCAGATGGCCTTCTCTTCGGGGAAGCGGGCGATGCTGGTCCACTGCTTGCCGTTCATCGAGCTTTGCAGCACGAAGTGGCTGAGGGATTGTTCGCTTTCTCCGGTGTCGAGACTCATGGACTTGAGCGGCACGTTGTCGTTGAGATCGACACCGAAGGTGCGGGCCTTGTCGGCTTCACCGACTTCGCCCTGCCAGCCGGGGTAGTCCTGCTTGCTGATTGCCATGTTGGGATCGCGGCCGGCGGTGCTCTCGGAAGCGAAGGCAATGGCTTGGGCTGGAGCAGTGGGAACTTCGACTTGGAACTCGCCAGAGAAAGCAGAGGTTTCCTTAAGCACGAGCTTGCGAATGGAATCACCGCTGCTAGCCAAAAGCTCGACAGTGATTTCATCGATGCCGGGACTGATGCTGCGGTCGGCATCGATCACGCGCATGTAGATGTTGTTACCGGGACGCACGGAGCGCAGACCAAGGGACTTCTGGGCGGTGGAAAGACCGAGCTCTTCGATGTTGAGCTTGCGTTCACCTTCACGGGCTTCGAAGGCTCCGGCGGTGAGAGCGAGTTGGGCGTCGGATGCCACCTCGATGAAGGTGTCTGGATCGTCCGGTAGGTCTTCCATGCGGTCGCGGAAGCGTTTGGAGTAGCCATAGGTAATCTCATCCACGCCGAGGACCTGCAATACCTTGTCACCTTTGCGGGGTGCGCCCAGTTCGGTGACGATCTCAGCGCGGAACTTCTCCTTGCTGTCACCAAATGGATGGAGCAGCAGACGTTCGACATCGCCGGATTTGGCACGAACCTCAACTTCGATGTCGGCACCCAGGCCGGACACCTGCAACGATGGGTCACGAAGATTGATTTTGAGGGACTCGCCGGGAACCAACACGGTGTCTTCTTCGGAGGGGCCGAGTTCGAGGATCGTTGCCTCCACAAGCTTGCGCATTTGGTAGTGGATCTTGCCACGCAGTATCAGGGCATCGGCATGTTTGGGCTCTTGGCGAAGCACGGCTTCGAGTTGTTCCAGAGCTTCGGCAAAGTTCTCCTGCTCCATCAGGACCTCGGCCTTGGCATAGTGAAGACGTAGGCGAAAGTCAGGGTTGCGCAGGCGGGTCAGTTTGTCGATTTCATCAAGTGCGGCGGCGTAGTTCTTGGACGTCATGTCGACGCGCACTGAACCAAGGGCTGCACGCAGATGCATTTCGCTACCACGATACTCGGCAGCATCGGCCACGCGGCGATAGAGCGCGCGTGCTGTGGGTAGGGCACCTTTGCGGAAGGCGAGGTCGGCATAGGAGATGCGCAGCGAGGCATCCTGCTGGGCGTTGAAGATGCCTTCGGCATTGCGCGACCACAGGGTAAGTTGTTTCACCAGTTCCTCCGACTGTTTCTGAGTTTCATTGCCCACGCTGCGTTCGAGTAACCACAGGCCATATTCCGGAGTGAGCTTGGTCAGGGCCATCTCCAGTTTGTTGCGGTTTTTGGCGTAGAGCTCCCAGGAGGTTTCAAGGTTGCCGAGAATATACTCAGAGTGGGATTTGTAGATGGGGTAGGCCGGGTCGCTCTCATCGACGGGGATATCGATAGCACCAATTTCAGCGGCGGCCATGCCCGAGGATTGACGGATGTTGTCCCAGGCGGGCTTGACTCGACTGTGGTTGTTGGTGGCGAGAACGGCGGCAATCGGACCGCGCAGGGCGCTGCGGCAGAGTGTCATCAACACGGAGAATTTCTTGTCCGTAATGGCCTTGTTGACACAGGAGTTGAGGGCGTTCGGGCCGGGGAAGTTGCCGTCGTCGATGGCGGCAGCGGCGCGCCAGAGGCCCGCCGCATGGGGCTCGATGGCGGATACGTCACCGGCGGCGAATTCATTGGCGAGGCGAACGAC
>JBMYMN010000063.1:0-13864 GCA_049597355.1 Luteolibacter sp.
TGGGGACGCCATCCTTATCCATCATGTTGGTCGTCATGACAAAGCGCTTCATCTCAGGAATGTATGCGATGTCGGCATCTTGGATGCGGTAGTTATCCCAGTCGTCGGTCTCTTTGGAGCGCGGCTCGAAAGCCACTCCCAGATATTGGAAAGGCTCGTCGATGTCTTTGCTCTGCCATGCAATGACTCGGTATGGCACACCTTTCTCCTCGCAGTCACAAAACAGATAATACATACCGTCGACCTTGATGATTGTAGCATCACCAACACCATAGCGATTGCCACCCTTCGGGTTGGGATCTACGGCCTTGGCATTGACCAGCTTCCAGTCACCGAGTCCTGTATCGGATACAAAATGTGCGAGGCTTGTACCATCCGGGCCGTGAGGAAAGTGACCGTATTCTCCGAAAATGTGGAATTTGCCATCTTCATACCAAACTCCCATGTCATCACATTCTTTGGCAGGAAAATGTCCTGCCAACTTCCACTTGCCACTTGCCTCCTCGAGCGGGCCTTTGAAGGTGTAGACGTTTCCAGCCTCGTAGAGATAATAGGTGCCATCCACCTTGACCCCATCATCGTATTCGTAGTGACCACCAATCTTGTAGTTGCGGTCAACCAGTTCCCAATCGGCACTGTTCCATGAGAATGTTTTGGAGCGCCACAGGTGTGCCGCATCGGGAACATGGCTTACGATGAGATGATACGGATAATTCAACTCGGGATCCACAAAGAGCACAGAGTCGTGGTTGTTACCCATTGTGGTGGAAAACACCGGATTATCAACCGGACGTATCCACTTCAGCCACTTGGAGTCGGGATCTGCGCTCTTGGGTTGGGCCATTACGGCAACCAATGAGGCGAAGAATAGAACGACAGCAGATTTCATATTCTATGAGACAACAAACTCAGTGGAAGCTTGCAAGCTCTTGAAATCTAAAAAGCATTAGGACTCAAACTTGTGCTGACGGCGCAAAAAAGCGCCGCACATCACGCAACGATCACGTTTCGAATTGGTGGGTTTCCCACAAGCATGGCAGGTCAGCGAGTGAGTGGAAAGTTTACCATCCACTTTTCCATCGCGAGCATCAACTTCAAGTATTTTGGCTTCCAAATCCTGTTCGGTGACAGGCGTTGAATCGCGGATCAATTCCCACATGGCCTGACAGGCAAGTTGCAACCGCTCAACACGCTGGCTGAGCTCGTTGGCCTCCAATCTCGCGCGCTCTGCCTGAGAAGTCGCATGATCCGAGGCAATTTGAGAACTGAGACTTCGACTGTAGCTGCTATGGTCGTAGAACATATTTTTATGTGTTGGTGGTGATTGGGAGCGAACCAAGCACGCATCTTGATTCAATTGGAGATGGCTTGCTGGCCGTCATGATACCAAATTCTTTATTCTCGATCTATCAGTAGATCACCCTGCTTTTTTATCAAAGGAAATTACCAAGTGTATCATCATCTAAAAATAGATCTACTCAGATAAAGAATAGACTAGTTTACGCGATACTGGCCCAGTCCCATTCACTGCCCAGATTTCACTGAATTCTCACTCATGTCGACCAGTGATCGCTCGATGACTCGGCCTTGTCTATCAGATGAAACAATATTAGCACCAATCACTGCTACAGGGTCATAAGAGCTGCTACCCATGTTTACAAAATGATCATACCGGGCACCGAGCCAATAGCACTTTTTGCATGGAACTCCCATCGGCTCAGGCTACACTACGTGACATGTCTCAATTCGATTCTTGGTTACTTTCGGCAGAAACCAGCGAACCCTTCACCCACTGCATTCGCTGCAAGATGCCACTGATAGAACTCGATTCTGGCTGGCTGATTAATAAAGAATTCCACAAAGGTGAATGTGTTTTGGAATATGCCATCTGTGAGAAATGCCGAGAAGAAGCCAGCGAGGAATTCTCGGAGGAATCCAAAATGGCTGTTCGTGACTTTCTCGAAAATGAGATTCCATGGGAAGAACGTCTACAGCAGTTCGTCGCCGACCCTGAATCGCGCATGAAAAAATGTGTGGTCTGCGGCTTTCCATCCGAGAAAACTGATGGTTACTCGACGTCGGTCTTGCTGAAACCAAATGGTGAAATCGACATGGGACCTCTGCCACTTCTCATCTGCGGTGAATGCACGGAACGAATGACTGAGAGCCTATCTGAGGCCACACGCGATTCATGGCGCCGCTTTCTCGACGATCACTTCGAGTCACCCCCACAGCTATCATCCCTACCCGGGTTACTGTGAGAAAAACAAAAGCAGGATACAGTTTTCCAGATCCGGAGAACGACTTCATGCAATCAGAGGCCTTCTTTAAAGGCCTCTTCAAAAGGCTGTTTGATGTCTTCGAAGGACTCAAGCCCGCATGAGATGCGAAGCAACTGGGTTGGCACGCCACAGGCATCGGTCCACTCCGTCTCGTGGTAGTGGGCAAGCATTACATAAGGGCAAACCAAGGTGAAGGGCGTTCCAAAGCTGGGCCCTTTGTTCAGTTTAAGCGCGTCATAGACCCTACTGGTGCGCTTGGCGTTACTGAGCACAAATG
The DNA here is from genome assembly GCA_049597355.1 of Luteolibacter sp. Lineage (GTDB taxonomy): Bacteria > Verrucomicrobiota > Verrucomicrobiia > Verrucomicrobiales > Akkermansiaceae > Luteolibacter. The sequence goes on from JBMYMN010000063.1 coordinate 2,560, forward strand.
AAACCAAGCCACCATAACCTCCTTTCTGACGTTTGATCAGGTCATAGTTCTCCCGCTGTTGCAGTCCAGGATACCAGACCTTACCCACAGCAGGATGCTGATCCAACCATTCGGCCAATTTGCGTCCATTGGCATTGATGGTTCGCATGCGTTTGGCATAGCCACGAATATTTGCCGTCAGAACCTCCGCATCAGCTGCGTAGAGCGGCGCGGTTTCCTCTGCATCAGCAGCCACGGCTTGCTTGATATCGGCCGCAAATCTCGAATCAGGACGCACCGAAACCATACCAGCCATGACATCGCCTGCTCCAGAAACCCACTTGGTAAGGCTACCAGTGACCACATCGGCATAACGCAGAGCGTCGACATTATAAGGGCCACTCGCTGAATCGTCTACGATGAATGGTGTTCCACCCTGTAAGCAGGCCTCCGCCACACGCTCCAAGTCAACCGTTCGCAACAATGGATTGCTCGGCACTTCAGTAAATACGCCGCCAAACTCACCCGAGCGGATTCGCATCAGTGCCTCATCAAAAGACTCACCTACTGCTTCATTCAGATAGACCACACCCGCCCCGAAGAGTTTTTGCACCTTGAGGCAATCAACATAAGGAAACTCCAACTGCAGGGTTTTGCGGCCATCCATGACACCCGGAAGAGCCTTCAAAACAGAAGTCACCGCGGACATTCCGCTGGAGAACACGAAGGTGTCCTCGACGTCGGCGCCGGTGTAGCGGCAGAGAGTTTTCACCAGCAGTGCGGACTTCGAGTCCTCCCGCAGCTTGCCGTCGAGATAATCCTGCGCTTGGCGGCTGCTAATGACCTCTCCCGAGGTTCGCCAATAAAACTCCGCGTCTTCGGCGGCCTTGGCAGGCACGATCAATGCCTGCAATCCATGAAAGCTGGAAATGCGCGCGGCAGCCTTGGACTGGCGCTCGATGAAACGATGGGCGCGCTGCACCGAGTTGCGGGTGGGCAGGACATAGACCACCTCATCACCATTCGCGACCTCCTTGTGTGCCTCCTCGAATACGCGCTCCACGGCGGGATGCCTGAAGAAACGCGGATAACCCAAGCGCATCTTCTTGATGACTTTCTCCCTTCCCTCTTCATAACCGATCACCGAATTCCAGGTCGGCAAACTGACTGAACACGCATGGATAGAATCCGGGAGCGGTTGCCCCAGATCCTTTTCTTCCCACGCAGGGTCAGTGGATAGATCGCGTGTCACTCCCTCTCCATGAAGGGAACTCACCCTGCGGGCAAGCCACAGATACAAAAAAACACCCCGGCGAGAGCCAGGGTGCCTTGGGGGCCGAGGTGTCTGGAAGCCACCAATGTGCTTGAAGATCAGTATTTCACGCCGCAGCCATACGGTTTGTTCTTGGCGTTGGCCACTTCCTTGCCACCGATCACGGCGTGGAGGGCATTCTTGAAGAGCGGGTCGGAACCTTCGATGTCGGATGCCTTGGTGGATGCCTTGGAGTCAATCGCGCCGTTGTAAGCGACCTTGCCGGCAGCATCGATGATGAACATGTGAGGAGTGACCTTAGCACCGTAGGCTTTACCGACCTTGCCGTCGGTATCCATGCAGAAGTGAGTGGCGGCATTGCCCTGCTTCTTGACTTCAGCAGCCATCTTTCCCGCGGGCATGTAACCACCCTTGCCTTCGGCGGAAGAGTTGATGGTGATCCAGACGGCACCTTTTTGAGCAGCGGTCTTTTGCAGACCCTGCATATTGCCACCGGAGTAGTGCTTCTTCACAAATGGACATCCAAAGTTCACCCATTCAAGGACTACTACTTTGCCCTTGAGGGCCTCAGAGGATACAGCGTTGCCTTTGAGATCCTTGAGTTCGAATGCGGGAGCAGCAGTGCCAGGATCGGCGGCGTGGATACTCAACACAGTGGTGGCAAAAACGAGACCGGTGATCAGCAGTTTTTTCATAGGTAGATTTTGGTTTAACTTAAGAAATGTCGTCCAAATACGACTTGGACGAATTAAAAGATGCCAATCCCTAAGGGCCTGTCCACGTATTTCGTTACCGATACTTCATGAAACAAACGAGAATCGTCAGTATTGAACCTTGCCGATGGGATTTCGATACCAAATCACTCCCATTCCGCGGCTACTTGGACCCTCATTTTCCTCGCATGTCAGGAGATCCAGTCCGCCATCCCCATCAATATCCAACAGTTCGATGCGGTCGAATTTGCTCCCCTTTTCAGTGCCGCTGATTTGATGAAATTTCCAGCCACCGTCCAGCGGGGTTCCATCTCCTTCCAACCAGAATACACCGTGTTTGCCGTCGGCGATCCACGTGGTCACCAGCAGGTCCGCATGATGATCACGAGTTAGATTGGCCACCCGCACGGCACGTGTATTGCCCGCACCATGATCGGCATTGATCACATGAGTCTCCCAAGACTTCCCCGCGGCATCAAGACGACGCAACCAGAGAATGTTCATGTCTTTCACCGCCACCAAGGCATCTTGAAGACCATCGTGATCCAAATCGGCCAAGCACATGCTCATGACCTCCTTATCGTGAGCCCCCATGGAATGCGGCTTCCACATCTGTTTTTGCTCTTCTCCTTGGCCTGGATTTTCAAACCAATGGCAACCACGCATCTTGCCCCGACGATCCGACACTACGACATCAGCGTCACCATCCGCATCCATGTCTACTGGCCAGATTGACATAATCCATCCAGCCGGTGCAATCGGATGCCACTTCCACGCACTGAGATCGCGTGGATTTTCTGGAGACTCCAGCCACCCTACTTGTGCACCCTTGTTCTTGGATCCGGCGACCAGATCCACTCCGCGTTGACCATCTATCTGTGCTGGCATGGCATACATCCACTGTTGGTCAGCCACTTTGGGTGCTGCAATCACTTCCTGTTTCCATCTCTCGGGTTCGAGCAGGCCCTCTTTCATTTTAGGCGCCCAGTGTACACGCATGGACTTTTCATCTCCCTCACAACTACTGACCACATCAATCGCACCATCGCCGTCCAAATCAACAAACACAGCATCTTCCACCGAAGGTGTATTGCCGATGGTTACCGCTGGCCACTTTTCTTTGACTTTAGCGGCACCTGGATTGAGATAAACCCGTGTGACTCCCCCTTCCTCCCAACCCGTGGTGACATCCAAAAGCCCATCCGCATTGATATCAGCGATCTTAACGCCATCGGCACCATCAGAGGAATCATCAATCGTATGGCAGGTCCACGGCTTTCCATCTATCTCAGCTGCGGCGGCCTGCACATTGAATACGATGTGCATTAAAATCATGAAGCGCTTCATGGCGTAAATTCTCTCTTATGTAATGAATCCGTAAAAACGGCAGTTTTTTCAAATATTTCTCAGTCTGGTGGTTCTAAGGATTAACAACACCAGTTCACCAATGATGAATCAACCTATTCCCCGCCACTTCCTAAACCAGCTCAATCGGATTGATCAGCAACCCAAACCACTTGAAGACGCCATTATGAAAGGTGTGACAGAAGGTCAGCTGAAGCCAGGTGACCGCATATTATGCCCGAGTGAAATCTCCAAGCGTTACCGGCTAACACCCTGTGAAGTATTGGATTCCATCAACAATCTTCTCGGACGCCGCATTCTTAGCCAGAACTATCAAGGAGACCTCTTCGTCCAAGGCAGCACGAGTGAGGCACCCAATCATCTGGCAGTATAATCCTTTCCAACGCACAATGGACTGTGCTTTTGAAATCAAGGCGCTGGAGAAGCGTGGCGGCGTTGAGGAGTTGAGTCCATGCTCACCTCTTTATGCCATGCCTCCAGCGCCTTTTTCATGTCCGCTACGCGTGCTGCGTGCTGATTCGCGAGGTTATTTTTCTCACCGAGGTCCTCGGCGAGGTTATAGAGGCCGATGAAGCCTTTTTCCTTACCCTCGACACCAAGCATCAATTTCCAATCGCCATGGCGCATGGCCATCATGCTGTTTGGATTAGTGCCATACCAAAAGAGACTACGCTCTGCCAATACCTTCTCTTCTTTCAGGAGCTGCGTAAGATCGATACCGTCGAAGGCGTGACCATCCGGCCCCTTCATGTTGGCCATGGATAACATGGTTGGCATCAAATCAAGACTAATGGCCAATTGATCTGTGGTCTTCCCTGCAGGTATGGTGCCAGGCCACCACGCCAGCGCAGGCACGCGATGACCGCCTTCCCAATTACTGCCCTTACGGCCACGCAGTGGACCGGCCGAACCGCCTGCCGGGCCGTTGTCAGAGAGGAAAAAGACAAACGTATTCTTTTCGAGCTTCAGCTCCACTAACTTGTCGAGGATCTGACCCACTCCCCTATCCATTTCGACCAACATCTCAGCGAATGCCCGTCCACGATCGGCAAACTTGATGCCGGGCTTCTTGTTGGGACCACGCTGCGGTGGATCATTGGGTCCTTGCCAAGGTGAATGCACCGCCTCGTGCGCTACGTAAAGACAGAACGGGGTATCCTTGCTTTTCTCGATGAAATCTAGGGCATGCTTGGTGATGAGATGAGTGGAGTAGCCCTTCTCTTTCTTCAGCTCGAGATTTTCCCACCAATCGAAAACCTCCATGCGATCGTAGTGGGAGTGAAAATCAATGTTACCACTGATAAATCCATTAAAGCGGTCGAATTTGTGATGTACGGGGTTAAAGTTTTTGGTGTAGCCGAGATGCCACTTGCCACAAATGGCCGTGGAATATCCTGTCTCCTTCAGTAACTTGGAAAAAGTGACTTCAACATCTGGATTGAGGCCATGATAGTACGCAGCCATCTTGGGATCGGCAAAAATCACCCCAGGGATGCCAGCTCTGTGCTGGTAACGCCCAGTCAAAAGACCTGCACGCGTGGGGCTACACACATTACCGCTGGAGTGAAAGTCGGTGAACTTCATCCCCTCCCTCGCCATGCGGTCCAGATGCGGAGTCTGAATATCTCCACCATAACAACTTGCATCACCATAGCCCATGTCATCGGCCATGATGATGATGAAGTTTGGTTTGGCCGCATGGCAGACGCCCAGCAGCCCGATGGCAATAAGAAGGTAGCCGATATGTTTTATGTTCATTGGGTAAGTCTCACTAAGGATTCCATGGAAAGCCATCTTTCAGATACACCTGCCGCATGTTATCAATCCAAATTCGCCAGTAAGAATCTGATCTGGAATTGGCTTGGAGATGACGCGCGTGAATCTTCAGATCCTGCGGAGTGATGTTTTTTTTGGCAAGTAATGGCTCCAACTCCACAAATGGCACCCACGCATAGTGCTGGGTTTCCATGTAAGCCAGACTGAGTCTTGTTAGCGGGTGGTCCATGATGACCTTGGCTGGCACGTAGGGCACCTCGGCAAAGTAGAGGCTGAAACCCCACTGCCGAAATGGCTTCTGGTCTTTGATCTGGCGAAACAGCTTCATCTGATCGTAGTAGCCACGTGTCTCCTCATGGGTTTCACGCGCAGCGGTCATCGCCGTAGTCTCACCCTTGTGTTCGCCACCAGCAAAGCCACCCCAACCTCGTTTCCCGAATCGGTCGTTAGCTACAAGCACATGGATTTCACCCTGATGGTAGCAATAGAGGAGAATCCCCGCCGGTCCAGCGGCCGAGTCTGATATCGAATTTAGAGGGGACGCCTCATTTTCGGTTAAGGAGGATATGGGCGCAGTATCTGCGGAGGACGCCTGCTGCGTGGGAAGTAGCGGCTTACATGCGGACAAACACAGAGCCGTCAGCCCTAGCATCCATAAACCTCGAAAAAACTCATTCATTTGGCGTGTTGAAATGGATGCTTACCTTCACGTATTGCCAGACCTCGGCAACCATATTGGTGATATGTACATCATCAAAACTGCTCAGCCAGTTCTTTTGCCAGATTTTGGTGACATTCCATCGATCTATCCGGCTGCATGATCAAGGCCTTAACGCGCGGGTCATGCTGGGGGGCAAACTGCTTCAAATGAGTGACTATCGAATCGAGATGAAAGCCTACTGCTCAGAAAACAAATCGATTCAAAATGATTGCTGGTGCTCGCTAGTGGGTTCGAACCACTGACCCCATCCGTGTGAAGGATGTGCTCTACCACTGAGCTAAGCGAGCGATGAAATTCCAGCTACCGCGGCGCTACCCGATCGGGGCGGGATGATTAGGGTCTTCCATACCAGATTGCAAGCCATTCGGGGCCAATAGACAATTTTTGCCGAGTGGGGTTGTCGACAGCTTTCCATAGCAGTAAAGTTGCACGAGCCATGGCGATCATACCTAGGGAGAATATCGAACAAGTCCTCAATGCAACTGACATTGTCGATCTTGTGAATTCCTACGTGCCGCTCAAACGCTCTGGAGCGCAGTTTAAGGCCTGTTGTCCGTTCCACAATGAGAAGACCCCCTCCTTTTATGTCAACCCGAGCCGTCAATCCTACTATTGCTTTGGTTGTGGAGCCAATGGAGACGCCATCACATTTGTCCGAGACTATGAGAATCTGCCATTTACTGAGGCTGTCCGCAAGCTGGCCCAACGTGCTGGTGTCCCTCTTCAAGAAGAACAAAATGATCCAAAAGCCGAACAGAAGCGGCGTCGCAAAGGTCGACTGCTCGATATTCATCGTGAAGCTGCGGAACACGCCCGTAACTATCTGAAATCTCGTGGCTTTGGAAGTGAGATGGCCAAGAATTGGAAAATCGGCTGGATGCCGGACAAACCGCAGCGTTTTCTGGAGTTTGCCCGAGAAAAGAAATTCACAGGCCGCGAGCTCAAGGATTCGGGAATCTGTAACCTGCGCGATGAACATAATCCTGCTGCGGGGCTGTTCGTTCGCTTCCTCGACCGCCTGATGTTTCCGGTCTGCAACGAAATCGGTGATGTCATCGCCTTCAGTGGCCGCCAACTGCGGGAAAATAAGAACACCGGAAAATACATCAACTCGCCCGAAACCGCAATTTTCCGTAAGTCTCGTACTCTTTACGCACTCGATAAAGCTCGCAAGCCCATCCTCAAAGAGAAGGCCGCTCTGCTATGCGAAGGCCAACTCGACGTGATCTCATGTCACGAACAAGGCATCGAACACGCCCTAGCCCCCCTCGGCACGGCCTTCACCGAGGAACATGCCCGCCTACTCAAACGATACACTAGCCACGTGGTGGCGTGCTATGATGCGGATGCTGCGGGGGTGCGCGCTTCCGAACGCCTGTTTCGCGAGCTTGCACCAGCCGGACTGTCCATGCGCGTGGTCTGCATGCCCGAAGGTGAGGACCCCGATACCTATCTCAAGCAACACGGCACCGAGGCCTTTCGCGCCTTGCTGGACGAGGCCAAGGAATTCTTCGATTTCAAACTCGACCATGCCCGCGCACAAGGAATGCTCAACGACCCGGCACAACGCACTGCGGCACTCTCCGAGTGTACTGAAATTCTTGCTTTGATTGGTGATGTCGCTGCACGCGAAAACCATATCAACACGGTGGTCGCACACCTGCAGACATCCTCCCAATCTCTTCGCGAAGAGATCGCACGCGTCAAATCCAAGCCTCAGCGCAGCTTTCACAATACCCAGCCGGAGGAGCACAAAAGAGTGGCATCACAACCGACACCACTTCATCGCATTGTCGCATTCCTTTGCCACCTATCACTCACCTCGGAAACCGCCCAGAACTTGCTCGGCGAGCAATTCGAGACCATTCACGAGGCAGCCCGCTGGGTGGAGGGAATCTCGCTGCTAGAGACCATCCTTGGGGCGGCTCCCGATCCAACATCTGCAGCATCCATCAACGCTTTCGTAGGTAGTCTCCCTGAAGCCGACCGTCAGGCCCTGATGGGCAAAGCAGGTTTGGAGGGGGCACCGGAAGATGCCATGCAGGCTGCTGAACATGCCCTCGCCCTGCTCTCTGGCACGGTGCTTCAAAAACGTGATGCAGCAGTGAAAGCAGCGCTCAAGAAGCCCAATCTCGACTCGGACAAGATGAGGGAACTTCTGGAGGAAGCCAAGGAACTCAGCAGCCTGATGCGCGGCATTGGTCAAAGATCCGAGTTTGACGATGAACTTCCCGCATCGACCTACAAGCCACAGGAGCCAGAGTGGAAGAAAAAATGGCACAAGAAGTAGCTCCCAAGAGCGGTACTTACTCGGACACCCCAGGCACTCTCAAAAGAAAGTCCGATCCGCTATCAACGGATCGGACTCACAATGAATGGACTCAAATGAGAGGAAACGGTTGATCGTGAGCAATCAGTATTTTTGTGTACGATTGTGACGGAAGTAGGTTTCGAAACCTAGCTCGGGGGGAAATTCCGACAGACCTTGTGTGTGATTCATTTCGATGCGGTTATCGCGACCACATTGACGGTACATGGGTCGGAATGTACCGCTATTGGTTGGGAATGGGAAGGTAATCAACTCAAGGAATCCGTATCCAAGGCGTTGGCCTGAGCGCTTGAAGCCTTCGGTAACACCCCAGCTCCAACCACCTTTTCGGCCATAAGTGCCAGTTTTGCGAACAATCTGCTCAGGCACTTCTACGAAGCCGTATAGAATGTTACTGAGAGCGCGACCCAGCTTGCGGGTCGGCGTGTATTGGGCACCCGGAGGGTTTTGGATGTCTGCTGGAGCTGCCATCGTGAGCGCAAGGGATGCGACTGTGAAAACGAGGAGTTTTTTCATGCTGGGTATAGCTTAGAGGGCCGGGATTGGGATTGGCAACGCGATTTTGTCGATATTTTTAGAGCCTGAAAGGTCACTCAACTCCCTGGACCTAAGGATTGAGGGACGGGTCATGGCATAGAGCTCAAAGCTCAAAGCTCAGCACACGGATGATTCCCGGAGTGGACTTAAGGGTGTCGAGCAGTTGCTTTGAAGGCTTGGTATCTACCTCAATCACGGTTACCGCACGGCTATGATCCTCAGTCCTACTGAGTGCCATATTGGCAATGTTCACTTCGGCTTCGCCAAGCATGGTGCCAACCTGACCTACAATGCCCGGGCGATCATCGTTCTCAACAAAGAGCAAGCGACCACTCGGACTGGTCTCCACGTTGTGTCCAGCGATATGCACGATACGAGCCGACTTACCATAGAAAGTTCCAGCCACGCGGCAAGTTTCTGTTCCCTTAATCGCAGTCACCTCGATGAGTTCCGTGCAGTTGGTGGCTAAGGCAACCGTCGACTCACCAACTTCCAAGCCATGCTCTTTGGCAACGGCCGGGGCATTGACCAGGTTCACTTGAGCCTCGTTGTGGGCACCAGCGAGATAGCCGGTGAGGGTCTGGCGGGTAATCAGTTCTGTGTCGAGGTCGGAAACTGGGCCAAGGTAGGATACCTGCAGGCTATCGCATTGCGACGGTGCAATCTTGGCGAGCATTTTGCCGAGCGAAGTGGCTAGATCGAGGTAGGGACCAATACTCTCCAAGGTCTCGCTATCCAGATTGGGCATATTGACAGCGTTGCGGATCTCGCCGGTGAGAAGGTAGTCCTTCACCTGATGCGCGACATCGATACCGACATTCTCCTGAGCTTCAGCAGTCGAAGCTCCCAAATGCGGGGTGAAAACGGCTTTGGGTGCTTCGAACAAGGGAAAGTCAGCATCTGGTGGCTCTTGCTCATAAACATCGAGGGCAATACCCGCGAGATGTCCATCATCGAGCAGTTCCTTAGCGGCCGCTTCGTCGACCAAACCACCACGTGCGCAGTTGACAATGAGGGCACCCTTATTCATCCGCGACATGCGCTCCTTATTGAGAATATGCTTGGTCTCCGGTGTCATGGGAATGTGAAGAGTCACCACGTCAGCACCCTTCAGGGCTTCGTCAGGACTTTCGGCGAGCTCAACCTTTAGCGATTTGGCTCGGGCGGTCGTGAGGAAAGGATCGAATGCCACCACAGTCATACCGAAAGCCTGAGCGCGCTTGGCGAATTCGGAGCCGATGCGGCCCATACCCAAAATCGCCAACCGCTTGCCGTTCATTTCAACACCGGTATAGAGCTTGCGGTCCCAGCGGCCTGCAATCATGGATGCATGAGCCTGCGGGATGTTGCGGGCGAGTGAGAGCATCAGACTAAAAGCGTGCTCAGCCGTGGAAATGGTGTTCCCACTGGGGGTATTCATGACCACCACCCCGTTGTCGGTGGCGCAGCTACGGTCAATGTTATCCACCCCTACACCGGCACGGCCGATCACCTTGAGATTTGAAGCAGCAGCAAAGACCTCGGGGGTCACTTTGGTCTGAGAGCGGACCACCAAGCCGTCGTAGTCACCAATCACTTTGAGTAGTTCTTCGGGAGGCAATCCCGTGCTCACGTCAACCGAAATTCCATCGGCCTGCCGGAGAGCTTCGACCCCCAGTTCAGAGATCGGATCTGATACCAAAACGCGTAAGTCAGCCATAGCGGCGTAGGAGGTAACTCAGCCCATCCCCGCTGGCAAGGGTTTGGAGGGAAAAAAGCGGGATCATGTGGCCGGATTACCACATCCCGAGGGGTTGTGCATCCGGCACTCATGGTTCACAGTCCTCTCACGTGAATCTCCCCAATAGCATCACCGTCGCCCGCCTAGTCCTTACCGCAGTCTTTATTGGCGGCGCTGCGATGCAGACTCCTTTGGGCCACTGGATCGCCTTGGTGGCCTTTGTGATCGCGGCCATCAGCGACTTTCTCGACGGCTACCTGGCCCGCAAATTGGGCTTGGTCACCAACATGGGAAAGCTGATCGACCCCCTTGCCGATAAAATTCTTGTCAGTGCCGCCTACGTCTACCTCACCGCTCAGGTGCTCGAAGATGGCTCAAGGATCTGCCCGGTGTGGATCACGGTGGTCATCATTGGCCGCGAGTTCCTCGTAACCGGACTGCGTCAGTTGGCAGTCGAGGCCAATCAGGTCATCGCCGCTGACCATCTCGGCAAATGGAAGACCGGAGCCCAACTTTGCTTCTGCATCACCTGCTTGCATCACTTCGCCTATCAAGGCTTCAGCCCTGAGAACCCTTGGGTGAGACTCTTTCAATACCTTTCGAATCCAGATGGCTGGCTGACCTTCGGCTCACTGTGGGCCTCCTTGGTAATGACCGTATGGTCCGGATGGAATTACACATGGGGAGCGCGGGCGCTCATCTTTAAGAAGAACTAGGGATCACTTCAGTTTGATTTCAAACATCTCGGACCAGTTCTTGCCAGTCACCCAGAGATGCCCAGTTTCGGGGTGATGTGCAATACCGTTGAGTACTTCGGCAGCGTCTTTTTTATCCGTCAGCTGCTTGCGCAATTCGGATAACTCAAGCACTCCGGTAACGTTGCCGTTCTTTG
>JBMYMN010000064.1:0-13834 GCA_049597355.1 Luteolibacter sp.
TCGTCGAAGGCGCCGTCGTTGAAGATCACACAGTTCTGAAAGACTTCGACAAATGAAACACCTTTGTGCGCGTGGGCGGCTTTGAAGGTCTCGACCATGTGTTTTGGATTGTTGTCCACAGTGCGTGCGATGAACGTGGCTTCAGCACCCAGTGCAAAAAGCAGTGGGTTCACTGGGTAGTCGATGGAGCCGGTGGGAGTGGTTTTTGTGCGAGTGCCTTCTGGAGAAGTCGGGCTGTATTGGCCCTTGGTCAGGCCGTAGATGCGATTGTTAAAGAGCAATACATTCACATCCAAATTACGGCGCAGCAGATGCAGGGTGTGGTTGCCTCCAATACTGAGGCCATCGCCATCACCAGTAATAATCCAAACGGAGAGGTCGGGGTTGGCTACCTTCACGCCAGTGGCCACACTGGGAGCACGACCATGAATGGTGTGAAAACCATAGGTCTGCATGTAGTATGGGAAGCGACTGGAGCAGCCGATGCCCGAAATGATGCAATAGTCCTCACGCTTAATTCCCAAGTCGGGAAGTGTACGCTGCAGGGAATTGAGGATGGCATAGTCACCACAACCTGGGCACCAACGAACGTCGTTGGGTGTCATGAAATCTTTACGCTTTAATTCCTCTGGGGGTGCGGCGGGTTGAGCAGACATGATCTTGAATGAATAGTGGTTAGTCTCCGAGGACTTCGAGGATGCGGTTCTGAACTTCGGTGACCTTGAAGGGGCGGCCCTCTACCTTGTTCATACTCTTGGCATCAACCAGGAACTTGGCGCGTAGGATCATGGCGAGTTGACCCGAGTTTAGTTCGGGCACGAGGACTTTATCGAAGCCTTTGATGAGTTCTTCTAGGTCCGCGGGCAGCGGATTGAGGTAGCGCAAGTTGACGCTGGAGATATTGTCGAAGCCTTCTTTATGGAGGCCATCGACGGCGGAGGCAATGGCACCATGGGTGCCACCCCAACCAATGACAAGTAGCTTGCCGGTCTTCTTGCCGCGAATTATAAGCTCGGGATTGGACTTGGCGATGGCATCTACCTTTGCGGCACGCAGGCGAGTCATTTCCTGATGGTTCTCGGCCTCGTAGCTGATGGCGCCAGTTTCGTCCTTCTCCAGACCACCGAGGCGGTGCTCGAGGCCATTTTGGCCGGGGATGGCCTGTGTGCGGGCGAGGGTCTCTGGATCGCGTTTGTAAGGTAAGTAGGGTTCACCTTCCTTGGCGAAGGGCCGGCTGATGTCGGGCAAACTATCTTCACTCGGAATGTTCCAGGGCTCAGAACCGTTGGCGATGTAACCATCACTTAACAGAATCACAGGGGTGTTGTAATTGATAGCAATACGCATGGCATCGAAAGCCGCACGGAAGCAGTCGGATGGGGAGTTGGGGGCAACCACAGGCATAGGGCTCTCACCATGCCGCCCGTAAAGAGCCTGTAGCAGATCGGACTGCTCGGTTTTGGTTGGTAGGCCTGTGGAGGGGCCGCCGCGCTGGATATCCATGATGATGAGCGGCAGTTCGGTAATGGTGGCCAGGCCCATGAACTCGCCTTTGAGACACATGCCGGGGCCAGAAGTGGCAGTGACACCGATGTCACCGGCAAAACTAGCTCCCAGAGCCACTCCAATGGCAGCGATTTCATCTTCGGCCTGCACCGTCTTTACGCCATAGTGTTTGTAATTGGCGAGGGCTTCCAGAACCGACGAGGCGGGAGTGATGGGGTAACCGGAGAAAGTCAGGTCGCGGCCGGCCTTGCGGGCACCGGCGATGAGGCCAAGTGCGAGGGCTTCGTTACCTGAAATCTTGCGGTAGGTGCCAGGCGCGACTTCCGCGCGGCTGACCATGTAGCGGTTGCGGGTGATCTCGGTAGTCTCGCCGAGAAAGTAACCAGCCTTGAGGACCTTGATGTTGGCCTCGGCGACATCGGGGAGTTTTTTGCCCCACTTGTCGTTGATGAAGTTGATGGTGGGCTCCAGTGGGCGGCCATAGACCCAGTAGGTGAAACCGAGTGCGAAGAAGTTCTTCGTGCGCAGCTTATCCTTCATCGCCAGCTCACTTTCCTTGAGGGCCTCAACAGCCAGGCCTGAGATATCGATGGATAATAATTCGTAGTTTTTCTTCAGCTCATCATCGTCCAGCGGATTGGAGGCGTAATTGGCCATCTTGAGGTTGGCCTCAGTGAAGGATGAGTTGTTTACGATGAGCAATCCGCCCTCGGCCAGGTCGTCCAGGTGGACGGCTAAGGCAGCGGGGTTCATGGCCACGAGAGCATCTGGCTCATCACCAGGGGTCAGCACGGTCTGTGCGCCGAAGTGGACCTGGAAGGCAGAGACGCCCGCGATGGTGCCAATTGGGGCGCGGATTTCCGCTGGATAATCTGGGAAGGTAGCGATGGAATTGGGAACGGTGACGCTGGTATCGGTGAAACGCTCACCGACGACTTGCATGCCATCTCCAGAATCGCCTGCGAAACGGACAACAGCGGCTTTCTTCTCTTGGAACGCACTTTGGGAGGCACTCATGGGGTAAGGAAAAGGTGGCGCAAATTAGGGTCTTAGGCGTGCAGCGTCAATGGTTGACGAATACGAAAGAAGCAATTCCGCGCATCATGGACGAGTGGTCTAAATCGCGACATTGTCGCAACAGGCAGGATCATGGATTAAACATTAGTATCTTGTAAAGTCTACTAATCTATTAATGAGTTGCTGTAGTTGAGTATTGTCTCCACTGAGCTGGATGGTGGTTCCTGTGTAAGCCGCCCTTATCGCTGAGTGGGCATTGCTTTCTATGAAGATTTCCAATCTCATTGGGACTTGGCAGCGGTCGAATCCAGATGCATGGTGCCGCGCCCAATGAAGATTCTAAGCTACAAGGACGCAGCCTACGACCGCTTCGTGCGACGTTTGCAGCGCCGCGCCATTCCCGAGACCGAGCTGCGCTCCACCGTGGCCAAGATCATAGAAAAGGTCGGTAAGAGCGGCGATAAGGCTTTAATCGAGCTGACCAAGCGATTTGATGGGGCCAAGCTCAGTCCCCAAGGCCTATGGGTGAGTGAAAAGGAATTCGCCGACGCCGAAAAGGCTGTGAAACCCGCTACTCGCAAGGCCATCACGCGCAGTCTGGCCAACATTCAGTCCTTCGCGAAGCACAGCCTGCGCAAGGACTGGACTGCCAAAAACGCAGAGGGTGCTACTGTCGGCGAGCGGTTCACGCCCTTTGACCGGGTAGGTGTTTACGTGCCGGGCGGCAAGGCTCCATTAGTCTCTACTGCACTGATGACAGCGGGTTTTGCAAGAGCAGCCAAAGTGCCTCAGATTATGGCCGCCACGCCGTGCGGTAGTGACGGCACTGTAAACCCGGAACTACTTTACGCCCTCAAACGCTGCGGCGTGCAGGAGGTTCTCAAAGTGGGGGGTGCTCAAGCCATCGCTGCGATGGCGCTTGGCACACGCTCCTGCATTCCTGTCGACCGGATCTTCGGTCCCGGCAATAGTTTCGTGGTGGAAGCGAAGAGACAATTGGTGGGTGCCGTCTCCATCGACCTGCTTCCCGGACCCAGTGAGATCCTCATCGTTGCCGACAAGACTGGCGACCCGGACTTTATCGCCGCCGACATGCTCGCGCAGGCCGAACATGGTGGCGACAGTGTGGTTGGCTTTGTGAGCAACTCCAAGGCACTCATCAACAAGGTCCAAAAGTCCATCGATAAACAGCTCAAGACCCTGTCTCGCGCCAAGATCATCCGCAAGGTGCTCAAGAAGGGAACCTTCATGCTGCACACCACCTCCATTTCCGCCGCCATCAACATCAGCAACGACTTCGCACCCGAGCACTTGTCGCTGGTTGTTGAAGACGAAAAGTTCTGGCTGCCCAAGGTGCGCACCGCCGGTGCCATCTACCTTGGCAATCTCTCGGCCGTGGCCGTGGGTGACTTCCTCGCCGGTCCCAGTCACACCCTGCCGACGGGTGGTGCTGGACGCTCCTTCTCGGGACTTCGCGCCGATCAGTTCCAACGCCGCACCAGCATCGTCAAGATGGGCAAGAAGGCGGTGAAGAACTCATTGTCCGTGGTGGAAGAGTTCGCGCGCATCGAGGGGCTTGATGCCCACGGGCGTTCGACTTCGATTCGGGCGGAGAAGTAAACAGGTTGGGGTGATGCAGATTGAACACCCCAGTATTGAAATTGTTGAGGTTCGTGATGCCGGACCTCTGATGATTTACAGGTTCAAAATCTTGGATTATCAGAATGAAGCCGCAGCGGATTATCTTCTCAGTATTCTGAGTGATCATATTCGGTTCTCACTCAACTCGAGTCCTTCTGATGATGTGATTCAATTTCGGCTTCATGAAGGTGGGTATGAATCCATGTCAGGAGGGCACGGTTATTCAGGAGATTGGAAGCCGCTGGATCGCGAGAATATGATCAAGAAGATCAAAATGGTGGCTCAGTTCAATCAAGGTAATCATCCCAGGGGCCTGGGATCCATTGATGTGAAGAACTGATTACTTCAACACCTTCTCCATTGCCTCGCCGAAGACTTCGACGGCTTCATTCATGCTGATGTCGGTTTTCGCTTCGCTGGCGAGGCAGGTCATCGAAACGCCATCCAGACCGCAGGGAGTGATGGCGAGGAAGGGGGGTAATGACTCCTTGGTAATGTTGATGGCGAAGCCGTGCATGCTGACCCACTTGCGCACACCGACACCTATCGAGGCTAACTTGCGATCCTCCACCCACACACCGGTCATCCCTTCGCGGCGACCTGCGGTGACACCGAACTCTGCGCAGCCATTGATTAGGGCTTCTTCGATCAGGCGCAGATGCTCGTGGAGATCCTTGCCGCGCTCGGTGAGGTCGAGAATGGGGTAGCCCACAAGTTGACCGGGTCCGTGATAGGTGGCCTGACCGCCGCGGTTGGTTTCAAATACGGGGTGGGGTAGTTGAGCGGGCGTGCCCAGCGAACTTTGATCGCGCTGGCGGCCGATGGTGTAAACCGGTTCGTGCTCGAGCAAGAGGATGGTCTCGCCCTGTTCCTCGGCGAGTATGCGAGCAACGGTGTCCTGCTGAAGCTCGAGGCCAGCTTCGTAGCCAATGGATTCGGCGAGATGGATAAGATCAGGCATCAGATGAGTTTACGGTCGAGGACTTTGGCCTTTACCGGGTCGGAGGCTTGCAGGTGGGCGATGCCAATGGCGAGAGCATCGGCGGCGTCAGCGGGAGGGGTTTCGGAGAGGCCGAGGAGGGCACGTACCATGAAGGCCACCTGAGCCTTGTCGGCGCGCCCATTACCCACGACGGCGCTCTTCGCCTTGGTAGGCGAGTATTCGTAAATGGGTAGGCCGTGATCAGCGGCGGCGATCATCGCCGCGGCACGGGCGGCTCCCATGGAGATGGCGGTGCGATGGCTCTGAACGTAAATGATGCCCTCCACGGCTACTTCGTCGGGCTCGTATTTCTTGATGAGGTTCACGAGATGGGTCTTCACCGAGCTGAGTGCACCCGACTGAATAATCTTTTGCGGTATTGATATGACATCGTAGCAGAGGACCCTAGCCTCCTGGGGCGTGCCTTCGAGGACCGCATAGCCGGTGTTGCGAACGGCAGGGTCGATGGAAAGAACGCGCATGCCACATCATCCGCGCTCCGGCCGCGTGTGAAAAGCCCGAATCAGCCGGCTTACCTACGCCGCTTTTTCCCTCCACCGCCCTTGCGACGACGTACGGGAGTTGGAGGTGCGTCGTCGATGAGCGCGCTGTACACGTAGGAGAAATTCTCGAGTTTGCGGCGCTCGATCTTCTTATCGATGAAGATTTCAACGGACTCGGCGAAATCGAGCTCGTCGGCGGTGAGGATGGTGAAGGCGTCGCCCTCTGATTCCGCACGGCCAGTACGACCGATGCGGTGGACGTAGTCCTCGGCGTTTTCGGGCACGCGGTAGTTGATGACGTGGGAGACACCAGAAATGTCGATGCCGCGCGCAGCGACATCGGTAGCAACAAGGATCTCGTAGGTGCCCTCCTTGAAACCGGCCAGTGCTTTCATGCGGTCGGTCTGGTTTACATCGGAGTGCATGGCTACCACCTTGGGGTGACCGCTGCCCTTGATCATCGCACACACGGCATCGGCTTCGCGGCGTGTGCGGGTGAAGATCATGATGGAGTGGAAGTCCGTGCGTTTGAGAAGTTCCAGGAGCAGGTCGTCGCGCTGGTCCATGGACACCGGATAGAAGGCGTGGGTGACGGTGTCGGGAATGGAGGTGCGGGCAATTTCGATCTCGGATGGATCGTTAAGGCACCACTTGGCAAAGGTCTGAATAGCCGGGGGCATGGTGGCCGAGAAGAAGAGTGTCTGGCGGCCATCCCATGGGCATAGGTTGACGATTTTGCGGACCTGAGGAAGGAAACCCATGTCGAGCATGCGATCAACTTCGTCGAGGATCAGCACCTTGAGAGCACCGAAACGCATGGTGGTGCGGTAGAAGTGGTCGATCAGGCGACCAGGAGTGGCGACGACGATGTCGGCACCGGCCTTGAGTGCTTCGTCTTGAGCACCGTGGCCGACACCCCCGTAGAGGAGGGCGACTTTGATGCCGAGGTGCTTGCCGTATTTCTCGAACTGTTCGGCCACCTGATGGGCCAGCTCACGGGTGGGTTCGAGCACGAGGATCTGGGGTTTGCCCAGTTTCTCGATCTTGGAAAGGGTGGGGAGGGCGAAGGCTGCGGTCTTGCCGGTTCCGGTCTGGGATGCACCAATGACGTCCTTGCCATCGAGAACAATCGGGATGGCTTGCGCCTGAATTGGAGTCGGCTCGGTATAACCCGACTCGGCAACGGCCTGTTGAATCGGCTCGGCCAGCCCTAGTGTGTCAAAACCCATGAGACGGTGTGGGTAGGGTTTTCAAAGGACCCGGTCAAGAACCATAAAGACCTCAGACTACAGTGCTTCAGGAGTTTGCAATAGCTCGGCAACACGAGCGAGCAATATGCCTGCGCCACCGCCGTCTACCACGCGATGGTCGAAGGTTAGGCAGAGGTCTGCCATGGTGGCGGCCAGAAACGCCTGGGCCTCCTCACTCCACACGGGCTTCTTCACGCCCGCACCGATACCTAAGATGAGGGTTTCATTGGGTAGGGGTATTGGCGTGCCCAGGGTCAGTCCAAAGGTGCCGAAGTTGGTTACCGTAGCGATACCACCGCTACAATCCTCCTCGGTGATTCGGCGCTCGCGGGCCTTGGTCACCAAGTCTGCATATTCCTGAACGAGGTCAGACATAGATTTGGTGTCAAGTTGACGGACGACCGGAACGACCACGCCGTCCTCGACTTGAACTGCGAGGCCAATATCGAGCGAACGCGGGTGGACGATCTTGTCGCCGATAAGATACCCGGCGGACGTGGGATTTTCGGATATGGCGACGGCAAATGCGCGCAATAGGTACAGTGTCAGTCCGGGTTTGGGATTCTGGCTACGGCGATGCTCCAGAAGCTTATCGATCTCTGCCGGAATCCCCACGGTTGCAAGCGGACGGGTCCATGAACGGCGCATGGCATCGGCTACTGCCATGCGCATGGGTGAGGCTTTCACGCTCGGCCAGCTCTCAAGATAGGTGAGAAACTTCTCGAGGTCTTCGACAGTCACGCGACCACCTGCTCCAGTGCCTGCAATCGCTGAGATATCAGCTTCGCGGATACCAAGCTCGTTCATGCGGGCGCGCATGCGTGGTGAGATGTAGTGGGCACCCATGGTGCCGGCAGGAACCGGCAAGCCCTTTACGCTCGGAACAACGGCAGCAGCCTCAGTATACGTGTCGGCGTCATCGACAGCGAAGTGAAGGTTGGCTTCCTTGCCTTCACTTGGAACGGAAGTTTCAGCGGTTTTAGTTTCTGTGGACTCGGTGGATGGTACAGAATCCACGGTATCCACGCCGGTTCGGGCGACTTCTTCTTCGGTGACCTGAAGGGTACCGAGTATGCTACCAACGGCATAGGAGATGCCTTCCTGTGCCCGGATTTCGGCCACAATCCCATCGCAGAGCGTGGTGACGCTCATTACCGCCTTGTTGGTTTCCACTTCAATGACTTCTTGGTCGGTCTGAACTACATCACCAACTGCAACGCCAAGACGAATGACGGTGGCTTCGGCGATAGACTCTCCGAGCTGTGGCATCAGGATAGGAACAGTGGGCATGACGTATGTCTGTTAGAATCTTAGCAGCTGATGTAGTGCGTTGGAAATCGATTCAGGTGTGGGGCGGTGGGCAGCCCACAGGTTGGGGTGATAAGGAACCGGGGTGTCGCGGGCGTTGAGGCGCTGCGGTGGTGCATCGAGAAGGTGGAAGCCCTCTGAGGAAACGCGTGATACGACCTCCGCAGTGACGCCACCCCAGGGAAAGGCCTCGCCGACGGCTAAGAGACGACCTGTTCGTGCAACTGAGGCGAGAACGGTGTCCATGTCGAGCGGTTTCACGGTGCGGAGGTCAACCACTTCGATCTCCCAGCCATCCTGCATGAGCCGGTCAGCTGCACGAACCGCTTCATGCACCATCGCGCTGTATGCCACCACGGTGGCATGTTTGCCGGGACGAATGATGCTGGCTTGACCAATGGGAAGATGCTCGCCCCGAATAGTGTCGGCTTTGAGCCAGCGGTAGAGAAACTTGTGCTCGCAATAGACAACTGGGTCATCGAGCGCCACAGAGTCGACTAGCATATGATATGCGTCAGCCACGGTTGCGGGCGTCACCACCACCAATCCCGGATACTGTGCATAGATGCCCTCCATGCTTTGACTGTGAAAAGGTCCAGATCCAGCTGTGCCTCCGGAGGGCAGACGCACGGTGATTGGAATGGGGACACCGGTTCGGTAGAAATGGGTGGCGGCCTGATTGACAATTTGATTAAAAGCGACAGAGGAGAAGTCGGCAAATTGCATCTCGATAATAGGGCGTGCGCCCTCGATGGCGGCACCGACAGCCATGCCAATCATTGCGTCCTCAGAAATTGGGCTGTCAATGACGCGCCCGGGATACTTCTCGCTCAGTCCTTTGGTGGCCTTGAAGGCACCACCAAAGTTGGCGACGTCTTGGCCGTAGATGAACACCGACGAGTGGTCACGCAGCAGGTTGTCCTGCGCTTCGTGGATGGCATCGATGTAGGTGACACTCACAGGTATAGAGGGAATTCAGGCGAAGGGTTGAGTCGGCTCAATCGCGTCTTCTTGAAGACTAATCAGCGACTGATCAGGCTGAGGATTGAAGGGTAGCGGGAAGCGAGTCATCAGGGCCGACCAGTCTTCCTGGTAGGGATCTGGACCGGCTTCCTGTTGGGCTTGGGCGACAGCACGTTGGACTTCTTCGGCGATGGCGGTTTGCCATCCTTGAAGCTCATCAACAGTTGCAGCTCCTTGTTCGACAAGTTGGCGGGATGCGATCTCGATGCAGTCGCGGCCGTAGTGACCGGCACGTATCTGATCAGGAACGTAGGAAGCATCGTCGTGCTCGCCGTGACCGGAGAGGCGGAGGAGATGAGCGACCACCATCTGCGGCCCCTTGCCCGAGCGCGCACGCCTCACAGCTTCTGTGATGACCGAAGCACAGGAGAGCAAGTCTGTGCCGTCGACAGAGAATCCCCCCACGCCATATCCGCGGGCGCGTTCGATGAGATCGGAGCAGGCGAACTGACTGGTATTGGGTGTGGAATACGCGAACTGGTTGTTGGCGACAACGACCACGAGTGGAAGATTTTCAACTGCTGCCATATTGAGACCCTCGTGGAAAGAACCGGTGGAGGTGGCGCCGTCACCAATGCAGGTGGCGCCGACACGCCCATCGAGGGTTCCTTGCAGGCGTTTGGCAAAGAGCATACCAGATAGAACGGAGACCTGAGCGCCGAGATGAGAAATCATGGCGGGCATGCCTTCGGTGGGGCGTCCTCGGTGAATGTTGCCGTCACGGCCCCGCATGGGACCTTCGGAAGAACCAAGGTAGGTGCGGGTGCAATCGAGCATGTCCTCGCCAAAGGCGGTCCTTCCAGCTTGATCGCGAATGAGTGGTGCGAAGAAATCGAGCCCTTGTATCAGTGACGCCCCGAGTGTGGCGCTGACGGCTTCCTGCCCTTTGCCGAGATAGACTCCACCAACAATTTTACCAGCCTTGTAGAGCGAAGAGAGCTTATTCTCGAGAATACGGGCCCGAAGCATCGAGGCAAAGACCCTACGAAGGAAGTCGTTGTTATTCGTCTCGTTGGGGGCTTGTGAACTTGCAGTGTGCTGCACGGAGGAGATTTAAGAGACTCTGCGAGAGCCCTGCAACCGGATTCCCCTTCATTCTTTGCACCTTGATGGGGTATTTGGTCAGCTTTTGCGATGGTTCCATTTGACCAGATGCGAGTAACTGAGGCTATCGCCACCAAACAGGTCTAGAGCGCTGCCTACCGTCACATCCACACGGCCTTTGCTTCGGTGGTGAATGGCTTCCAATTCCTCCATCCGCGTAGCGCCTCCGGCATAGGTCACCGGAATCTTACCCCAATTGCCGAGCAATTCGACCAACTCTTCGTCGATACCACGGCAGAGACCTTCAATGTCAGCAGCATGAATCAAATACTCATCGCAATATGGGGCCAGTTGATCAAGGGTGTCGTGGTTGAGCTCCAGGTCAGTGAGGGTTTGCCAGCGATTCATCGCGACAACCCAACCGTTATCTTTCCTACGGCAGGAGAGATCAATGACCAGCTTGTCTCTGCCGATGAGCTTTACGAGTTGGTTGAGTAGGTCCTTTTGAAAATTACCGCTGTGATCGAATAGGGCCGAGGTAACAATTACGTGGCTGGCACCGGCATCCAGCCATTCAGCAGCGTTGCCGGATGTGATGCCACCTCCAATCTGGAGCCCCCCCGGCCAGGCCCCGAGGGCCTTCTTGGCGGCTTCGTCGTTGCCCGGGCCGAGCTTGATGACATGTCCGCCGCCGACTTGGTCATCACGAAACTTTGCGGCGAACCATTCCGGGGGATCATCGGTAATGAAATTCTCGGTGGGTCCATCATCGTTATCATTGAGGCTACCTCCCACAATCTGCTTCACCTTGCCTTGGTGAAGATCAATGCACGGACGGAATTGGGTCACGTGGTAAACGTGCTGAAAAATTGATGTGCTGAAAAGCTGAAATGTATTTTGGTCAGCGCTCCGCAGCCAACTCGTTGTTGATAGCTACGCTATAAACTAAGGTTGCTTTGCAGACCGTCTGACAAGCTTGTGATTTTTATCCGTGATCTGGCACGGGTATCGCATGTATGACGTCACTCAATCATTCAATCCATGGAAGAACGATTCAAACCCTACGAAGACAAGATGCGTGGTGCCGGCATGGGTGACGCAGCAATCGGAGCTTTTCGGCGTTACTACGGCATGTGGTTGAGCGATGAGTCGGGCATGATTCCCGAGGAGGAGATTGAGTCAGCTCAGGGCCTGCCCTCTTTCGATGCTCTCAATGAGGAAGATCCTGGGCTGGTTGGTCAAGCAGTAGTGGTAAAACTCAACGGCGGCCTTGGAACCGGAATGGGAATGCAGGGACCGAAGAGTCTGTTGCCCGTGCGTGATGGAGATACCTTCCTAGATCTGACCGTGAAGCAGATTATGGATTTACGCGAGCAGAGTGGATCAAAAGTTAAGCTACTCTTGATGAATAGTTTCAGCACAAGTGAGGCGACTCTTGCGCACCTTTCTCAATATGCTGATCAGGGCCTGGCTGCCCCCCATGATGTTGAGATGATGCAAAACCAGATTCCAAAGATAGATGCCAACACCAAGGCTCCAGCATGTTCAGCGACTGATACATCTCTTGAGTGGTGTCCTCCAGGTCACGGTGACCTTTATCCGGCTTTGCTTGGTAGCGGCTGGTTAGACAAACTTCTAACGGAGGGCATTCGCTATGCTTTTGTCTCCAACTCCGACAATTTAGGGGCGGTAATGGATGCTGGTATTCTTACTTATTTTGCCAAGACGGGTGCGCCCTTTTTAATGGAAGTGACTCACCGCACCGAGGCAGACCGTAAAGGTGGCCACCTTGCCAGACGCAAATCCGACGGCCGTCTCTTATTGCGTGAAGTCGCGCAGACACCCGAAGAGGATATCGATTGCTTTCAAAACATTGAGCGTCACCAATATTTCAACACCAATAGCATTTGGTTAAATCTCGAGTTACTGCAAAAAGAACTGCAAAAGAACGGGGGAGTGCTGCCGCTGCCAATGATCTGCAATCGAAAGACCCTCGACCCCCGTGATAAAAGCTCAACACCCGTGATCCAGCTTGAGTGCGCGATGGGTGCAGCTATCGAATGCTTTCAAGGTGCTCAGGCTATCGATGTGCCTCGATCGCGTTTCGCTCCTGTCAAAACCACATCGGATCTCTTCGCGCTTCGTTCGGATGCCTATGAAGTGCTCGAGAACGGCCATGTTAGACTTCATGCCTCCAGAAGCGGTGTTCCACCTTTGGTGAAGTTGGCAGACTGCTACAAGATGGTCGATTCAATCGCCAACCTGAAAATTCCATCACTTATTGAATGTCATAGAGTTGAAATACAAGGACCTGTAGAATTCGAGGATGGGGTTAAACTCATTGGAGACGTGGTCATTGAAGCAGGAGATGGCGTGAAGCAGATTCCGGCAGGCGTATATGCCAACCAGAATTTGTGACGAATTTATCTTTCTTTGGGGAATTCGGTATAATGCTTGCTATCACCATCATGGCCCCTTACTACGCCGCCCACAATGGTCAGCATCGGTGAAATCTCCATTCCAGACAACGGCTATGACGCTGTCATTTTCGATTGTGACGGTACACTCGTCGATTCCATGCCTGCTCACTTTGAGGCGTGGTGCGATGCTCTTGCTCTGTATGGTGCCAAGGGGATCTTCAAGGAAGACGTATTCTTCGCCATGGGTGGTCGCCCGACTCGTGACATCGTGGTTGAAATCAACGACGAATACGATCTCCACCTCGATCCTGTCATGGTGGCCGACGCCAAGCGCGAGGCCTTCCTCAAGCGCATTGAATCTGTGGATCTAATCAGTGAGATCACCGATTTTGCTCAATCGCTTCGTGGTAAAAAGCCGATGGCAGTCGCAAGTGGTGGTTCCCGAGTAGTCGTTGAGAAGACTCTTGCTCAAGTTGGCATTTCAGACTGGTTTGACGAGGTTGTGACCGCAGACGATGTCAAAAAGGGTAAACCCGCACCCGACGTTTATCTCAGTGCTGCGAAGCTATTGGATGTCGAACCAAGCCGCTGCCTAGTCTTCGAAGATGCCCCTTCTGGTATTTTGGCTGCTCAACGCGCCGGTATGGAAGTGATTGCGGTTCCTTCGCCTTTGACTCATAACAAATAAGTCCTCGCTACCATCCGTAGGACATTTCTCTGATTTCCATATCGAGCGCGACTCGTTCCATGTTGTGATCAGGTTTATGACTGTTCAGTAATCTCGGTCGTTTTGTCAGGCTGGTTCTCCCACAAAACCGGTCAGTGGTGAGATGCTGAGTATGATATTACGGAAGGCCCCCGATGGTGTATGCTGAATGATTCTGCCAGCCAATAT
This sequence comes from Luteolibacter sp., assembly GCA_049597355.1. Lineage (GTDB taxonomy): Bacteria > Verrucomicrobiota > Verrucomicrobiia > Verrucomicrobiales > Akkermansiaceae > Luteolibacter. The sequence goes on from JBMYMN010000064.1 coordinate 13,590, forward strand.
CCTTTTGTTAGATTACACTAAGGTAACTGCTGAGATCAACCATTTCAGGTCATTGAGGCATGGCATTGGTCAGATCATCAATGGTTTTCAAAAAAACTTTGTTAGAAACTCAATGCGTTAATAATCAGTGAGTTGTAAAAATGTTGAATATTTCTACGTGTTTACGTAGTTCACGGCAAACCATTCTCGTGTATGTTTGACTTTGTAAGGGATAGCACTGTTGGCCCCCCAAGAGTGCCCAAGGG
>JBMYMN010000065.1:0-13658 GCA_049597355.1 Luteolibacter sp.
TTTTCTCAAAAATCCGAAGCTTAGCCTTGGTAATAAAAACATCACTAGTTGTAGATACTAACAGCAGGTCAGTATTAGAATGCAAGGATTGGACTTGTTCAGTTGTTTGCGACGAGAAAACAAATCACAAAGATATTCGCGATGCAATTATTGAGCATATGAATACACGCATCAAGAGAAGGTATAGGTAATCACTCTGAAATAGCTTTTAACCCAAATTTTATGCACATTCTGATCATCGCTTACGCATGCGAACCTAACCGAGGTTCAGAAGCGGGCACTGCTTGGAACCTTGTACAAAAGCTGGCTAATTTCCATAGGATATCCGTCATTACCAGAGCAAATAACCGTGATGTTATTGATGAAGAAACTGACAACTCTATCGGCAATCATGCAGCGCAATTTCATTACGTGGATCCCCCCTCTTGGGTCATCTGGCTAAAACTAAAGAAACTCATTCCCGTGCAGTTGTTTTATGTATTTTGGCAGTTTGCCGTTTCACAATACCTAAAGCGAAACAAGATAGATCACAATATAATCCACCAACTTACATTCAATTCATTTGAAATGCCCCCTTACACTTTCATGAAAAGTGATGGTATTAAGATATGGGGTCCGATTGGTGGTGGCCAGCACACTCCCAAAAGCATGCTTTACGCTTATTCGACAGTTGAGAGAGTGAAGGAGGTATTACGAAGCCTACGTTTGTGGGCATCAACACATAACCCACTAACCCGAGCCGTCCTAAGTTCATGCCACAAGGTTTTATTCGCTAACAAAGAGACTCATGAGTTATTACATCGATATATTCATGGTGAAGCCATCAGAATGATTGACGTGGGTGTGGATACATCAAAGTTCGCCACAACCAAAAGTGATGAAAAATCTACAGTGACAACCTTCCTAACTGCTGGCGAACTCGTAGCAAGAAAAGGGACCATTTTAGCAATAGAGGCTTTTAAGCGGTTATCTGATCTGAACAAAGATTTTAGATTGATCATTATTGGAGATGGCCCTGAGCGATATCGAATTGAGAAAAAAATTAATGAGCACAATTTAAAGCATCTAATCAGTCTACGAGGTAAAGTAAGTCATCAAGAAATGATGCACGAAATTGAAAAAGCTGACATTTTTATTTTTCCCAGCCTGCGAGACACCTCCGGCACAGTTGTCTTAGAAGCCATGTCAATGGGCTTGCCTGTCGTATGTTTCGACCATCAAGGCGCCAAAGAAATGATTGACTCCAACAGTGGTGTGCGAGTTCCCATCACCAACTATCATGAGACCATTGAAAACCTCTCATCAGCAATGAAGCTTTTGGCGGAAAATCATGAATTACGAATTCGATGTGGTAAATTCGCCAGAAAATCTTCCCTTGAATATGATTGGGATAGAAAAGCAAAATTTTTATCAAAACTGTATTCAAGCGTTGGATCAAATGCTGAATTGAAATGAAACCTGACTTTTCAATCATCACCCCAAGCTACAACTATGGCCAATACATAGGTGAATGCTTGCAAAGCGTCGCCTCGCAAGAAGGGGTCTCATTTGAGCACTTGGTGATGGATGCCGGATCGACTGACGATACCGAAAGGCTAGTTGTCAATCATCCCCATGCAACATGGCACCAGGAACCGGACAAGGGCATGTCGGACGGCATCAACAAAGGTTTCAAAAAGGCCACCGGCTCTTGGGTCATGTGGCTTAACGCGGATGATCGATTACTTCCCGGTGCCCTCTCCTCGGTTAAGGATTTCGCATCCCAGCATGCCGATGCGGATGTAATCTACGGATGCTGGAACTTCATGAGTAAGGATGGAGAGCATCAGCGTCGCATGACCATTTTCCCATTTGTTCGCAGTATGCTGCCCAATCACGGATGCTACATTGCCTCCACTGCGACATTTTTTCGAAAATCCACTACAATCGACGAAAACCATCTTCTGAATGCACAATTCAAATACGTGATGGATGGCGAGTATTTTTGCCGACTAGCTTATGGGGGTAAACAATTTTTCTATTTGCCCAAAGTTTTGGCAGATTTCCGGCTGCACGACGAGAGTCTCAGCCAAAAACATATTCACAAGAGAGACACCGATGGAGTATTGGCCTACCAAAAACAAGTTGCTGAATCGAGGGCCATCCGCCGTATCTATGGAATCAAAATGTTCAAAGATGAAATGCTCAACAGCATTGTTGATGGATTTCTATTCCATGGCTACCGGCTGTTGAAAGGAGTTCTCAAGATCATTTACCGACACCAAGTCCGCTGAGACTCAATCCCGTTGATCTATGCCTTTTATTGCAATCCTTGGCTGTGATGGATCCGGTAAATCCACAGTCATCAAAAAGTTGACCGAGCAACTGCTTGACCAAAATCTTTCGATAAGAATAGGCCACTGGAGGCCAAGAATCGGTGGCACTTATGCAATCAATGCGGACAAAAGCGCTGCGGAACATCCCCATGCTGCTGCTCCAAGAGGCCCAATCTCGTCAATTCTCAAGCTCTGCTGGTTGGGACTAAATTGGTGGGTGGAGTGGCTTCGGGTCCTTAGGCGGCAAGCAAACACTGGTTACCTGATTTTTGATCGTTTTCACACCGATCTCTTGGTGGATCCCATTCGTTATCGATATGGAGGTAGCAGAAGGCTTGCGAAGGTATTCAGCCGACTCATGCCTCAACCGGATCTGGTGATCTATCTGGATGCACCTCCTAAAGTGCTGCTTTCACGAAAGCGTGAAGTTACAGAGGAGGCCCTGAACATAGCCCGAAAATCTTACCTCAAACTGTGTGCTGAACATGACAACTATCATGTTCTGGATACCACGGAATCCATTGATGTCGTTGTGAGTCACATTAGAACCAAGGTGAACGCTTATGTCCGAAAGCAGTGAAGGCAATCAGACCATGAATCACTTCTCATGGAATGAGAGTTTGCCCACCACCATGGAGCGCATTGCTTCAGTGGCCACTGGACCTACTGGACTCTCTGTCATCAATGCTGCCAGAAGGGTGGCTTTGGCACTGCCTGCAAATGCTGAAGTCTCACAACTCGTTTTGGATCTCTATCAGCCTCGGAGATTAGCCGGCAGGTGCTTCAAGCAGATCGCACGGCCTCTCAGCCAGTTAGGATTGAGCTCATTGAGTCATCGTTTCAAACCGAGTCCCGCATCAACTGCATCTGTCGAATGGTTGGCTGAAGCAGCAAAGTCAGAAACTATTGGTTTCCTTGGTTGCAATCCTGCTCATGGTCTTCGCTGCGTTCTAACCGGTATTCTTCCTGAATTTGGCAAGCCTTTCATCGCCAAGTTGGGATTTGATAGAAGTGCTGCAGCAGTGAAACGGGAACATCATAGCCTACTTAAGATCGATGGCCGCTATCCGGGCGTCGCCAAAACCATCAGCCACAATGAAGGTGAGAACTGGTTCCTGATGCGCATGGCTCATCTGGGCAATAAAACCCCCAAATCCATGATGGTGCCGGGGATCGGCGACCTTCTCCAATCCTGGCTAAATGCTGATGAAACACCTCTGGGCCAAAACGCATGCGCCAGCTATCTGATCGAACGGGCATGTGTAGATCAATCTTTACGGGGATGGCATCGCCACATGGAAAAGCTTAAGATTCGTAGTGCTCTCATTCACGGCGACTTTGCCATCTGGAACCTTCGACACACACAAATTGGCATTCAGGCCATCGATTGGGAATGGGCTCAGGTTGACGGTATTGCAGGAATTGATCTGGTGCATGGGCTTCGCCAAGAGGCACATCTCGTTCACAAACTACCACCACCGGCCGCCATCGCATGGATGAAAGGGCAGCTCAGTCAACATCAGTGGGCGGGTTATCTCAGGCAATCAGGGTGGGATGGCGAGCTCGACAATTTGCTTCGCATCGGCCTACTCCATAGTCATCACAACGCCCTGAACGAAAGCCAAGGCTTACTACGCGAACTTGGCATTTACGCAGACTGAGTCATGAAAATTCTACAAGTCTTCAATCGATACCAGTTCCGCGGCGGCGAAGAGGCGTGGGTTGATGCCATACCGAATCTTTTGGGAGATTCTGCGGCAGTTGAGGAGCTTCGTTTCCATAGTAGCGATTGGACCGGCCCAAATAAACCATCTCTTCTTCAACAAGCTCGATGGATAGGTGATAATCCGGAATCGCGCGTGGCACTTCGTAAGAAAGTTAGAGACTGTAAACCTGAATTACTACTCTTTCACAATGTCATTCCGGTGGGCTCATTGGGTTTATACGAAGAAGCAAAGGCGCTTCGGCTCCCCGTTCTACAATACACTCATAATTTTAGACCATTCAGCCCCAGTGGAACCTTATGGAATGGCAAAACTGTGCAAACAGATGCAATGCATGGAAATCTATGGCCCGAGATACTGAGTGGGGCATGGCAAAATTCACGTATCAAAACTGGGATTCTGGCATTGCACCTTAAAAGAGCGATCAAACAAGGTTTGATCAACTGCGTAGATCATTGGCTCGCCATATCAGACTTCATGCGTGAGCAGTTTATCATGGCTGGTATATCCCGAGAAAAGATTACCACACTCAGGCACTGCCATCAGATCACTCACTGTTTGTCTGCTTCAGACAATCAAGATCATTATCTGTATCTTGGTAGACTGGTTCCGGAAAAAGGGGTGCATATATTAATGGATGCTTGGAAAATCATTCATAAACAGCTTGGAGCCAATTGCCCGAAACTCATCATCGCTGGTGATGGTCCAATGGATACATTGGTCCGTGAAACAGCAGGGAAAATTTCATCTGTTGAATATGTCGGTTTTGTCAGTGGAGAACAAAAAGAGACACTGATTGACCATTCCAGAGCCATTATTGTTCCATCTGTTTGGTTAGAACCGCTCGGACTCACCGTGTATGATGCTTACTCTCACGGCCGCCCTGTAGTGGCGGCTCGCAGTGGAGGGCTTCAGGAAACTGTGATCCACGAAGAAACCGGCTGGAGTTATGACCCTCATCGACCTCAAGAGTTAGCTGATACTATTATCTCGATTGAAAAAGCTGGTGCGGCGGAGCGAAACATGGCCGGCAAAAAAGGCTTCGAATGGCTACGGAATAACGCCGATATCGCAACATGGAGAAAACAGTTTATTTCTCTGTGCCAGAATGTCGTTGAGCATAGAAAAAAGTCCAAAACATGAAAAAAATTCTCACATACGGTACATTTGACATCTTACACCGTGGTCACATCAATTTACTCAAAAGAGCCAAAGAGATGGGAGATCATCTCACGGTTGGTTTGTCCACAGACGCATTCAATACCCTCAAAGGAAAACAATGTTTCTATAGCTATGAGGAACGCAAGTTGATACTGGAGGCAGTCCGTTACGTTGACGACGTCATTACCGAGAACAACTGGGAACAAAAAATTCAGGATATCAAAATGCTGGGAGTATCCGCTCTGGTCATGGGCGATGACTGGACAGGCACATTCGATGAACTGTCAAATCTTTGTGAAGTCGTCTATCTACCAAGAACAGGAGGGATCAGCACGACCATGGTCAAAGCTAGGTTGTCAATGAGTGGCGATGATGTGGATCTAAGCATGGACTGATTCCATTCAAGTCAGATACCCATTTGGTTCATCATGATTGAAATCATACGCCGCCTGATTGAGCTCATTCATGGCAAGCTGGCCAAAAAGAATCACGCGATTCTCTATGGTTGGCCAAACCATGAAGCCAGCACAATTGCTTTGGAGTCCGCACTCCGCAACACCGATGTCGAGCGAGTCATCATTCTCATCAGCGGCGACTCAGCACCCTGTTCTCTAAAATATGGAGAATCCACTATCCAAGTCCGCAAGAACTCATTCAGGGGATTATGGCTTTTTCTGAGAGCCAAGTATGTCTTTTTCACCCACCCGTGCTTTGTGCGTCATTTCCCAAATGACGTGATTTCCATCAATGTATGGCATGGCATGCCCATCAAAAGAATTGGCAGAATGCTGCAACGCACACAGGATATTCAGGCCAAATACACCATATCTACATCGCCTTTCTGGCAGGGTATCATTGAGCGATCAATGCCTCCAAAAGACGCGGTCTTAATGACCGGACTGCCTCGTAACGATCATCTCTTCATTTCCAGAGAAGCGGTAATGGATCGCCTGGATCTTGATAGATCCCAGCGCCTGATCGCGTGGCTGCCCACATACAGGAAAAGCGTGCGGGGCGAATTGCGCTTGGACGGCAACCACTATGAGAGCATCTTTGAAATGCCTGATATTGATCCTATTGTACTTAATACATTACTCAAAAGGCATCATGCTATCCTGTGGGTCAAACCTCACCCAATGGCATCGAGCTTGAGTGCGCGCGAGTGGAGTCACATTCGCATTATTGAAGATGAGTCTCTTGTGAAAGACGGGCTTAGCCTATATCAGCTACTTGCTGCATCAGATTTGCTAATCACTGACATCTCAAGTGTCGTGATTGATTTCCTGTTGGTTGATAAACCGATAATCCACGCGTTTCCCGATATTGAGGAATATCGCGACTCCAGAGGCTTCAGCGTGGAACCCATTGAGGATTTCTTTGCCGGAGAGGTCGTGAACAATCAGGAGGAATTACTGAAAGCTTTGGATATGGAACTGAGTGGCACGGACCCTCATGCCAAGAAGCGAAGGGCAATTAGAGATTTGTCACACGTACACCAAGATGATCAGGCAACACAGAGATTGCTGAAGGCCATTGACCTGATGTAAGTAGCCGTCTGCGACCACCATTTGGGTGTGTCAATCCCTAGGAAACGAAGTAGCTCACCGGCTACTTGACTTGTTTCCAATCAATTTGCTCTGTGCTGAACTCCTTGAGGAGCTTTTGCAGTTTATCGTCCGCCTCTTCAAGGGTCACTTTGCCAGCAATTTGTGGCACTTCCCCATACCACATGCTCGCGGAAACATAGGCCCAGCGCTGGTCCATACCAAACAGCAGCCGATCTTTGATGTCAGTCAAGGTGCGCCTTAGGTGGTCCTGCGTAATCGAGTTGTGGCCAACAAAGAAGTAATAGGTCACGCATTGGTAACTTGCATACTCACTCCGATCTTCATTGGTTGCAATGGACTGGACAGAAAGAAGACGCCGGGTAGGGATGATTTGGCCATTGGGCAGTTCAATAGCAACCGTGGATGAACTGCCTATCACGTGCCCTTGAGAGGGCATACAACGCTCAGGGCGGTGAATGGAGTTATTGAGGTCGTGCCCTGAAAGCACCACAGAAAGGTCAATGCGATCCAGAATGGCGTCTCCGGTGATGGCGGTATATTCGCCCTCTCGCGGACTGACACAAACCGCCTTGGCAAACTCGGTATCTGCAGCAAGCAAATCGATTTCCTCCTGACTTGGTGGTTTCAGGCGATACACCCATGAACCCAGTTTTTCTGGTAGATCCATGGATATAGCCGAAGGGGCCATTTCACTGGCCTTGGGCAACAAATGGACACCCGACAAAATGACTGCCATGAGTGCCGGTAAGATAAGAGGAGCAAACTTCATAACTCCTCTTTGGCTTTGAGGTTCAATTCTTCTTCACCCGTATCTTTAGGGTCTAAAGCATCCCCCACTACCTGAGTGCGCACGAGATGGCGACGCTTGGCAGCCTTCCATGGAAGACCCCCCTCAAGTAAAGAATGGATACCCAACATGGCAGCCAAAGAAATGGGATAAAACAACAACAGGCCAGACCAATCATGCCAAGTCGTAGAAGCCCATTTGGCATCGCCATACTCGGCAATCACAAAAATGGAGATCACTCGCAAAGCATTGCCAACAATGGCAATTGGTATGGCACTCAAAAAGAGTAATGCCCTCTTCCAAAAAGCAATTTTAGCCACATAGGCCCACGCAGCGGAAATCATAATCAGGGCCATCAGCGAGCGAATACCACTGCAGCCGTGGGCAATACTTAGGGGCTTCCAATCTCCTTCCACCGGCAGCACTGTCGTTCCCTGAGTGTAGGTTTCGACACCGAACAGGCTTGAGCCGTGATGAGCCAGCTGCGTGGCGATCAGCTGCAGGTGAGTGGTCGCTTGCTGAAAGGCCGGCAGCGGTATGGCAATCCAGATAAAAAAGAGAGGAAAAATGAGCAATCTCGAAGCATTCCAGCCATAGAAAAAGAGAGATGCACCCCACAGAATGAATGGCAATCCACCAATGGCAATGCGGGGCTGATAGGTACGAAAAGCCGCTACAAAGAATAGGCAACCCAAGGCAACACTCAATAGTCCCCACAGACTTCCGGATCCAACGGCTTCTCGGATTTCCTTCAGGCGGTAAACGATCAGGCCCATGATTACAAAGGGCACCAACTTGCCGTGTTCGTAGTCGGTCACCGGCGTCCAAGCACTATACAGCCAAACGAGTGCTGAGCGACGGTCATAGTCAGGGCCGAACCTCTGCACAAATCCGAAATAACAAACCACCAGCAAGACCGAAGCCACCATAGAAACCCACCGTATCCAATCCCAGCGTCGTAACTGTAAGGACGTATTTTGATGAGTATGATCGGCACTCATAGATAAGTTTTAGCCTAAAGTTAGACACTTCAGTGTCAAGAATTGCGCCCTGAGATAAGATCTCAGGAATATCCTCAACCTGGCACTATATACGTCAGCGCTATCGGATCACATACCCTGTGAAAATACTCGGTATCGTGTACTATTTTCACGATTCGGAGGCAGAACCAGTGGTAGACAGAGTGATGTTGGCGCCAAACCTTCATGATCGTGGTGTTGCCGCTTTGAGAACTGTTGGGCATTACCTGTAGCAATCAGAACAGCAACCTTCTATGAATTGATTGATTTTTACGGGCCTGCAGATGAGATAGAGTCTTCTTTCTAGGGGTTGCCTAATCCCACGACTTTCGCTTAGCTAATGAGTGAACCTCATCGGGAAACCACCCCAAACGACAAGCCATGATGCAAACCCGCAGCCACGAAAATTTTCGCGTTCAGGCTCTGCAAATCCTTGATGCCTTTTTGGTGTTTGTTGCTGGACTATTTTCGGGACTTTCGTTTGCACCACTGCGGGAGCTTGTCCTTCATCTCATGGGGCGTGTCTCCGGCGACAATGAGTATCGCCAGAGTATCTATTGGGTTCTCTATATAGCAGTACCATTCACTCCCCTGATTCTGGAGCACTTTGGCTTTTACCGTTTGCTTGGCAGCAAGTCGGCTGCTCGCACTGCAGCCCAGCTTTTCAGGGGCACCGCAGTGATGGCTCTTGCCATCACCCTTTTTGTTGTCTTTTTGAAATACACCGATGTCCGTCGTCTCGCACTGGGTATCGGCATATGCAATGTTTGGCTTATCCTTTTCATTCGCGACCGCATCACCCATCGCTACCTAAGTGCCCAACGCATCAGGCAGGATGCCAAGGAGCGAATTCTGTTAACAGGTATTAGGAAGGAAACCGATCGCCTTCTTGATCAACTCGATAAAGAGATCACTGACGGTTGGAATGTCGTCAGCCATTTTGACGTGGAGTCACGACCGATTGAAGATCTTCACGATTTGATTAAGGAACATTCGGTGGAGCGGGTTGTCTTCGCTCCAAACGGGGTCAGCTTCGAGAAAGTTGCCAACGCTGTTGAGGCCTGCGAGCTTCAAGGCGTGGAAGCATGGGTTGCTGCTTCCTTCATTCGCGGCCAAATTGCTCGCCCCACTTTCGATTCCATCGGCGACAAGCCCATGCTCGTCCTGCGCTCCACACCCGATCTTTCGTGGGAACTGCTTTGTAAGGGTGCCATGGATCGAATTGGCGCATTCCTTCTGATCTTGTTTAGCCTGCCACTGTGGATCATCGCCTACATTGGCATCCGCATCACCAGTCCAGATGCCCCGGTTTTCTTCTCCCAAAAGCGGGCTGGCCGCTACGGCAGACCCTTTCGCATGTGGAAATTCAGAACCATGGTGGCGGATGCAGAGGCCCAACTCGCCAAAATCAAGGAAGAGCACGGCAACGAGATGGATGGACCCGTCTTCAAACTCGACAAGGACCCACGCATCACCCCCTTCGGAGGCATCCTTCGCAAATTAAGCATCGATGAACTCCCGCAACTGTTGAACGTCCTGCGGGGTGAGATGAGCTTGGTCGGCCCGCGCCCTCTTCCACTGTATGAGGTGGCTAACTTTTCCGAGCACACCCATCGACGCCGCCTGAGCATGAAGCCTGGCATCACTTGCGAATGGCAAATCTCTGGCCGCAACGACATTCAGAAATTCGAAGATTGGGTTCAACTCGACCTGAAGTATATCGACAACTGGTCACTTTGGCATGATTTTGTCATCGTGCTCAAGACAATCCCGGTGGTCATTTTTGCCAAAGGAGCAAAGTAAGTTTCTTTCATCGGCCAGCAGGCTGGCTTTTCATTCTCCCATGCCGGTTGCCTCCGCCATATTTTTGATCTTCTCTCTGATCTTGGCTGTGTTGTTCGGCGCGCAGACCTCTCCGTGGAGCTGGGGACCCGCTCTGATCTGCCTGCTGATTGCCAAGATGGGTGCATTGAGCGAGCTCATTAAAAAACCCACACGCACGCTCAATGGACCCATGCTGATCATGGGAGGATTGACGGTGATATGGTTTGGTATTCGTGCCCTTCATTCACCGGTGAGTGAATTGGGCAAGGCAGACTTACTCTTGCTGGCGAGTACCGTGGGTGGCTTTCTCAGCCTGTTGGCGATCCAGCGTTGCCAACGGGCAACTCAGATACTTACAGCAGGTATTGCCGGACTCCTTTTGGCCAACTGGGTGGTGATGCTGATGCAAATCTGCAAACCAGGCTATACACCTCTAACTTTCAAGTCCTCTGAATCCGTCACTGGCTTCTTCACCCACTACAACTACGCGGCAAATTACCTGCTGTTTTCTGCAATATGGTTGCTGGCACACGCATGGCATTCCCGCAGACTGGTCATCAAAATCATGCTCGGCCTGCTGGGCGCGCTGGGCCTTGCCTCAATCTACTGGACCAAATCACGGGGCGGTCTTGTTTCAGCCCTCATCGCAATGGCCTGTCTTGGGGCTCTAATTCTGGTGCAAGCAAAACGAGACAATCACAAATGGTTTCCCATTGCAGCTATCGCTACACCCTTCGTCTTGATGATCCTCATTGGAATACTGATGAGCGGCTGGCAAGACATCCAATCCCACAGAAGCCATGATGGATCAGGCGAAATCAGTCGAATGTTGGACAGTAACGTTAGGCTAAACTACTTAGGAATTGCTGTTTCTTGTATGACTGAGCACCCACTGCTGGGAGGAGGAAGTCAGAGCTTTGCGTGGGAGTGTTATCAACACTGGGACAGTGCAAACCACGGAGGTTACTACACCAAACCTGAATTTGTTCACAATGAATGGCTTCAAGCCGCAACCGATTACGGCCTGATCGGCTTTCTTCTGATCTTGGGACTGATGAGCGTGATGATCATCAGCGTGATCCTCAGGGCTTGCTTCGAGACAGAAGCCGAAAGGAAACCGTCGCCCTGCAACTCCATGCGCATGGCTGGACTTGCCGGCTTGGTTGGCCTGCTCGTCCACGCCAACTTCAGCTTCATCTTCCACCTTATGCCCGGCGCCCTCATGCTCGGCATGTCGATTGCAGCTGCCTGTCAGTGGAATCGAAATGATGCACCCAAGCCGAGAATGCAACATCTACAACGAGGTCTGGTTAGCATCTTTGTCCTGTCTGCCCTCGTCCTCGTTACCCCACTCGCTTGGAAAGGCACGCGTGTCCTGGTCGCCATTTGGCCAAGCCAATACGCCAAAAATATGCAGATACGTGCCAGTGAAAAACTACACGCCCTAGATAAAGCCATCAAAATCTGGCCCCAAGCTAGTCTCTACCTCGATCGGGCTATTCTGCGCCACGATCTAGCCCTGGCATCCACAGAGGAAAGCGTTCATAACGCTACCATAGACAATGCGATCGCAGATTATCAATCTGCACATGACTATCATCCGTATCAGCCCGAGTCAGTGGTCAATCAAGCCTCTCTACTCAGCCACATGAATCGAGATGACGAAGCTGCAGAGGCATATGAACTTGCCATTCGCATGCAGGGTGGAATGGAACGCACATTTCGTGGACGCTACCTCTACGCAAGTCACCTGATTCTTTTAGGAGCTGAGGAGATGGCTTTCGGCAAAACATCGGAATCCATAAGAAATCTGGAGAATGCTGCGGACCAAATCAATCAGGCTCATTGTTGGGCAAATGAGAAAAGCCAGATGGAAATTACCGTCCATGAATTGCTGGGCTTGGCCTACGAGTTCGATGATAGGCCCTCAGAAGCCATGCAGAGTTATCTTCATGCGGCTTCATTGTATCATAGCATGGGCCGTCGGGTTTACCTCCGCGTTGCCATCCTGCAAGCTGCCCTCGCCAACGAAGCTCGACTCGCTCGCGAACCATCCAAAGCCCTCGACCTCTACCTCCAAGCCAAGCGGTCCGTTACTAAAGCCCGTGGGCAACTTCCTGATGATATTACCGCAGAGCAGCGTAGTGATTTCGTCTCTGCCCTCGATGCCAGTATCAAAAGCCTACGCGAAATCGGTATCGAGCCTGCATCAGAGCCCTAAATACCACTTCTCTCCACTTTAGCCTTTTAGTGCCGGAGCTGGATGCTCAGTCTTTGGATATCCCATGAAAGTCATCAGCGGAACCGCCCACCGCGCGCTCGCCGAGCGCATCGCCGAATGCCTCGATCAACCACTGGCCGACGTCCAAGTGACGGCCTTTCCCGACGGCGAAACCTTCGTCAAAATCGACGAGAACATTCGCGGCAAGGATGTTTTTATCGTCCAGCCCAGCTGCCCACCCACCAACCACAATCTCATGGAGCTGCTGATCATGGTGGATGCAGCGCGGCGTGCCAGTGCCGAGCGCATCACCGCGGTCATGCCCTTTTTTGGCTACGCTCGACAGGACCGCAAAGACCAGCCACGTGTGCCTATCACGGCCAAGCTAGTGGCAAACCTACTGACCTCGGCCGGTGTAAATCGTGTGCTAACTATGGATCTCCACGCTCCGCAGATTCAGGGTTTTTTCGACATCCCCGTTGACCACCTCTACGCCAAATCGGTGCTCCTCGACTTCCTTCGAGAGCGCCATCCAGACACATCCAATCTCACTGTCGTCTCGCCCGACGTCGGTGGGTCAAAGATGGCTAGAGCCTACGCAGATGCCTTGGGCACTGAACTAGCGATTGTTGCCAAGCACCGCGTAAATGCCACCAAGGTTGAGGCCATGAACGTAATCGGTGAAGTTGAGGGCCGAGACGTATTGCTGGTGGATGATATGACCGAAACTGCAGGCACCCTCTGCGCTGCTGCCGAAATCCTCCGCAAACATGGAGCCAAACGCATCTTTGCCGGTGTCTCTCACGCCATACTCGGTGACGTAGCTGAAGAACGCCTGAATCACTCCGAAATCGAGGAGATCATCACCACTGATTCCACCCCGCAAGCCATCGGAACCAAAGTTCAGGCGGTGGGCACAGCTCCCCTCTTCGCGGAGGCCATTCGTCGCATTAGCCAAGGGGAGTCGATCACCACCCTGTTTCGCTAGAACAACAGGCTCCGACGTCCGACTCTACTGTGGCTTCGCTCCCATATCTCG
>JBMYMN010000066.1:0-13486 GCA_049597355.1 Luteolibacter sp.
AAGCGCTTCAACCAAACCATGAATGGCAAGTTACGTGGCTTCAAACGTGGCATGTATGAAGGGGCTTTGCGCCAAGCCTCATTTGCCTGGTGGCCGGGAACCATACCCTCTGGTCGCGTCACCGACGAGCCATGGGCCTATTGGGACCTCATGCCTACCTTTGTCGAGATGACAGGCGTCAATCCACCCTCGGGCTACAAAACCGACGGCCTCTCATTGTTGAGTTTCCTCAAAGGCGGAAAGGCTCCCCGACGAGATTATTTCTACTGGGAACTCCACGAAAATAGGCATGGTGGTGGTGCTGTGCGGGCAGCACGTTGGGATCATTGGAAAGCCGTGATGTCCAGGCCCATGGGCTCAATCGAGATTTACAATCTTGCCAAGGATATCGGCGAAACCAACAACATTGCCGAAACACATCCCCAACTAGTGAAGAAGGCCAAAGAAATCTTCAAGGATGCTCATGAACCACATGAAGTTTGGCCCTTGAATCGAATGAGCGAAATCAAGAAAAACGCCAACGGCAAGTCATGGCCGGTGAAACGCAAGCGAGATAAAGATGGCTATGTGCCAGAAGGAGCAATTCCCTTGGCGGATCTATACAAGTAAAGTGCATGAGACAACCTCATGTCAGAGACAAAGCCAACTCAACTTGATCAGCACATAATTCCCAACGGTTGTTGGAATCATCAGCAACTGATTTCATTGTCACCCATCACGATCACGCCTGATATGCCTTGTGATGCCTGAGGATGGAATCCTCGGGATGACCTGGATCACACAGCTGTTCAATGAGATCATTCCAAGCATGCTGATTCTTGAGAATCTCGACCTCAATCCGCAGGAAATAGACTGGCACGTCAATTGAGGTCGGTCGGGGGAAACGAACGGCATCCTTTTCAGTGGTGAGTATCAACTCCATGTCACGCTCTACACAGCGGTGCATGAAGCGATCAATGTCTTTGGTAGTGAAACGGTGATGATCAGCAAAGTGGCGGCGAATTTCAACCTTGGCTCCCAGCTTTTCCAATGATCTCTCAAATGCCTCGGGAACGGCAATTGCACTCACTGCACCCACCCACTTGTCATTGAGGTAAGGCAGAGCCTTACGTTCACGAGTAAAGACGTTCTCAAGGTGAATTGGCCCGTGGCGACTCTCAATGATCTCAGCAGTCTTATTGTAGCGGCGAATGCACTGGATGAGTTCATCGTTGGGACCATCGCTTTTGGTGATGAGTATATAGCTCGCACGACGCAGATTCTTAGGAGGTTCACGCAGAGTGCCACGTGGCAATAGAGCTTCTGTGCCAAAGGGCGAACCGGCATCTATCAGTACTACATCCAAACTATGCGCCAAATCAAGATACTGCATACCATCATCGAGCACTAGGATATCGGAGTTCAGATTCTCGATGGCGAACTTTCCCGCTTTCACACGGTCACGATCCACGACCACCGATACACCATCGAGATTCTTGGCGAGCATAAAAGGTTCATCACCAGCAAACTTGGAATCCAATAGTAAGGCCATGCCCGTTGAGACAACTTTCGGCATCTCCTCATCAGGAATCTTATCTCCATTGGCGTCCTTCCAACGCTGAGCTTGCTCGAGTTTCTTGCTTTTGTAGCCACGTGAGAGAATTGCCACATTTCGCCCCTTGTCGCGCAATGAGCGCGCCAACAGTTCCACCACCGGAGTCTTGCCGGTGCCCCCCACTGTAATATTGCCAACAGCAACACAGCGCATGCCAAGATAGCTTTGAGGCTTCCAACCCTCTCGGTATCTCCAGAGACGAAGTTGCACAAGCAAGCGAAAGATGCCGGAAAGCAGGCTCATAAGGAGCCGCATGAGCGTAGCACGGATGCCCTTGGCACGACCAAAGATCACATCAGCGCCCCAGCGCTCGAGTTCTTCAATCTGTTCCTTCATGCGCTTACAAGAATGCTCTGAGTCCTGAGATCGAACAAGCCACAAACTACTCCCCCAACATCTCCTCCAAGCTCTTAAACGGCTTAGTGGGCTGCGCCTTGGCCTTCTTGAGTTCATTCAACATCTCCATGCGCATGCGCGCGAGCTCAGCGGGATACTCGGAAACCAAATTGGTTTTTTCATACGGATCCTTATCAAGGTTGAAGAGCTCGTGCCTGTCCAAACCCTCTTTATGATGGTGCAGAACAAGCTTCCAGCTATCTTTGATGTAAACAGTGTAGTAGCTGCTGCGATGTGCATGCGGAAAGTGCATGAGAAAATGCTGGGGCTGCTTGGCTTTCTTGCCACTTATCCATGACCAAAGGCTAGCGCCATCGATCACATGATCCACCGGCGTTTTCACACCACTCACCTCGAGCAAGGTCGGAAGCAGATCATGGATGCTAGCGATACCAAAACCCTGAAACGCACCTTGAGGAATTGGGAAGTTCTTCTGGATGGTGGCATCACCCGGTTTGGCCCACGCCGCAATGAAAGGCACACGCAGGCCACCTTCGTAATGAGTCCCCTTCTTGCCGCGGAGCGGCGCAGAACAGGAATGGTCGTGGGTCTTACCGAGAGGTGCGTCAGTGCCGTTGTCACCGAGAAAAATTACCAAGGTGTTTTCGGAAACCCTGAGTTCTTCCAACTGATCGAGGATATCCCCTAGTGATTTGTCGATTCCTTCAATCATGGTAGCGAAGGATTTGGCCTTGGCTGGAACATCCTTGCCAGCATAACGATGAGCAAAACGGGGGTCACCGTGGAAGGGAGCGTGCACTGCATAGTGGGAAACATAAGCAAAGAATGGTTTCTTTTCTTCAACCGCCTTCACCAGTTCCTTATTCAATTCGATAGTGCAGGCCTCAGTGAGATAGGTTTCGGTGCCGCGATACTCCTCCAAACCGGGAACGGCGTGTGTCTTACTGGTGCCCTTTATGTGTCCGTAGCCATCCTTGCCGTAAAAGCTTGAGGGACGACCTATCGATCCACCCGCGATATTCACATCAAAGCCAATACTTTTGGGGTTCTCACCTTCGGACTTAAACGGCCCGAAATGACCCTTGCCACAATGGATGGTGCGGTAACCCGCTGTCTGAAGTAGGCGTGCCAAGGTCACATCCTTCACGCCAAGGCCATGCCAGTTCCAACCGACTGGATCATGATCGCCTCGATTGATGCCAGTGGGACGAATCCACTGAGTGGTGCGGTGACGTGCCGAAGACTGACCCGTCATGATGGATGCCCGGGTCGGTGAGCAAACGCTATTGGCATAAAAACGGCTGGCTCGAAAGCCCTGCTTTGCCAAACGCTCCATGGCGGGCGTGTGATAGAACTCGTTTAGCGGATGAGTTTTGGGCTTGCCGTCCTTGTCGCCCAGCATAGGAACGGACGTGTCCATGAGACCCATGTCATCAATAAGCACCATCACGATGTTGGGTTTCTCGACAGCGTAACAGAGACTGGAAATTAAGCTGAACAGAAGAATCCGAATATTCATGATATAAGTTACAAGAGGTTCAGCCAAACGCTTTCAGGAAGCCCACCTCAATGGCAAGGGGTTCAAAGGCATTGGTTTCGAGAGTGCGGCGCATTTCATCGAGTGCTTCCACCCGTTGTAATAGGCCAGACTCGGTCTCGGCTTCCGCTACTGATGCCAACAATTCGGCACTCTCAGGAAAATCAAGTCCTCCCGACCCAACCTTCATCCGCAACAAGTCTGCCATCCAAGCCATCAGAACATCGAGATATTGATTGCGAGAATGAAGGTACTCAGATTCCGCCGCGGCTTTGTAAAACACCTCGCGTTGTTTAAGCCATGCACCATCAGTGCCGTTCTTATAGGCATTCGCTTCTTCTTTTTGAGCCATTTTTGATGCTGCGTCTGCTTCACTTTTACTACGCGTGAGAAAGGCGGAAAACACTGCCTTCAACTGCATGGCTGCCGTGGGCGTACCAAAACCACGCTTGGCAGTCTGGTTCAGCAGCATCACCAGTTCCTTTCCACCCTGGTCCAATAACTTGGTTCCACCAAGTAGCGGTACCAACACACAACGCGAGAGAATCGTCGGCAGCAGTCGCTGCGGATTCGCAGTGAGCAGTAGGAGCAAGGTCCTTTGCGGCGGCTCCTCAAGCGTCTTGAGAAACGCATTGGCCGCCTGCTCGTTCATGCGATCTGCCTCAACAATAACGCCCACTTTGTAGGAGCTACCCGGCGCAACAAGATGCAAAGACTGCTCCAGATCTCGGATCTCCTCCACCCCAATGCGGCGTGACTTCATCTGTGGTCGCAAGACACGAATCCAACTACTTTCCTGATCATTGAGAGACGGCACTTCCTCAACCACCTCAGGTTCTTCTCCGAAAAGATCGCTACCACTACCAACATCGCCGCTACCAGCTACCAACTGTATCAAGCGTGCCGCAAGTTCTTCCTTTCCAGTGTTGGGCGCACCGCTGACAAGGTATGCATGGGCCATGCGTCCACGTTCATGGGCGGCCTTAATCAAATCGTAGGCTTGTAGCATCTTGTGAGCCATGAGCCGCCATCCTGAAGCCCTATCTCGTGGTAGTAAACCAAAAGCCCACCACCATTCATTTACTCAATAATTTCATCAAATTGTAATTTAGTTTAGATATCCAAAGTAATCATGCATACCATATGATGGTGCCATTGGCGCATTTTAACGCCATATGTTGTGCAACAGACTGAGATTCGTTGCAGCGAACGTGATGGACTTCTAGCTTCTGGCAACCAATTCCCTCTCTGGTTCAACCCAAGCTATCCGAATGTATCTCAAGACTCTCGAAATTCATGGTTTTAAGTCCTTCGCGGACAAAACAGTTCTAGAATTCGCTGAAGGAGTAACCGGCATTGTCGGTCCAAACGGCTGCGGCAAATCAAATGTAGTCGACGCGATCCGCTGGGTTCTTGGCGAGACTTCCGCCAAGGCACTTCGCGGCGGAGAAATGGCCGACGTAATCTTCAACGGCACAGAAAAGCGTAAACCCCTGGGTATGGCCGAGGTCACTCTAACCATGGCCGATTGTGAGAAGGCTCTCAATGTCGATTATAACGAAGTCGCCATCACGCGCCGGGTATTCCGTGACGGCAAATCCGAATATCGTATCAACAACACCCTATGCCGATTGAAAGATATCAACGACATGTTGATGGACACCGGTATCGGTCGCACCGCCTACTCCATCATGGCACAGGGTCAAATTGATCAAATACTCTCATCCAAGCCTGAGGAGCGTCGTGCCGTCTTTGAGGAAGCTGCAGGTATTACCAAGTTCAAGCGCGAGAAGCGCGAAGCCCTGCGCAAACTCGAATATACCGAAGCAAATTTATTGCGCGTATCCGACGTATTAGTCGAGCAGGAACGCCGAATGAATTCACTCAAACGTCAGGTTGCCAAGGCCCGACGCTACCAAACCCTGGCTGAGGATGTTCAGGTGTTAGATAGCCATCTTGCCCATCGCAAGTTTGTTGATCTCAATGCTCAGAAAGATGAATTCTCAACATCTATCCATGGCCTTGAAGCCAGAGGCACCGAACTGGAGAGACAACTGCCCATAAAGGAGGCCGATGTTGACAAGGCCCGTGCCACCGCTCGCAGCTTCGAGGGCGCTCTGGCCGAACTCCGCCATGGTGCCAACGAGCATAGAACTGCGATCAATACTGCTGAGGGCCGCATCGCGTTTAACGAGGAGCGCCGCACTGAGCTCGAAAGTCGAATTAAGCAGAATCGTGAGGACATTGAGGCCACGAAACAGAAGCTTCAACAACAACAGTTCGATTTCAACGCAGCTAATGAGAGTCTCGACCAACTCACCAAAGTAATCATAGAAAAGGAGCAAAAACTGAGCTCCGCGGATGAATCAGCCAAGACCACCCGTCAAGAGCGCCAAAACCTCGATGCCCAGCTCCGTGAAAGCCGTGCAGAGGCAAGTCGCACGCTAACTGCGATTGCAGCCCTCCAAGCCAAAATCGAAAGCTCCATCGCCCAACTTGAGGGCAACCGAGAGCGCACCAAACAGCTTGGCGATGATGAAAAGCGCCTCATACTCGAGCATCAGGAGATTGAATCCGAGCGCGCACGCATTGCAGAGGAGGTTGAGGATGCCGGTGGCGAGTTGAATCAACTCGAAGACAAATTCAAAGAAATCGAGCGCAGCTACCAGAAAACTCGTGGCGATCTCGATGCCGCTCGCGAGACCGCTGCAGAAGCCGGCAAACTATACACCAAACGCTCGGCACGTCTTCAAGCTGTCAGCCAACTTATCGAGAGCGGTGAAGGCTTCGAAAAAGGCACTCGCCACGTGCTCAACGGCCTAGACGATCCCACAGAGTTTAAGCCCAGTGTTAAAGGCGCTCTCGCCTCACTGATCGAGACCGACAACGACTGCGCCCGAGCAATCGAGGCCGCCCTCGGAACTCATCTGCAAGCGGTTCTTGTTCAAGATCATGGCTTTGCAGAGACTGTCATCCAACGCCTGACCGATAAGCAGCTCGGCACTGCTGCAGTGATCCCTGAAGACTTCGTCAGCCATTCGCGTGAAACTCAAGTCGAGACTCTTCCAGAAAATGCCACTGCTTGGGCTCTTGACCGAGTCAAGTCAGATAAGCGTGTTGCTGGTGTCATCGAGCATCTTCTGGAAAAAGTTCTCATTGTCCCGGATTTGAAAGCGGCCCTCGGCCTTCGTGCGGACCTACCCGGAGTTACCTTTGCCTGCCTTGACGGATCCATACTGGGCGCAGAAGGCATGATTCGTGGTGGAGCCTCCAAGGACGGTGCCACTTCCGTGCTCGAACTTCAGAACGAAGCCAGAGAACTCGAACTTGAAGTTGAAAAGCTCAAAGCCGATGATCAGTCATCCGCCGCAAAAGTCACCAAACTCGAGGCCAAGCTCGAGAAGCTGCAAAACGAGGTCGAAGTCTCACGTGAAGGCCTTCAGCGCCAGAACGTGCAACTCTCGACATTGCAGGGCGAACTCAGCCTAGCAACACGCGAAGTCGAGAACCTGGATACCAAAATTGAAAATGTTCGCTGGGAACGTGGGGAGTTGGAGAAGCGTGAAAAGAGCGCATCCGATAATCGCTCTAGAATGGAAGATGAGCTATCAAAGGCCCGCAATCAAATCGAAGAGATTGAGGCCGCCAACACGCGCCTTACCAGCCAAACCGAAGCGGCCGCCCGTAAGGAGCAGGACCAGATGGAAATCCTTCAGGAACTACGCACCGACCTCGCCGTCGACAGGCGCGCAAAGCAATCCGCTGAGTCACAACAGAAGCCAATGGAGGCGCGCCTCAGTGAGCTTCAAGAGCTTTCCATGCGCCGGGAGAGTGAGATTTCCTCATTCACCCAGCGAATTCTATCTGCCACAGAGGAAAATGGTAATCTCAAGGCCGAGGTTGAGCAACATCAGAGCAACCTGAGCGAGCTCGATAAAGAAATTGAAGAACGCTCAAAGGGACGCCATGAAATTCTTGAGAAAATAGAAGCCGCCGAATCTGAGTTAGCCAAAGTTCGCCGGGAGCATGCCAAACTCATCGAACAGAAAGGCAAAGAAGAGGTAGCCTCAACCAAGCTTGAACTGCGTATCGAAAATCTTTGCACAAGCATTCAGGAACGTTACCAAGTTGAGTTGATTCACTTTGAACCCGACTCTCATGCTCTATTGGTCGCCATTGAATCCCAAAAGAAGGCTCAGTCTCGACGCGGCAAGCAAGTGGTGATTCAAGATCAGATGGAAAATTCCAGCTCCGACAGCACCGACGAATCCGAAGAACTGGAGGAGGATATCCCAACGATAATTGTGGATGAAACTGTCGAAGAGGAAGGAGACGAGAACGCTCTCCCCGGCGAAGTCGAGGGAGAACCCGATTGGGATTTCATCGAAGGTATTGTCAGTGATCTCAAACGACGCATCGACAGCATGGGTCCAGTCAATATGGACGCTATTGAGGAGTTTGAGGAACTTGAGGAACGCCATCAATTCCTTCGCAACCAGCACGATGATCTCACCAATTCCAAAAGCGAACTTCTTGAAGTTATTGAGCGGATCAACACCGAAACCATGCGCCTGTTCTCTGAAACCTTTGGTCAGGTGCGCGTGAACTTTAAGACCATGTTCAAGGAACTCTTCGGCGAGAAGGGACAAGCCGACCTTAGTCTTATTGATGAAGATGATCCACTAGAGTCCGGAATCGAAGTCATCGCCAAACCCCCTGGCAAGAAACTGCAATCCATTTCTCTGCTATCAGGTGGTGAACGCTCAATGACAGCAGTCGCCCTTCTGTTTTCCATCTACATGATCAAGCCAAGCCCCTTCGCCGTGCTCGACGAACTCGACGCCCCACTGGACGAGGCCAATATCGGCCGCTTCGTAAGGGTGTTGGACCGCTTCATCGATCGCTCTCAGTTCATCATCGTGACCCACTCCAAACGCACCATGAATCGAGCAGATGTGATGTATGGCGTGACGATGGAAGAATTCGGTGTTTCCAAACCGGTGGGCATGCGCCTGACCGAAGCTGAAGGCGCCAAAAAACATGCCAAGACCGAAACACTGAATTTGGGTGGTTAGTGAACGAACAATCTCCGGATAGGAGAGGGAACCGGGGTTTGGCGCGTTGGCCCGAGTGGATCGCGCGCCATTCCCCAATCTCTCTATCCAATCCCAATAACTTGAAATCCAAAGCGCAACCTCATTGTATGGCGGGCATGCGCTTTTTCTTTTTCCTAATCTTCACCGCTACCTCCTGTCTTTATGCCGAGAAGAACATCTTATTAATCTGCATAGACGATCTTCGGCCTGAGCTGAACTGCTATGGTGCCACCTACATCCACTCTCCGCACATTGATTCGCTGGCGAAGAGTGGACGCCTGTTCAGCCGTCACTACGTCCAAGCACCCACATGCGGTGCATCGCGCTACGCACTTCTTACTGGCACTTATGGAGGCAGTGATAACTACGCCCTCTTCAATTTGGCCAAACAGAAGAAAGGGCCCATTGTGTCCATGCCCCGACACTTTCGTGAGCATGGCTACACCACTGTATCGGTTGGCAAGATTTCTCATCATCCGGGAGGCCGGGGTGGTAAAGACTGGAACGATGACTGCATTCCCGAAATGCCAGGTGCATGGACCCGTCATCTCATGCCTTCTGCCGAGTGGCAGCACCCACGCGGCTCCATGCACGGACTGGCCAACGGCGAGATTCGTAAACATCCCAGGAACATGGCGGTATATCAGGCTGTCGAAGGAGGGGATGAAATTTACCCAGATGGCCCGATTACCGACGAAGGCCTCAAACAATTGGATTTACTTGCAAATAGTGAGAGCCCCTTCTTCCTCGCATTAGGCCTCATTCGCCCCCACCTACCCTTCGGGTGCCCAGCCAGATACCTAGAGTTCTACAAGGAACTCAAACTACCGGCCATCCCCCACCCTCATAAGCCTACGGGTCTCAGCACTTGGCATGGTTCCGGCGAGTTCCGCAAATACAACAACTTCGGTAAGGACATCTACACGGATGGGGCTCATCAGGAGGAAGTCCGACGACACTATGCCGCCTGTGTTACCTATGCAGATGCACAAATCGGCCGGATTCTAGATCGCCTCAATGAACTCAAGCTGCGTGACAGCACCATCATCGTTCTCTGGGGAGATCACGGTTGGCATCTCGGTGAGCACGCTATATGGGGCAAGCACACTCTATTTGAAGAGTCACTGCATTCACCACTCATCATCAGCACCAAGGACATGTCCAAACCTGGTATAGCAACCAAAGCCATTGCTGAGAGTTGCGACATCTTTCCAACACTCTGTGATCTTACCGGCATTGAGACACCCAACGGTCGCAATGGCAAAAGCCTTCTGCCCATCCTCAAGGATCCCTCAATAGCCGGAGATCCTGCCGTCTCCTATCGCGGCTCAAACACCACCATCCGCACCGATCGCTATCGTCTCATCGTCCACAACAAAAAGGGTGAGTTTGTCTACGAGCTCTACGACCATCAGAGCGAGGCTGGTGAAACAAAGAACCTTGCTGACAAGCAGCCCGATACCGCCAAACAACTACACGGCTTGCTGAAAAAGCAGCTGGGCCGCTGACTCAAAGCAGCCCACAGGTCAGATCCACGCCGAAGATGCGCTGAATCATCCAGATCACTCCTGCGCAGCTGATCAGTATCGAGCCGAATATCTGAGCGCGTTGCTTGCTCTTCTTCTTAATCAAGGAAAACAACAGCGCCGCCACAAGAATCACTGAGATCTGGGCCAATTCGACACCGATGTTGAAGAAGAGCAAGGGCCTCAGCAGTTTGTCATCGGGCACACTGCTGACCTGTTCGACAAATACCGAGGCAAAGCCCAATCCGTGGATGAGGCCGAACACGAAGACGATAATGTAGCGGCGCTTGCCGACCTTCACCTTCATCAGGTTCTCAACACCAATGATGGTAATGGTCAGAGCGATGAAGATCTCCACCCAGCCCCATTGTGGCAGCCAGCCCAGGGCGCAGGCGCCCAGTGTGATGGAGTGGGCCACAGTGAAGAGCAGCGACTGCCAAAGCATTGGCTTGAAGGCGAGCACCGCCAGAAAAAGGCCAAGAATGAAGAGCATGTGATCGAGGCCCTTTGGAACCACGTGAAGGAAGCCGCTCTTGAGCCACCGGATGGCGACACTACTTTTCACGCGCTCGGTGGACACCTCGTCTGATGCTCCACCCGTGCCCCCGCTTGGCTTGCCTGCCCTCCCCTTGCTTACCTTGAGCAGGCTGAGTGTTTCACCAGGCTCTACCGGAACCGGAATCCCATCGTTGCTGAGTTCATCGAGAATGATCAGCGTTGCCCGTTCCTTGCTGCTCCAATGCACCTTGAGCTCACCGGGCACTTGTTGAGCATCGACTAGCAGATTCACCGTAAGCAGAGCCGTCCCACCGTAATCGGGAGGCAGGACAAAGGGCTGCTTCTTGAAGTCCGGAAATTCAATCCGCCATTTCAGTGATTCGCCCGCGTGAGAGAGTCTCAGATATTTGCGGAGGGTATTTTCGGTTTCCCTGCGAATACGCTCCAATTCCTTCTTGGAGGAAGACATGACCACTGCGCGCTCCATCGCACCTGCCTCCGGGTCCCAGCGGCGCTCAGGCATCATGTAGGCGATGTCCATGAGGCCATGGAGGCGCCAAATACCCTCCAGCTGCTGGAACTCGAATTCCACGGTGTCGACTTGGTGGGCCTGCAGTGGTGCCACGCTGCCAATGACCGCAGCGATGAACAATAAGAAGGATCGGAACTTCGTCATATCAGGTGCTAGTCCTTTAGAATCAGATGTTTGCCGATTATTCAAGACTTCTTAACGATTGCCGGATTCCAGTCTTTTGCTAGTTTCCCAAAAGCCATGTTCCGCTTCCTCTCCCCCATCCTTCTATGTCTGAGCGCTGGAGCCCTCGCCCAGCCCATGGTCCCCGTGCAGGAGCGCCCCAGTCCCATGGCTCGCGAATTCCGCGCCGTTTGGATCGCCACCGCTTATAATATCGACTGGCCAACTAAGAAGGGCCTCTCCGCTTCCGCACAACAGGCCGAACTGCGCCGCATGATCGACACCATCGCCCGTCTGCGCATGAACGCGGTCATCTTTCAGGTCCGTCCAATGGGAGATGCCTTCTATGACTCCAAGATCGAGCCTTGGAGTCATTTCCTCACCGGCACTATGGGTCGTTCACCCGGCTACGACCCCCTCGCCTTCTGCATTAGGGAGGCTCACGCCCGCGGACTGGAGGTCCACGCTTGGTTCAACCCCTTCCGTGCCCTCACCAACAACGAGATCCAAGCCAGCCGCGATCACATCACTCGCCGTAGTCCCTCCATCATGAAACGCTACGGCAACCAGACCTGGTGCGATCCCGCCAAAGCCGAATCCCGCGTCCATGCCCTCAAGGTCATTGCCGATGTCACTCGCCGCTACAACATCGATGGCGTGCATCTGGACGACTACTTTTACCCCTACCCCAAAAAGGGCGTGCGCCCCTTTCCTGACGGCAAGACTCCGGCCCAGCGTCGCGCCTACATCGATGACTTTGTAGAAAACCTCTACAAGACCGTGAAGAAGGAGAAACCTTGGGTCCGTGTCGGCATCAGCCCCTTCGGCATCTGGCGTCCCAATGTTCCTGCCGGCATCAAGGCCGGCATCGATAGCTATGAGGATCTCGGCGGTAATTCCCGTAAATGGCTGCAGAAGTCCTGGGTTGACTACCTCTCACCCCAACTCTACTGGCGCATCGATCCACCCGATCAGAGCTTTCCCAAGCTATTGGACTGGTGGCGCGATCAGGGCAAGCGCCCGGTCTGGCCCGGCATTGCCACGGTGCGCATCAACGGTCCCGAAGACGGCCGCAAGGTCACTGAGATTTCCCGCCAGATCGAACTCACCCGCAAGATCGGTCGCAACTGGCACGGCCATATTCACTGGAATGCCTCCGCCCTCATCAAGGACCGAGGCGGCATCCGCCGGCATCTCGACAAGATCTACACCCAGCCCGCGCTGGTGCCCCCCATGACGTGGCTGAGCAGAGGCAAGCCCGAGGCACCGCAGGTGAACGCCAAGCAGTTCCGCAAGGAAACCCAGATCCAGTGGAACACCGGCAAACAATCCAACAAGGTGGCCATTCAAGCCAAATACAAGGGGCGCTGGTATCTGCTCCGTCTCAACTCAGCGGGCAGCAAGGCCATCAGCATTCCCCGCGCCCAGGCCATCGCCATCACCGCCATTGATCGCTATGGTAACATCAGCGATCCCACGGTTCTAAGTGAAAACTAAAAGGCTCTACTCCCCATTACCTCATGGGTAGGGAATGCTCTCAACATCCCTCGAGCCATTCTTGGAGGATGGGAATATCAGCGGGCGCCCAATCCAAACGGCGCAACTCGTCAGGTTCGCACCATCTAATCTCCTCGTGATCGAGAGGTCGAGGACTACCTAACAGTAATCTGCAGCAAAAAGGAGACAAACAAATTTCAACTCTACCGTCCGTCCATTTGACTGCATTCAATGGGTCGCCGACATAAATAGATACACCCAACTCCTCTTGGATCTCTCGCAAGAGTGCAGCGCGCTTTGATTCACCGGGTTCAATTTTCCCACCCGGAAATTCCCAGTGCCCTGCGAGATGGCCACCTTTGGCGCGCTTACAGGCTAGAATTTTGCCATCCTCATTTTGAATCAGGGCGCAAACCACATCCATCATGGGCAAATCCTCTTTATGTGGGATGGCTTAATCAAGACATGAAAAAAGCCACCGGTTTCCCGATGGCTTTAATAGAGATTCTTGCAGAGATTGATTAGACAGCGGCGAGAGTAGCTTCGTCCTTGTCGCACTCTTTCTTGTCCTTGCAACCGCCCTTCTTGCAGTCCTTGGCAATAAGAGTAGTTTCCTTCTTCTCTTTGTCTTTGCAGTCCTTCTTGCACTTGCAGCCTTTGCAATCCTTCTCGGCGATCAGAATGGTT
>JBMYMN010000067.1:0-13427 GCA_049597355.1 Luteolibacter sp.
CATTACCAGGTATGAGTTCCATGTTATGAACTGAGGTACCGAGAGGCACCGCACTCAGGGGCATTGCATTTCCTGGCTTGGGAGCTGCTTTGTCACCGGCACTGACAGTGGCACCCACCTTTAGGCCTATGGGTGCGAGAATATAGGACTTCTGTCCGTCCTCGTATTGGATGAGTGCGATACGACAGGTGCGGTTGGGGTCGTATTCGATACCGATAACCTTGGCCGAAATATCGCGCTTGTTGCGCTTGAAGTCGACCATGCGGTAATGGCGCTTATGGCCCCCACCAATGTGACGGCAAGTGATACGACCGGTATTGTTGCGACCACCGGAGCGCTTAAGCGGCTTAAGAAGACTCTTCTCAGGCTTGCTCTTGGTGATCTCCTCAAAGCTGGGGAGATTCTTGTAGCGTGCAGATGGGGTATTTGGCTTGAAGTTCTTGAGTGGCATGACTTCGTGGCAGTGAGTGTTTTACGGGGATGAAAGTGGATAGGGTTTGTCTCCGCAGGAGACTATATGAACTCAGTTCAATTCGAGGGTCTCACCATCTGCAAGACGGACGACAGCCTTCTTCCATTGGCTGGTTCGACCTGCATCGGGGCGACGCTTGCGGCGCAGCTTGCCAGCGTAGTTGGCGGTGCGGACACCCGTCACCTTTTTGCCGAACAACTGTTCCACAGCCTTCTTGATCTCTAGCTTGTTGGCACGACGGTCCACCTCGAGGGTGACTTCGTTGTTGATCTCCTGAAGGAGAGTGGCCTTCTCGCTGAGGCGGACGTTTTTGATGATCTGGTAACTATCTTTCATGATCTCGGTTCGCGTGGATCAGTATTAGGCGCTGCGATGAGCGAGGGTTTGAAGAGCATCGCCTACCACGATCACTGAACCGTGCAGGAGGAGCTGTTCGACGTTGACCTCAGCTCCGGTAACAAGCTGAACCCAGCCAACATTACGTGCGGAGAGGTAGGTGGACTCGTCGAAGGAGTTGGAGATGATGAGCACCTTGGGGGCATCAGTGATCCCCTTTACCTCCGCAACAAAAGACTTGGTTTTGCCATCAGCGATGTTGAAGGAGTCCACAGACTGAACTTTTTCATCACGGATCAGATCACCAAGTGCGCGGCGAAGAGCAAGCTTGCGAACCTGCTTGGGCACCTTCTTTGAATAGTCGCGGGGACGGGGACCAAAGACAACACCACCACCAACGAAGATCGGAGCCTTCTTCGTGTTGTGACGAGCATTACCGGTGCCCTTTTGGCGATACATTTTCTTATTGTTGCCGGCGATTTCGCCACGTGTCTTGGTGTTGGCGGAACCCTGACGGCGATTGGCACGATAGGCAGTCAACAGGTCATGAACGGCTTGATTGCCCTTCTCGGGACCGACCAATACGAGGTTCGCGGCCTCGGCATCTTTGACGGTGAGTGCTTTTGCAGACATTGAATTACGTGGTATGAGTTAGCGTGGGATCCGTGAACTATTTTGAGGATACGGTCTTTTTGATGGCAGGCCGTATGGTGACGTAACTGCCTTTGGTGCCGGGAACGGAACCCGAAATCAGAATGACACCATCGTCCGCTCGCACGGACACAACCTTGAGATTTTGAGTGGTGGTCTTAGTGGTACCCATATGGCCTGGCATTTTCTGGCCCTTCCATACGCGACCGGGAGTCGAACCGGCACCAATGGCGCCGGTACGTCGGTGCATCATCGAACCGTGGGTCTGCTTGAGTCCGCCAAAGCCATAGCGACGCATGGCACCTTGGAAGCCTTTGCCCTTGGTATGACCAATCACATCGACCCATTGACCTTCGCTGAAGGTTTCAAGACCAGTGTGTTCTTCGGGCATTTCGGCACCATTCTCAAATCGAAACTCCTGAACGAAGCGCTTGGGGCTGGAGCCAGCTTTCTTGAAACGAGCGAGATCGGGCTGATTGACGCGATGCTCCTTCTGGTCGTCGTAACCCACCTGCACGGCACAATAACCGTCGGTTTCAGTGGTTTTGGTCTGAAGGATGGCATTGCCCGAGACCTCGATCACGGTCACGGGAATCATGGCGCGTGCTTCTTCATCAAAGACGCGGGTCATGCCGATTTTTTTGCCGAGTAGTCCTAGTGACATGGGAAAATTATATTGAGGGTTGGAAAGTGCGTGAGATGAGTGGAACTGGTCAGATGCGGATGGTGATGTCCACACCAGCAGGAAGATTGAGCTTCTTGAGCTCGTCGACGGTGCGGGCGGTGGGATCTACGATGTCCAGAAGGCGCTTGTGTGTCCGAACCTCAAACTGTTCAGCGGACTTCTTATTCACGTGGACCGAGCGGTTGATGCTGATCTTTTCAACGCGCGTCGGAAGCGGGATGGGTCCTGCGACGCGAGCACCGGTACGTTTGGCAGTCTCGAGAATCTCCTGCGCGGAGCGGTCGATGGCACGATGATCAAAGGCGCGGAGGCGAATGCGGATCTTTTGCTTTTCCATGGTGGGTGACGAGTGAGGTGTTATCTATATGAAAGTGTTAGACGAGGGAATCGCTGACGATTTCCTCAACGATATTGGAGGGAACTTGTTCGAAGTGGGAGGGAGTCATGGAGTAAGACGCGCGACCGGAAGACAGCGTGCGCACAGCGGTAGAGTAGCCAAACATCTCCTTGAGCGGCACGTTGGCGTGAATGATGGAGACTGCACCCTTGACCTCAGTGTTCTGGATCTGACCACGGCGCCGGCTGAGATCGCCCATCACATCGCCCTGGTATTCGTCTGGAGTGGTAACCTCGACGTCCATGAGAGGCTCGAGCAGAATGGGCTTGGCCTTTTTGAAACCGTCCTTCATGGCGAAAATTGCGGCCATGGTAAAAGCGTTTTCGTTGGAGTCCACTTCGTGAGCAGAGCCATCGAGAATGTCGACATGGACATCGATCACCGGATAGCCACCAATGATGCCGTTGCCCATGGCTTCGTTTACGCCCTTATAAACAGCATTCATGAATTCCTTGGGAATGGCACCACCGACCACTTTGTTTTCGATGGTCAAGCCCTTACCCTTCTCGCCGGGTCGGACGTTGATGACCACGTGACCGTATTGACCACGGCCACCGGACTGCTTGACCAATTTGCCTTCACCACCGGCGTTAGCAGTAATGGTCTCGCGATATGCGATTTGTGGGGCACCCGTGTTGGCACCAACCTTAAACTCGCGCAATAGGCGATCGACGATGATCTCCAGGTGGAGCTCACCCATGCCTGAAATGATGGTTTGGCCAGTTTCCTCATCGGTCTGAACCTTGAAGGTAGGATCCTCTTCTGACAGGCGAACCAACGCGTTCGCGAGCTTCTCTTGATCGGCCTTGGTTTTGGGCTCTACAGCCATCGAGATGACGGGCTCGGGGAAGGTTGGCGGCTCAAGCACCACGTCGTGCTTGGCTTCCGCGAGGGTGTCACCGGTGGTAACGTTCTTGAGGCCGACCATGGCGGCAATATCACCGGAGTAGCAGGCCTCGATGTCCTGGTGGGCATCGGCTTGGATTTGGATAAGACGACCAACTCGCTCGCTGCGACGTGTGCGGGGATTGTAGACGGTGTCGCCCTTCTTGATGACACCGGAGTAGACGCGGAAGAAGACGAGCTTACCAACGAATTTGTCAGCCCAGAGCTTGAAGGCGAGAGCGGTGAACTTGCCCTCGTCGGTGGTGGGCACTTCGATCTGTTCCTCTTCGTTGTCGGGGTTCATGCCAACGGCGGCAGGAATGTCCAGTGGGCTAGGAAGGTAGTCGATGACCGCGTCCATCAGGTATTGGACACCCTTATTTTTGAAGGCGGAACCACCGGCAACCGGAACGATCTTATTGCCGATGGTGGCTCGGCGAAGGCCATTTTTGAGGTCTTCGAGGCTGAATTCCTCAGATAGGAACTTCTCAGCAAACTCATCGTCCACGTCAGCGACGGCGTTCACCAACTCATCGTAGGCCTCAGCAGCGATGTCCTTGAGATCCCCGTCGAGATCCTTGATTTCGTAAGTGGAACCGAAAACATCGTCGTCGGAGTAGTAGACAGCCTTCTGGTTGACCACATCGATCTGGCCCTTGAGGTCTTCCTCGGAGCCGATTGGGATGAGGATGCGCACGGCGTTGGCACCAAGTTTCTCGCGAACTTCGGTCACCACGTTGTCGAAGTCGGCACCGGTGCGGTCCATCTTATTGACGAAGATGATGCGCGGCACGTTGTACTTGGTGGCCTGACGCCAGACGGTCTCGGTCTGGGGCTGAACTCCAGCGACACCGCAGAAGACGACGATGGTCCCGTCGAGAACGCGCAGGGAGCGCTCGACCTCGGCAGTGAAGTCCACGTGGCCGGGGGTGTCGATGATGTTGATACGATGCTTGATGTCGGGGTAAAGCTTGAAGCTGCCTTCCTCGACGCGCTGCCACCACTCGGAGGTGACGGCGGCGGAAGTGATGGTAATGCCGCGTTCGCGCTCTTGGGCCATCCAATCGGTAGTGGCGGCACCATCGTGCACCTCACCAATTTTGTGGATCATGCCTGTGTAGAACAGGATGCGCTCCGTGAGGGTCGTCTTGCCCGCGTCAATGTGCGCCGCAATCCCGATATTACGGGTGCGCTCGAGCACGTATTGACGATCTGGACTGTTCGGATTCACAGAGATTGGAAATGAAAAGCCCTGCCTAGGCTGTAGGCGGGGCATCGTAATCATTAGAAGCGGAAGTGAGCGAAGGCGCGGTTGGCTTGGGCCATTTTGTGGACGTCGTCGCGCTTGCGAACCGCAGCACCTTGGTTGTTTGCGGCATCCTTGATTTCATTGGCGAGAGCAACGTGCATGGGAGTACCGCGACGGCCACGGGCGTAGGAGACAAGCCAACGCATGGCGAGGGACTCGGAGCGATCTGGAGCAACCTCAAGCGGAACTTGGTAAGTGGCACCACCGACACGGCGGGACTTCACCTCGACACGGGGCTTGGCATTTTCAATGGCGCGGGTGATCACCTCGAGGGGATCCACAGTGTCGGTGCCCTCGTTGGCGCGATCGATGGCGGCGTATACAATACGCTGGGCCAGGGAGCGTTTGCCATCGGACATAACCTTACTGATGAGGTGACCGACGAGGCTACTATCGTAGCGGGGATCACGGCGATCGGGCTTTTCGTATACTCGCTTGCGGCGTGGCATGGTGATTTAGGGGATGAAGTTTGGTAAAATACTGACTGAATTAGCCTCAGGTATGCAGGCATCTTAGCCCTTAGGCTTCTTGGCGCCGTACTTGGATCGGCCTTGGCGGCGTTTCTCAACTCCAAGTGTATCGAGGGATCCACGAACGATGTGGTATCGCACACCTGGCAAATCCTTCACGCGGCCACCACGAACAAGAACGATCGAGTGTTCCTGAAGATTGTGACCTTCACCACCAATGTAAGCGATGACTTCGAATCCGTTGGTCAGCCGGACTTTAGCAACTTTACGGAGAGCCGAGTTCGGCTTCTTGGGCGTGCGGGTCATGACTTGGAGACAAACTCCGCGGCGCTGAGGACAGTTCACGAGTGCGGGTGACTTCGATTTTTCAATCGGAGTTTTGCGTCCCTTGCGAACGAGCTGATTGATGGTCGGCATGATTTCCTGCGTGGTTCTGGTTTGGTAATTATGTCCTGAAAAGGGGCAAACCAGAGCGCCGACGAGGGAACCTCGCACTTGGCTTATTCTCCGGAGCTGACCCGATAAAGTAGTTGAAATATGAGCTGCCAAGCTTGTGATTGCGGGCAGCAACCCGCTCTCGCGGGGGCGGTGAAGATAGGAATCAAAGCACTCGTGACAAGCCCTATTTTGAGATTTTTAGAGAAATTGCAGCCCATATCCTAAAAAATGGCCTTCTTGGAAGGAAAACCCCTAAAATCATAGCTTTCTGAAGCTCGCAACTGACTTTCTTCCCGCTTAAGGCTGCAACTGGCAGGCACAAAATCATTCGATTTGTTGGAAAAATCAGGAGAAAAGACTTCAAATTGAAAAATACCTCCCATTCTGGTCTTCACAGCTCATCCATGGCGACCCTCAACAATCTGGTGCTGCGAACAGTTTCTTTGCGGCCGGCGATATGGGCATAAATCACCCGATTGGCATGATGGTGCTGTGTCAGGTTAAGAGTAGCAGGCCCAGCTTGTCGGGTATTGAGCAAGTCGAGTCTGCCAAGTGGATCACCACTCATCGCAAGATGATGAAATGATCAAAACACGCAGAGCTCAGAGTAGTCTCAGATATAGAGCGTCTGGCTTATGATTTGAGTCGAGAATCAAATGGAGAAAGCCATACCTTGGTCATAATTTTTGTATGACGATCACTACTGAGGGTTGACGAGACGGCCCGAGTGGTTGCAGGTTTCGCCCTGATGCAAGCCGATCCTGATCCCAAGCCGGAGAATGATGTTGAAAAGCCTCAGAGCGATCCGGAGCTTGAAGCTACCGAAGCAACAGATACGGAGGACACGGAAGTCGTCGAGGAAGAGGTGGATGAGGCTGCCAAGTGGAAAGAAATTTCACTGCGCACGGCCGCTGAGATGGACAACCTACGCAAACGCACCTCAAGAGAGCGCGAAGAAGCCATCCGCTACGCCAATTGCCGCCTGCTCGAGGAACTGCTGCCGGTGATCGATAATTTCGAAATGGGCATGCAGGCCGCTTCTGAGGACACCAAGTCGATGATATACATAGGTATGGACATGGTACGCAAGCAACTCAACGAGTTCCTGAGCGCGCATGGTGTGGAAGAGGTGCCAACAGATGGCCTCTTTGATCCCAATCTCCATGACGCAGTAGCTCAGGAGCCCTGCGATATGGGAGCAGAAGGCCGAATCCTTAAAGTTAACCGTCGCGGTTACAAACTCCAAGACCGTTTGCTGCGTCCTGCCAGCGTGACTGTATCGCACCTGCCAAGTGATGAATCCACCCAGGGACCAGAACCTTCCTAATCCATGGCCGAAAAACGCGACTATTACGAAATTCTTGGTGTTGAGCGCAACGCTGATGCGGCTTCCATCAAGAAGGCCTACCGCAAGCTTGCGGTCAAATTCCATCCAGACAAGAACCCAGGCGATAAGGAGGCTGAGGATAAATTCAAAGAGCTGGGCGAGGCCTATGAAGCGCTCAGTGATGAGGACAAGCGTGCCGCTTATGATCGCTACGGCCATTCCGCCTTCCAGGGTGCCAGTGGCAGCGGGGGTGGCTTCCACGATCCGATGGATATTTTCTCACAAATCTTCGGGGGATCCTTCGGTGGCGGCTTCGATGATATCTTCGGCGGGGGTGGTAGTCGCCGCAGGCGCGACGGCAAGCAACGCGGCAGCGATCTTCGCTATGATCTTGAAATCTCACTCGAAGAGGCCGCTCGCGGCATCGAAAAAGAGCTTGAGATTGAACGTCACATTTCCTGCGAAACCTGCAACTCGAGCGGCAGTAGAAGCGCGGGCGGCGTGAAGACCTGCTCCACCTGCAAAGGGCAAGGAGTTGTCGCCCGTCAAGCCGGCATCTTCATCCAACAGGTGACCTGCCCGGATTGCGGTGGCACGGGGCACATCATCGAAGATCCCTGCCCCGATTGCGGCGGTGAAGGGCGACTGGAACGCGAGAGTCGCATTAAGTTGCGTATTCCAGCCGGGGTAGATAGCGGCACTCGACTGCGCTCCTCAGGCAATGGTGACGCCGGTGTTCGGGGCGGCACCGCTGGTGATCTCTATGTTTTTCTCCACGTGGCAGAGCACGATGTTTTCGAGCGAGAAGGTCACGACCTCTACTGTGAAGTACCGCTTCCCTTCGCGGTAGCTGCGCTCGGCGGCGAACTCAATGTCCCGACTCTAGACGGCCAGTCTTCCATTAAAATTCCCAAGGGGACACAGGGCGGCACGACATTCCGCTTACGCGACAGGGGTATGCCCAGTCTCAGCAATAAGGGACGCAAAGGCGACCTGAACGTATCCGTGCATGTGGAAGTTCCCACAAAGCTCAATAGCAGCCAGGAGGACAAGCTGCGTGACTTTGCCGAAACTCTTGGTGAAAAAAACTCCCCAATGCGTGAAGGCTTCCTCGACAAAGCCAAACGCTTCTTTGATCTCTGATCAGCTACCATTGGCCATAAGGCATATGAATCGATAAGAATAAGCGTTTCGACCTCGCTGATTGATTATCCATCAACTCACCTTTGCATTTGGCCGATTGCTGTCATGAACTTTACTCAAAACACTGATACGACCCACCACATGCTCGCGACTTCACCAATTCGAGACATCTGGAACAAGCCCTACCTCGGCAACACAGTTCAGGAGTGGCTCGTCGCTCTTAGTATCATCTTTGGTTCATACATCCTTGGTAAAATCGTCTACTGGATTTTCTTGGGCTTCACTCGCAAACTGACTGCGCGCAGCAAGACTAAGGTCGATGACATTATCATCGATTTGATCGAGCAGCCTGTCGTGGCCTCGATCTTCGCAAGTGGTATCTGGTTCGGGCTCAATATGTTGGCCCTGCCCGAGGTCCTGGACAAGGTTATCAGCCGCTCATATTCTGTCTTGATCTGGCTCCTGATCGGCTGGCTCTTGGTCCGCTTTTTCAATGCATTTTACAGAAGTGTGATGGTGCCGTGGGCCGAGAGAACCGACAACGACCTGGACGACCAGATCATGCCCATTCTGGGTCGCGCGATCCGCAGCATAATTTGGATCATGGCGATTGTGATCGGTCTCGACAGCGCGGGCTACAACATTGGCGCCCTGATTGCTGGCCTCGGCATCGGCGGTCTGGCCCTTGCCATGGCCGCCAAAGACACGGTCTCAAACATCTTCGGTGGGTTTACCATCTTCACCGACAAGCCTTTCAAACTGGGCGACCGCATCGTCATAGACGGGATTGATGGAACAGTTTCAGAAATCGGGCTACGCAGTACTCGCATCACTACTCTAGCAGGGCGCATAGTGACCATGCCGAACTCCAGCTTCGCTGATTCGCCTGTTGAGAATATCTCTGCGGAACCCAATCGTAAAGTCGTGCTCAATCTCGGCTTAGTCTACGACACCAGCGACAAACAAATTGAGGAAGCCATCGAAACACTCAAAACCATTGTGGGTGAACATCCGTCCACTGAGGAAAACGTTCTAACTGCCTTCAACGGATTTGGAGACTTCGCCCTCAATATCATGTTGATTTATTACATCAAGAAAAGCGGTGACATTCTCGCCACTCAGACCGAGATCAATTTACAAATCCTGCGCCAATTCAATGAAAGGCAACTCGACTTCGCATTTCCGACCCAAACCTTGATCAACGTTGAGGGGTAATCTCAATGATCCGCCCACTCCGGGCATAGCTTACCCGACTCTTCATCCCAAATTTATGCCTCGCTTCCTACTACCATCCAATCAGTGGGAAGAGGCTGAGCTAACAGGAGACGAAGCGAAACACCTGGCCCAGGTGCTCCGCATTAAGAGCGGTGAGGAGATTACCGTGTTCAATGGCAAAGGTCGACGGGCATCCGCCATAGTCAAAGATGTCAGTCGTAATCGCGTACGCCTTGTACTCGGCGAATTCGTGAATACCCGCCCTCAATTGCCCACCATCACACTCTCACAGGCAATTCCAAAGGGAAAGAACATGGAACTTATTGTGCAGAAAGCGGTCGAGCTTGGTGTTGCGATTATCCAGCCCCTAATTACCCAACACACCATCGTCCAGCCCGGTAAAAGCAAGGTGGAAAAGTGGCGGCGGATCGCTCTGGAGGCATGCAAACAATGTGGACAAGACATCCTACCTGCTATTGCCGAACCGATGCATTTTAGAGATTGGATCGTGTCCTCAGATCTTGGCGAGATTTCCATAATCGCTTCTCTTGCAGACGGTGCACGTCCCATGCGCGAAGTCATAAGAAACCACTCATCGGTAGTGAAATGCGATTTGTTGGTCGGTCCTGAGGGCGACTTCGCACCAAGTGAGACCGCTGCCGCCATCGAAGCTGGCTATCAGCCAGTCACACTCGGTGATATTGTTCTGCGAGTTGAAACTGCCAGCCTGTATTGCCTTTCCGCTCTGCGCTACGAGTTCAGTTGATCAGGAGATTAGATTTCTAATCACCCCATCCGGGCCCTCAGCTTCCACGATGGACTGAAGGAGATGTTCGTAATGATCATGACGCTCTGTGAACGTTTGACCTGATTCCGAGTCACGCATTGCCAGAATACGAGATGCAATCTCGATGAGACGCATCGTGAACACTTCATCGTCATAACATTTCATGACCTCCCACGCTTCACCATGCTGCTCTGGGAAGGTTGGGTGATGAAACGATCCATCCATCGGGTTTAGCCAGACCTCATCAGCACCTGCCTGATCGTAGGACTGCCTGTACAACAACTGCTCCATGTCGTGGACAGCCCTTCTGCTCGAGAAATTGTTCCCGAATTCACCATCACAAAACACCCTTTTCGCCACAGCAATCATGTTGATGAGTGTATCGACATTCATGCCGGGGATATGGAGTGCGATATCATTCGAGGCATCCTCCGCAAAATTTTTTGGTCTATCATTCAACCTACCGCTCATGAGCTAAATAATGATGATTTCCACAGGCGCGTACCGCACATCAAATGAGCGGTATGGACCAAATGAAAGCCGAGCAAGCTGTTTTTGTTCCAGAATAAATATTATTTAACTTTTGAAGACACACGATTCCAATGAAAGCTTGGCTCCATACTGTCCAAATGCAGAACGCAGCATCCATGTTGGGATGCTGCGTTCAAAAATTA
Organism: Luteolibacter sp.; assembly: GCA_049597355.1. GTDB lineage: Bacteria > Verrucomicrobiota > Verrucomicrobiia > Verrucomicrobiales > Akkermansiaceae > Luteolibacter. The sequence goes on from JBMYMN010000067.1 coordinate 10,790, forward strand.
ATGGCGAATCAGACCCGCCAGGCTACTTCTTCTTCGCCTCGTTGAGACCCGCCAACACCTTCTCTTCAAGTTCAGCATATAGCTCGAGATCAGCCTTCATGGCCTCTTTGCAGGCATCGCGACCTTGGGCCAACTGATTGCCGTTGTAGGAAAACCAAGAACCGCGCTTCTGAACAATGTCCATCTCCAGTGCGAGATCAAGCAGTGAACCGGTAGACGAGATGCCTTCATTGTAGACAATCTCGAACTCAGCCTCAGTAAAGGGAGGTGCAACCTTGTTTTTGACGACCTTAATCTTAGTCCTGTTGCCAGTGACAGTGCCGTCTGTGGCCTTGATCTGACCAATACGTCGAATATCAACGCGCACTGAAGCAAAGAACTTGAGAGCTCGGCCACCGGGAGTGGTCTCAGGGCTACCAAACATCACACCGATCTTCTCTCGGATCTGGTTGGTGAAGATACAACAGGTGCGAGCTTTAGAAATTAGCGCAGTGAGTTTGCGCATGGCAGCACTCATTAGGCGAGCCTGAGCACCCACAGTGGAGTCGCCAATTTCACCATCGAGTTCTTGCTTGGTGACCAGAGCAGCCACTGAATCGACCACGATCACATCAATCGCATTGGAACGGACCAGAGCCTCACAGATCTGGAGGGCCTCTTCCCCGGAATTCGGCTGGGAGATGAGCAGGTCATCGAGGTTCACGCCCAACTTGCGGGCGTAATTGGGGTCGAGTGCGTGTTCGACGTCGATAAACGCAGCAAGGCCTCCTTTTTTCTGGGCCTGAGCAATGGCAGTGAGAGTGAGAGTGGTCTTGCCCGAAGACTCGGGGCCGTAGACTTCGACGATGCGGCCTCGCGGGAAACCGCCCACACCCAATGCACGGTCGATCAGAAGGTTACCAGTGGGGATGACATCGACATCAACGCAGGAGTCATCACCAAGTCGCATAATGGCGGCTTCGCCAAATTCCTTCTGGATCTGGGAGATCGCGAGGTCGAGGTTGCGCTTGCGGGCATCGTTTTGTTTCTCGTTAGCTTTGTCCGCAGGTTTGGAGGCAGGTTTATCGGCTTTCACGGTAGTTTTCTTATCAATTGGCTCTGAGGTAGTGTTTGTAGGCATCGAGATCATGGATAGGTTCAATGACGCAGTAAATTGGACATCTGAACAGTATTGGCAAGATCTAAATGCTGTTCACCCGAACAAAATTGAGCCCGGATCTGCAAGTCATTGAGCTTTAGTGATCCAAAAACCGAAAATTGACAGTGTTTTTGAACAGTATTGTTCAGGACTCGCGGGCACGGCGGGCAGCAATAAAGGAACGAATGCAAACGATTAGGAAGATCAGACAGACGATACCAAGGAATACTTGGCTAAACGCGGCCAATCCAGGGTCGCTGAACAATTTGCGCAGGCCCATACCGAATCCACCCAACAGGCCAAGCAGGCCTACAAGAGCCGCCACGTGCATGGCATGTTTGCGAGTTGTTTCCTTGATGGCAATCAGCCCGGAAATGGCGATCAACAGCCCAAAGCCAGCGGGAATAAAGGCGGTAAAGCTTTTACTGTCTGAGATAAAAAAACTGACCGTGGACCAGAGGATAAGGACAAACCCTGAGAGAATGGCGGTACGAACTGCGGTGGTCATATGGGTGGGTAGGCGGGTGGTGAAATGATGGGCGGATTGATAGGATGGCCAAAGCTGCCATCAATTTGGCATTGGGCAACCCATATCGTTCCTCTTCATGCAGAGACTTGCCCAAATATATGCCATCGTGTCGAATTGTGGCATGAAATCACTAACCCTCACATTCCTGATTCTCGCGAATCCGCTGCTCAAGGCGTCACCCGATGCTGCTCCCGAAGGCTTTGTCTCCCTATTCAATGGCAAGGACCTCAGCGGCTGGAAAATTCCAGAAGGAGATAACGGACACTGGAAGGTGCTCAACGGCGTCATCGACTACGATGCGCTGAGTGAGGCCAAGGGGGACAAACACCTAATGACTGAAAAGAGCTACGGCGACTTCGTGTTGCAGCTCGACTGGCGCATTAAGGAGACACCATTTATCAACCCCAACGTGCCTTACATCCTTCCCGATGGTACGCACGCCCGTGACATCCACGGCAAGGTCATGCGCATGGCCCTCCCCGACTCCGACTCCGGCATCATTCTTCGCGGCAATCTCAAGAATCAAGTCAACATCTGGTGCTGGCCCATAGGATCAGGTGAGTTTTACGGCTACCGCACCGATAAGAAGATGCCCGCAGAAATCAAGGCCGGCGTCACACCCACAACCCAAGCTGACAAGCCAGTGGGTGAGTGGAACCGCTACATCATCACTGCCATCGGTGATCGAGTCACAGTGGTCCTCAATGAAAAACTGATTATCGATAAAGCTCAACTGCCCAACATCGCAACTAACGGGCCCATTGGTTTCCAGCACCATGGCCGTATGAAAGATGGAAAATGGGTAGTCTCTCCCTCTCTGGTGCAGTTCCGCAACGTATTCATAAGAGAGTTGAAGTGAGCTTACAGGCCCACCAACGACTTTGTCATTGCACCGTCGTCACACCGCCTCGTACTGATCAACCAGAGGGGTTCTGCATAAGGTCCGCGAACGAAAGCAAGCGTGCAAGCGC
>JBMYMN010000068.1:0-13344 GCA_049597355.1 Luteolibacter sp.
ACTTTCACAAACCCCAATAAAGTTCGCCATGAAATTGAATATGATAGCACTCTTCCTTGTCATGACCGCTGCCTCGGCCATGGCTGAATTCCGCACGTGGACCAACGCAGAAGGTCAGCAGGCCGAACTCGAGCTCTATGCTGTTAAGGAATACCAAGGTGAAAAATACGGTGAATTTCGCATGAAGAATGGTAGGACCACCAAACTTCGCAGTTCACAACTCAGCGCTGATGACGCCAAATATCTTGCCGAGTGGAAGCCTAATGCTCCTGAAGATCTTTCCGACAAGAATTCGGCAAATCGCGAGGATGACGCAACGAGTGTGTTTGACAAACACCTTGAAGGTAATTTGGTCAAACTAGAAAGTGGCAAACTGAAGCGCTACAAGGAACACAGCGTTCCGAGCAAATACTACGTTTTCTATTACACGGCGTATTGGTGCCCGCCCTGCCGCGCCTTCACCCCCTCGCTTGTCGACTGGTATGAAAAAAATAAGAATGACAACTTTGAGTTGGTTCTGATCTCGTCGGATCGTGATGAGGGATCTATGGAAAAATATGCCAAGGAAAAGAAGATGCCCTGGCCCCAGCTCTCTCTCGACAAAACACAGCGCTTTAAGGGTGCTCACAATCATGGTGTGCGTGGCATCCCTTCACTCATTGTTTGTGATTTAGAGGGCAAGATGCTTGGTAATTACCGCTCTAAGCTCAATGAGTTGACCGAGATGGTTCGCTAAAAATTTCAACTCAGTCCATGATGTCATCCTCCCTTCAAGATCTGGTTGATTCTGAACCAACGCCGGGTAGCACCAAATTCCCGGCCTTCGAAGTGACTGCTGAAATCGAAGCTGAGGCTGACAAACGTATTGCCCAGTTCCCTGAGGAGCACAAGCGCTCGGCCGTGCTGCCTCTCTTGCACATTGTCCAGCACCGCCATGGTTACATTGCGGCTGAGGCCATCGAGTGGGTGGCGCGAAAGCTAGACCTGGAGCCGATCAAGGTCTGTGAGGTGGTGACCTTCTACCCAGGTTTGCGCCAATCGGCACCTGGCAAGTACCACATTCGCGTATGCCGCACTCTGTCGTGTGCGATGGGTGGCTCTCATGAGCTAATGGAAAAGTTGTGTGAGTTGACCGGTATTGACCGCAGCAAGACAGATTCCCACCACCATCCCATTGCCGTCTCCCCTTGCGGCAATTACTCCGTTGAATTCGCCGAATGTCTCGCTTCTTGCGGGACGGCTCCGGTTTGTCTGGTGAATGATGATTTTCATGAAGGTGTGGCCCCCGACAAGGCCGAGGCCCTGCTCGCCAATTATCCCTCCGAAGACTGATGTCCATCGAATACACCAAGCAACCGCATCCTCGGGAGCACCGTTTGATCTTTAAGAATGTCGACCGAGTCGGTTGGGATTCCTCCATCGAATGCTACCTGAGCGATGGTGGTTATGATGATCTGAAGAAGGCACTCAAGATGGAGCCGGCCAAGATCACGGACGAAGTCAAACAGTCCGGGCTGCGGGGTCGTGGTGGTGCGGGTTTCCCCACTGGAATGAAGTGGACCTTCATTCCGCCTAACAATACCAAGCCGGTTTACCTCATCTGCAACTGCGATGAGTCCGAGCCCGGCACCTTCAAGGATCGCTACATAGTCCATCAGGATCCCCACCAACTGATTGAAGGCATGATCATTTCCAGTTTTGCCGTGGGTGCGAATACTGCTTTTATTTACATGCGGGAAGAATTCCCTGAGGCAGCGATCATCTGCGAAAAGGCGATTGAGGAGGCCAAGGCAAAGGGTTTTCTTGGCAAAGGAATCCTTGGCACGAATTACGATCTTGAGATCTATGTACACAGGGGTGCTGCCGCTTACATCTGCGGCGAGGAGACGGGTCTCATTGAATCTCTCGAAGGCAAACGCCCTTACCCGCGCATCAAACCTCCTTACTTCCCGGCTGCTCTCGGTCTCTACATGTGCCCGACCATCGTGAACAATGTTGAGTCGCTATGCCACGTGAAACACATCATTCAAATGGGGGGTGACGAATACGCCAAACTCGGTAAGCCACGCAACACAGGCACCCGCATTCTGTGTGTTTCAGGTGACGTTAGGCATCCCGGATACTACGAGATCGAAGTTGGCAAGATGACCATGCGAGAACTCCTGCATGAGGTTTGTGGTGGGCCTAAGGATGGTCGTAAATTCAAAGCAGTGATTCCGGGTGGCTCCTCGTCCAAGATACTGCGCTGTGATGAGAGCTTTCAGATCAAGGGCATGGATGGTAAAAATACCGAACTCGACTTCTGGGATATCCCGCTCGACTTCGACACACTTGCGGCCTGCGGATCGATGGCCGGCTCTGGTGGCGTTATTGTAATGGACGATTCGCGCTCCATGTCTTGGGTGCTTAATAACATCAACGCTTTCTACGCTCACGAATCCTGCGGGCAATGCACGCCTTGTCGTGAGGGCTCTACCTGGATGAAAAAAATCACGGATCGTTTGATTGCCGGCAAGGCTAGTGCAGAAGACCTCGAAACCCTTGAGCAAGTCGCCTATCAGATCGATGGCCGCACCATCTGCGCCTTCGGTGAAGCCTCTTCTTGGCCAGTCGAGGCCATGATCGATAAGTTCCGTGATGAGTTGCTTGCCGACACTTGTAACACTAATGTTGGCGTCGCACACAATCCTGAGGCTGAGGCTCAACGGCGATTTTTGGCGGAATGTGCCAGTCCTGAATCCTGAGAACTCATGACTGCCTCCCAAGACGATCAAGGAATCGAGGAGGCAACGCTTGCCGCGTGGGTGACTCTCAGTCTGCGGGTAATCCTGGGTGTTTGGTTTATCTACAGCGGTGGGACCAAGCTTTTTGGAAGTGGATTGGAGGTCTTTGCCCGAGATCTTGGAAATTATCGGCTGCTGCCTGAAGCATGGATATCCCCGATCGCATACGTGGTGCCATGGACAGAACTGATTGCAGGCCTTTTTTTAATGATGGGTATGTTTAGGAGGGGAGCGATTTTGGTGATTTTTGGTCTTGTGGTCGGCTTTATCGTTTTCATCAGTTGGGCATGGCAACAGCAACTCGACATCAGTTGCGGATGTCAGGGAGACGGTGAACCTATTCGTTATTGGTTCAAGGCCGTTGAGCTGCCAAGCTACTTGCTCATACTGCTCTGGTTGTGGTGGAGGGATGATCTGAATCCCTTCGGTTCGGCTGAGAAAAAGGAAAACATGGCTTGATTCCCCTTAATTTGGGTCTAAAAGACCCGCCCTCCCGCGGTCAATACCGCAGAGGAATCCGCTCCGCTCTGAACCACAGAGACTCTATTCTATGTCCGACGACCGCACCCTAAAAGTTGCTCTGCCCAAGGGTAGTTTGCAGGATCCCACCATCGAACTCCTATCGAAGGCGGGATATGAGGTCTATGTATCTTCCCGCGGATTACGTCCCAGTTCCAATGACCCTGAGCTCGATCTCTACATGATTCGCGCACAGGAGATCGGCCGCTATCTGGGTCAGGACTTTATCGACTGCGGCATCACGGGCTATGATTGGGTATATGAGAACGAGGTCGATGTCATCGATCTCGGTGAGCTGCCATACTCCCGAGCTACAACACGCCCGACTCGCTGGGTAGTGGTGGTGCCGGAAGATTCGCCGATCAAGACTCCCCAAGACCTGCAGGGCAAGCGCATCGCTACCGAGGGCGTGGGCATTACCAAACGCTATTTGCGTGAACTTGGAATTGAAGCTGAGGTAGAGTTTTCCTGGGGAGCGACCGAGGTTAAGGTGCCCGATCTGGTGGATGCTATCGTTGATGTCACCGAAACCGGTTCCTCAATTAAGGCGAATCGCCTGCGCATTGTAGATACCATTCTCACCTCATTCCCGCATTTCTACTGCAACAAAGAGGCGGCCAAGGACCCCTGGAAGAAGGAGAAGATGGACCGTATCGCCCTGCTGCTGAAGGCGGCACTCGGAGCTCGCGGCAAAGTAGGCCTGAAGATGAACCTTCCCGAATGCAACTTGGATAAGGTCCTCAACAAGCTGCCATCACTTCGTCGTCCCACCATTTCTCGTCTTTCTGAGGAAGGCTGGGTAGCTGTCGAGACAGTGATTGACGAAATCGTCGTTCGCGACATCATTCCCGAACTCAAACTGCTGGGTGCTGAGGGCATCATTGAGTATCCGCTCAACAAGATTGTTCCATAAGCTCTTCAATAATTTTTCAGTTAACCCCAACCACATCTCAACATGGGATCCATCAAGAAACGCCGCAAAACCAAGATCAACAAGCACAAGCGCAAGAAGCGTATGAAGCAGAACCGCCACAAGAAGCGTCTGCGCTACAAGTCCTAACAGGAACTGGTTGATACCAACGTTTTCTCCAAGCCAGGGGTCTGCATCTGCAGACCTCTGGCCTTTTCGTATTCAACAGCCGAACCATGAGTCTGCAGGTCTTGCCCCAGTTCAAGGTTGTCGATGAGTCGGATGACTGGCTGGTCGTGGACAAGGCCGCACCACTCATCGTCCACCCGACTAACCGCAAGGATGAACCGACCCTTCTCGGTGGGGTCGAACAGTTGTTGTTATTCGAAATTGAAAACGGCGTGCGGCCGGCCGTGGTGAATCGGCTTGATCGCGATACCTCGGGTTTGGTCATAGTTGCTAAGCATCGCGATGCGGCGAGTGAACTCGGTTCGCTGATGGAAGAGCGGAAAATTCACAAGGAGTATCACGCTATCGTCAAGGGCTGGCCCAAGGAGAATACCTGGCGCTGCGAATTACCCATCCAGCGCGCTGGGGTCACCGAGGAATCAAAGATCTGGGTGCGCCAGATCGTGCATGCGGACGGCAAATCTTGCTGCACGAATTTCTCCGTGCTCGAGCGCTTTGAGCGCAACGGTGATCGATTCGCGCTCATCCATTGCCTGCCCGAAACCGGGCGCATGCACCAGATTCGGGTACATCTGGCAGAAGGCGGTCATCCAATCGTTGGAGACAAACTGTACTCCGCGGAGGGCGAAGAATACATCGAGTGGATGGCAGATGGCTGGACCGAGGCCCTTCAGGCCAGACTTTATCTGCCGCGTCAGGCTCTGCATGCTAGTCGACTGGAGTTGTCATGGCAGAGTAGGGGCTATGATTGGCAGGCGGCACTACCTGCGGATATGCAAGACTTCATTGGAGGCCTGCCATATCGCAAATCGAAGGCAGTCATTGAGTGGAGTCGAGATCAGCGTCAGCAGGGTTGATTTGCGTGCCAGCTGATTGCAGGATGATGCCATGGCCTACCTCAAGGACATCACCACCTTTTTGGATCGTGAGCTTAAGCACGACGAAATTAAGGATTATCCGGGCGCCCTTAACGGTTTACAGCTCGACAACTCCGGAATCGTACACCGTGTGATTGCTGCGGTTGATTCAACTCTGCCGGTCATCGAAAAGGCGGCTGAGTTGGGATCGGGTAGTTTACTAGTCGTTCATCATGGGATGTTCTGGAATGGCCCCAAGCCGATTACCGGAGCATTGCATCGCAAGCTTAAGCTCGCGATGGAGACAGATATGGCGATTTATTCCAGCCACCTGCCGCTCGATGTGCACCCGCAATGGGGTAACAATTCGCTACTGGCCTCCAGGCTTGGAATCGAAAACACCGAGCCATTTCTCAATTTCAATGGACTTGATGTGGGACTTCGGGGCCACTGGTCCGGTACGCCTGAAAAGCTTAAAGCAGATCTGGAATTGATTCTTGAGGGCCCCGTGCATGTCTGTGACGCTGGCCCTGAGGCGATTGAGCGAATTGGTGTAGTCACAGGCGGTGCGGGTAATGAAATTGCTCAGGCTGCGGCTTTAGGAGTGGACGCCTTTGTCACTGGCGAGGGTCCGCATTGGTCCTATGGCTCTGCAGAGGAGCTTGGAATCCATCTTTTTTATGGCGGCCATTACGCCACCGAGACCTTTGGGGTTAAGGCTCTTGGTAGGATTCTAGAGGATGAATTTTGCACTCCATGTTCATTTATTGACCATGCTACCGGACTGTGATGTATTCAGTATTGCTGGTAATAGAGAGTTTCTCTGTTTTTTAGAGTGAAAGACATTGTTCCACATAGTAAGCAGATTTCGATGCCTAATCCTTATAAAAACGAAGAAAAAACCTTGCGATTCAACTCTCAGGATGGCTAAATTTGAATCCACGCGGGCATAGCTTAGTGGTAAAGCTCCAGCCTTCCAAGCTGATTACGCGGGTTCGATTCCCGCTGCCCGCTCCACACACATTGCTGCTTTTCGTTCTTTCGGCACGAGAATCATTGTAATACGAACCAATCCATGAAACTATGAAAACTATGAAAGCTATCAATACATTCAGCCTCATTGGAGCTATCGCTTTGGCTATGCCTGCTGCTGCAGAAGAGCCCAATGCAAATATCGTCGATGGTATCAATAGTAGCAGCAACAATCATGACGCAGAAGGTGTAGCTTCTGCTGACCTGAATAATCCGCTCCTGATACAGGTCACCCAAAAAATTTCCGCCGATCCCTCTGCAGCTGCCGAAGTCGTCAAGCAGGCCATCATCCAATCCAAGGCTGATGCCGATACGGTGATTCAAATTGTCGCCGCAGCGGTCACTGCAGCTCCTGAGAGTGCCGAGTCGATCCGCAAAGTGGCTGTTGCGCTGGCACCGGATGCAGCATCGGATGTGAAGATGGTGATTTCAGCGGTTCTTAGTGGCGATCAGGTTGCCGCTTTTAGCTTTCGTAGAGGCAGGGGCAGAAGCGCCAGTATGGAACCCTCGGGAGCTAGTCCTCAAAGCAATGCTGTTTGGCTCAGCCCTCGTGCTGCCTTCGCATCTCCAGGATTTGCCAGAGTCGTTGCAGCGAGAATCGTTGCAAGAGTACTCAGCGTCATTTCCGGCAATAGCCCCGGCGGTGGTGGCGGATCAATCTCCATTGGTCCCATCACGATTATCATCAACCCCCCGGTGACCACCATTATCAAGCCCTGAATGGTTTCAGTAGACATGACTGAATCGGCTCTATCCCGCTAGATCCATTGTATCCCGCTAGATCCACTGTCTGTGTCACGTTATTGGAAACCTTGATGTTGAGCATTGGAAGTCCAATTACTGCGGCTTTAATATTTGGTAATCATATGGGTATGGATCAACGTATTCATGATACACTTTCCCATACAACATATCATCACTTTCCCAACTCCCACAACCCTTACACTCCCCTAGCATGAATCAAAAATTGAAGGTTGCCCTTGCCAGCCTCGTTCTTACTTCGTCTGTCCAAGCAGGAGAAGGTCTCTACTCCGTTGGCGACCAGCCTGAAGACCTCATTCCTCTTCAATGGATGGTTGGTCTTAAGGTGATCCACGACGACAATGCAACGCCAGGAGGCGATTTGGATGGTGAGGAAGCTTCTTCAATCATGCCTTACATCGGCGGCCAGTTGACCAACATGACACCACGCACCGTGGTTGATGTTTATGCTGAGATCGGCATGATGTATTATTTCGATAAGCCTCAAGGTCTCGACGATACCAGCATTAATAGCCGCATGAGCCTTGATGTCTTTCACGATGTGAACGAACGTATCTCACTGGCCACCCGTAACTTTATATCTTACGAGCTGGAGCCCAACTATGCCTATGGCTATGCTTCCTCGCGACAGGGTGAAGAACACCTCTTTTGGAGTACTGACAATAGCATCGACTACAACTGGACGGATCGCCTCGCCACCCGCACAGGCGTGAAATATTTCGGCACTCACTACGAAGATAGTGAAGACTCAAACCGCCAGTCCATCTCGCTCTCAAACCAGTTCCGCTACCTTCTCAGTCCCCAAACCGTTGGTACGGTAACATACCGCCATACGTTGAGTAAAGGTGAGGGAAACTCCTCAGACAGTAATGACCAATACATTACCTTTGGAGCCGAGCACCGTTTCAGCCCCAATCATATTGGAAGCGGCCAAATTGGTGTGCAGTTGCGCGATGTTGATGACGGCGACAGTAGCAGCAATCCTTTCTTCAATTTTACGCTCATATCTCAGATGAACAGTCAGTTTATGATACGTAATTTTCTTCGCTACAGTGTCGAAGATACGGATACCGTGCAAAATCAGGGTGGAAACATCGGCGAATATGACGAACGCGCTACTTTGCGCTTTGGTAGCAGTGCGTCCTATGACCTATCTCCCAAGCTCCAGCTCTTTGGAGGTGTGGATTACATCCGAACTTCCCTCGGGGCCGGGCGCCTAATTTCCGGCTCTGGAACTTTTCCTGATGCAGATGAGGAGGTGATCAACGCTTACATAGGCTTTGCTCTCAAAATTACCGAAACTATTGAGGCTAATTGTAGCTACAACTTTACAGATTCTGATTCTCCTCTATCTGGCCGGGACTACGATCGCAACCGATTCAGTTTGGGAGTAAGTGCCATTTTCTGAGAAAGATGCAAATTAATCATTGCATCCACTGATCAACCCGTCAGTTCACTTGAAGTTCCTCTTGAACCTTTGATGCGTGGGGAACTCTCCAGTCTGTGCTTGAGATTTTCGCCCGATAGATAATATTAGTTTGTACTATGTATCCATCAAATCCATCAGACCATAACGAAGCCGCTCTCCATGCAGTCGACTACTGGCAGGTGGTTAAGAATCGTTACGGCATCATACTGCTGACTCTCTTGATGGTATTCATGACCGCGGCGGTCATCACGTATGTGATGCCACAAAAGTTTGAGAGCAAGGCGACCATGCAGGTGAAGCCGCCAGGTCAGGCCATATCGCCGCTTGGTCAACAGTTCAGTGAAGCTGGGGGCAAGATTACCCCTCAGTTCTTTGCCACGGAGTTTGAGGTGATCAAGAGCCGCAACGCCATGGAGAAGGTGGTCGAGAAGCTTGAATTGGTAAAGCACTGGAATCTGCGCAATGAGCAATGTCTTGCTATTTTGGATAACATTGTCATGACGGAGAATATTCGAGGTACGGATCTGATCACTATCCGTGTCCGCCACGTCGATAAGGTGGATGCCCGTGACATTGCAGAGGAAGTTGCCAACGCATACAGGCGCTACCGCACCGAACTTGAGTCGCGTGAGTCTGAGCGGCAGTTGCGCGAGCTGAACAAGGCTGTGCGAGAGCAGGAAGATAAGGTTGAGGAACGTCGCAAGGTCCTTGCCCAAATCGTTCGCACCAAAGAAATCATCTACCGTGGTAATGAAGCCTTCTTCAACTCTCGTCCCACAGATGAGGACCGCGGTGCTCGCTATGCTCTGGAAACCTATCACATGATCGAGCAGGAAAAGCTCCAGCTTGAGAGTCAGATCGCCAGCTTGTTGAAATACGATAGTGACCAGCTCATGGTTTACGCCGCTGGACTCGATTTGCCTGAGAATACGATTCGTACGCTTTATCCAGAGTATCTGAAGGAACAGCGAAACATCGAAAGCCTATCGATCAACGGCCTGGGTAAAAAACATCCAAAAGTGGTTGCTGCCACCGATCACCTCAGCAAGTTGAAGGAGCAACTGGACGGCGGAGTGGTCGCACTCCGTGCAACTCTCCAGGCGCAACTCGAATGGGTCAGTCAACGGCTTGAGAGAGTGGAGGCGGTTAAGGATGCGTCCAAGCAAGAGGCCATCAAGCGTGGTCTCGACGCTCAGGACTACGTGGATGCCAAACGAGAATTTGAAACTGATCAGGAACTGCTACAGAGCTTGAAACTCAAACAGATCGCTGAAACCATTTCGCGTAAAATCCCGGGTGAGAGTATTCAGGTTCACGACCAGCCCGTAATTTCTGACAACCCGGTTAGTCCGAATGTGACACTTAATCTAGTGCTGGGTGCGGCGGTGGGGTTGGTCTTTGGTGTGGGTATTGCCTTCTTCCTTGAGTATCTTGATACCTCCGTGAAAAGCCTCGATGATGTCGAGCGCTATCTGCAAGTGCCTGTTCTGGCGGTGGTGCCCAAAGATGTTGGCGTGCTGCACACTCAAACTGGAGGTAGTCCAGATGCCGAGGCTTACCGAATTCTGCGCACCAATATCGAGTTCAATCGTAAAAATCCAGAAGACAACAGTATAACCGTGGTCTCGGGTGGTGCCGGTGAGGGCAAATCGACAACATTGGTCAATCTGGCCTACATATGCGCTCAGGGTGGTTATACGACTCTGATGATCGACGCCGACCTTCGTCGCCCGCGTTTGCACACCTTTTTTGATATCAATAACTCTGTAGGCCTATCCAACTATCTGACTACCAAGTTGGAACTTGAGGACGTCATTCTGCAGACTCCGGTCGATAATCTCTACTTCATGCCCTCAGGGATCCTGCCCGCGGATGCTGCTGGTATCCTGAATACACGACGAATGTCCGAACTCATTCAGGATGTTAAGCTGCGTTTCGATCTGGTTTTGGTAGACAGTCCACCGATTCTGGGTGTCAGTGATGCTTCGGTGCTTGCTAGTGAGGTCGATCTTTCAATGTTGGTGGTGCAGCATGGCAAACTGCCCCGAAACATGCTGATGCGGGTTAAGACAAAGCTGGAGAATGTCGGTGGCAACCTCATCGGCGTGGTTCTCAACAACGTCGATGTACGCAGTGATAGCCAGTATCAATATTATACCAGCTATTATACCTACTACTCACCAAATGAGCCACAGCCTACCGCTGATGAACATTCCGAGCACCAATCGACTGTAGCTGCAAAGTCGTCATCCTCCAATGACCATACCAAGGATGAAGACCTCTACTGATTTTTTTTCATGGAATCTATCTGTCTCTAGCGTATACATTTTAATATGATTATCCGAAATCTTTTCATAGCTCTTCTCGCTGTTACCTGTCTTACAACTGCGACGAGTGCTCAGATTAGAGCGGGCAAAGCCATACGCATCAGCGTGGCTGGTGTTCCACTTGAAGAAAGGGCACGTTTTGATGTGGTTTTCCCTGTGGCGGGTAATGGCACGGTCAATATGCCATTTGTCGGCAAGGTACGAGCTGCCGGTAAGTCGGCCGAAGTATTCGCCGCGGATCTCCAAAAAATTTATCAGGCTAAGGAAATCTACACCGAACCAATCTTCCAGGTTATTGCCAACGACCAGGTGAAGGTTGACCAGCAGATTGTCATCATTGGTGGTTTCGTCAACAGGCCCGGCCCCACAGCCTTTTTCGATAACATGACCCTATGGCAGGCCATTCAAGCAGCAGGTGGGGCCAACAAGTTTGGCAGCATGAACCGTGTTGAATTAACGCGAAATGGTAAGGTTACCAAGCATAACTGCACCGAACCCAAAGACCAGCAGTTGAGGCTCAGGCCGCAGGATGCGATCAATGTTCCGCAGAAAAACTGGATTGGCAACTAACCTGAATCCAGTGATAGTACTAGGGATTCATGTCAGCGTTCATTTCAGTACATTCTAGGATCAGACGAATTCAACTGAATGGTTTGTTCTGGAGGAACCAGCTGATTGTTTTGGCAGGATGCATCGGGAGCTGTCTGGCTGTCGAAGTGCCTGCAGACACTCTTGAGGAACTTGCGGACGATCAATTTCAGGTGCGTGAGGTTGCCCAGTTGAAGCTCCTCAACTGGGCTCGGGAGCATGGAGCTGAAGCTCCAGAATTGCTATTTCGCGAGCATCGTAATTGTAGGGACCCCGAGGTTAAAATACGATGCATGGAGGTTTTGAAAGCTCTCGCTGAAGATGACTATGCCATGCATGGGCAGGGTTTCATTGGCATCCAGATGCAAGACGAGATGGCCTTGATGCCTGAGACTGGCAAGCAACAGGCTGCCATTCGAATCACTTCCATTCTCGTGGGATTGGCTGCAGAAAAAGCTGGCTTGGTGAGGGGTGACCTCTTGGTTGGCATCAATGGCAAGGCTTGGCGGTCACCCGCCACCGTTGAAATGCGTCAGCAGGTGATGGACATGAAACCGACCACCAAGATCACTTTGCAAGTACTCCGCGAAGAAAAGATCGAGGACGTCGATGTTGTTTTGGTCAAACGACCCAAAACTGCCGATAATCCCATGCTTCATCGCATGCCATTGCGTGCGGCAGAAGAGGAGAGAAAGGAATGGGAGAAATTTTTCCAGCAATGGAAAAGCGAACGCGAAGCCGGTGCCTGAGAGTATACAGATTCCTTACATTTTGACCATCGACTTTGCTCTGAGTCATGGCACATTGTTGGAATATTACTGAGAGACTACGTATGAACCATTGGATCCGACACATCACAATCGCAGGCTGTTTTGCGGCAAGTATCAGCACAGCCAAAGCTGAAGAGGCTGATTTCAACGAGGTGGGTAAGCAGATGGTGATCATGCTACAGAACAGCCATTTTGCGCGCCTGCCATTCAACGAAGATCTCAGCCAACGCTTTTTGGAGGATTACCTCAGCGATCTGGATTCCCAGCGACTCTACTTTACCAAGGAGGATGTCGACAAGTTTGAGAAGGAATACGGTAACCGTCTCCATAGTCTTTTACTTGATGGTGAAGCCATGCCAGTGGCTGTTGAAATTTATTCTGTTTTTCGCGATCGCGTTCGTGTTCGAGTGAAGGAAACCAATGAATTACTCCAAAACGGTGATTTCGACTACACCAAGATGGAGTCAGTCATGATGAGTCGCAAGGAGGCCGAATGGCCTGCGAATGAGAAGGAGGCCAAACGGCTCTGGAGGCTCCAGATCAAGGAGGCGGTGCTTTCAGAAATTTTGCGCAAGGAGTTGGTGGCTCGCTTGGCCAAAGAGCAAGGCAAAGCGGACCCTGGCGATGGTGATCGGAGTCCCCGTGAGAAGGTGGCGCTTCGCTACAAACGATTTTTGGCCAGCGTTCAAGACGCTGATGATGAGGATGCTGCGAACTACTTTCTCAGTTCCGTGGCGCGGGCTTACGATCCCCACACCGACTACATGAGCTTTCGAGAGATGAACCGTTTCCGCGACGGCATGATGAACCAACTGGTCGGCATCGGTGCTCTACTTCAGGCCGAGGAAGACGGTGCAACCAAAATTAAAGGTATTGTGGTCGGTGGCCCAGCCGACCGTGAGGGCACACTCACCCTCAACGATCGTGTCGTGGCTGTCGACTCTTTGAACACCAAGAAAGCGGATGACATGATCGACATCATGTTCATGAAGATTGATAAGGTGGTCGATCTCATCCGTGGCAAGGAAGGCACCGAGGTAGCGCTCAAGGTTGAGCCAGCTGGTGGCGCGCCTGGTGAGACCAAAATCATTACGATCGAACGTGGTAAGGTAGAGATGAAGGATGAGCAGGCCAGTGCTGAGCTCATCGAGATGCGCAATGCCGTGGGGGAACCGCGT
>JBMYMN010000069.1:0-13198 GCA_049597355.1 Luteolibacter sp.
CGTCCAGCCCAGGGGCACTTGCTCGGACTTAAATCCACGCCAGTTGGCGGCGAGTTCACCATCAAGGAGATCCATGGTCATTGGGCTTGTATTGGTTGGCTCTGGGGCGGCAGAGACGTTGATGGTGGGTTTTATACTTGTTGCCCCGTCATTCACCGGATGGCATGAGGCGAGCAGGCCGATGAGGCCGACAGCGAAAAGAAAAGAGATGTGCTTCATGATCTGATGAAGACGTTCACGGCTTTCCTGAACTTTCGCCAGTCAATTTCGTCTTGTCTGACCGCATCCATGAGGGAAGGCTCAAGTCATGGGCAAACTCTCTGAAGCCGTTAGTATTCATCCGTATTTCGAAATCCACGAAGGCATGGTCGAGGAGTTCATCGCGCTCATGCCCGAGTTTGTGAAGAAAACCTCCGAGGAGGAGGGCTGTCTCTACTACGACTTTTCCCGCAACGGCAATATCGCCTTTTGTCGCGAAGCTTACATTGGGGCGGAAAGTGTTCTGACCCACCTTGACAACGTCGAGGATCTACTCGCGCAGTTTTTGGAAATGTCCGAGCTGATTCGTCTGGAGATTCACGGTCCTGCCGAAGAGCTTGAACAGCTCCGCGAGCCTCTGGCACACCTTGATCCCGACTTTTACGAGATGGATGCGGGTGTAGCCGAGCCCTTGGGACTTTAGGTCTCGAGCCAACACATACGAACGGCCCGAACACGGAGCGGGTCACTTTGGATTCACCAAAGAATCACATGCGGCTGAGTGGGTGTGATTTCAGTACCGTGATTTTTTTTGTGATTCTTGAATCCGAATCACTGCGGGGGGCGAAGACCATAGATGTAAGCCATCAAAGGTTTAGTTCAACTTAACACAACAACCAACACCCCCCCAACATATGAAATCAACTGCCACCATCATCTTCGGTCTCTTCGCCGTTGCCACTTCCGTGCAAGCCGGCAACTGCAACTCCTGCAGCTCCAAGAAAATGACCAAGAAAATGGATCCCAAAGTTATGACTGTGACAGCTGAGGCGGCCAACCAGAAGGACATCGTCGACACCGCCGTTGCTGCCGGTTCATTCAAGACCCTCGCCGCCGCCCTTGGTGCCGCCGATCTTATCGGTGCCCTTAAAGGAGACGGCCCCTTCACTGTATTCGCCCCCACGGACGAAGCCTTTGCCAAGTTGCCCGCTGGCACGGTCGAAGAACTGCTCAAGCCCGAGAACAAGAACAAGCTGGTTGACATCCTCACCTACCACGTCGTCTCTGGCAAGGTGATGGCCAAGACTGCTGTGACTCTCGACAAGGCCACCGCCCTCAACAAGAAGGACATTACACTCAAGGTAAGCGGTGATGCCCTCACTCTCAACGGTGGTGCCAAAGTCATCAAAGCAGACATTGAAACTTCCAATGGTGTCATCCACGTCATCGACAACGTCATCCTTCCCCCCACTCAATAAGCCAAGCGATTGGCAATTGTCGGCCCCGAATGCCCTGTCCGGTATTCGGGATCGACACCGTCTCCACCCAAGCCTAGGCTCCCGCCGCGTGATTGATCGGACCCATGATGATTCGAGCGACGGCATCCTTGAGCAGGTGGCTCGTGGGGTTGAAACCGCTATGGATCTTTGCATAAAAAAATACGCACCTTTGGTGTGGTCGATTGCTCGTCGTCACGTGTCCAATGATACTGCCGCTGAAGACGTTGTTCAGGAAACCTTTACCGATCTCTGGAAGTCGGCCAAGCGCTTCAATGCAGAAATCGCCTCCGAGACGACTTTCGTTGGCATGCTTGCCCGTCGTCGCGCCATCGACTTTGCCCGCCGTGAGAGCCGCCGGGTTCAGTTCGAACCCATGCCCGAGGCAGATTCCATCACCCACGCTTCTGCTGAACCATCCCCATCCCTGAGCTGTGATGGCCACGATATTCGCCATGCCCTCAAGCAGCTACCGGATGAGACTCAAAAGATTTTCGCCCTTCACTTTGATGAGGGCATGACCCACCCCGAAATTGCTGAGAGGACCGGTCTTCCGCTCGGCTCGGTCAAGACACGTCTGCGCCGTGGCCTGATCGAAGTAAGGAATATCCTGCGTCGCCTTGACAGAGGCCAAACCTCCAACTCCGCCAACTCATGAGCGAAGATTTGATCCAACGATTTGAAGAGCTCGAGGCTGGTCGCATCCTCGGTGATCTGAACGATGCAGAATTCTTGGAGTGGCAGGAGCTCCTGAATGCACCCCCCGGACAGACTGATGGCTCACTCGAGCTGGTGGCCGCTGCCATTGAAACAGAGTTTTTGCAAAGTAATGACGAGCAGCTTCCGGCCGGACTGCTCGCCAAGCTCAATGTAGGCAAGGCCAATTACATCATCGATGACATTACCCCTGCAAAAGATAAGGTGATTCCGCTGAGTTCTGCTAAAGACGCTTCCACAACATTCAACCCATGGTCTTCACCACGTCTTGCCTGGGGTATTGCCGCCTTGTTCGCTATTCTTTTTGTCGTCCGCGTGATGGTGGCTGAGGATGCCGCGCAGACAGTCAGCCAACCGCCCCGGCTAAGCTCCTCCGAGGCGCTAGCCAAGCTGCAAAAGGAAGCAACCGATCTCTATGAATCGCAGTTCGGTGGTTTGGGTGACTACGAAGGCATGTCCGGCAAGGTCACGTGGAGCGACGGCAAGCAAGAGGGCTACATGACCCTCACCCAACTCCCCGTCAACAATCCTGATGCCAAACAGTATCAGCTTTGGATAGTTGATCCTATGCGCGACGAGAAACCAGTGGATGGAGGCGTGTTCGATATCCCCGCCGGCTCCGACACCGTGGTGGTGCCGATTCGCAGTGCCTTGGCGGTGAATCAACCCAAGGCCTTTGTCATCACCCTTGAACAACCGGGTGGAGTTGTGGTTTCCAAACAAGAAACTGTGGTCGCCCTGGCTGGGGCACTCTAAGGTTCTTTGTTCAGTTCAACTCAATCCTTATTGAATCCACATCCCTTGGATACCCAAGAGATTTCGCCTATTCCAGATGCCTGCCGCTGAAATAGGCACTCACAACGCGGCAGGGCATCCATGATTACAGTCACCGGCTGCAAATCACTCTCTTCCACGGGTCAATGCCCATGAGTTACCAGGGCTTCAACGGCAGCTGCTAGGGTTGGATGTGACGCATACAGCACTCCCCGATGGTTCATGAAGGTGTTGCCATGTGGGTTGAGATGGAGAGGCTTTCCATGGAAGTCCGAGCAGGGGAGTCGAAGTTCCGCAAAGAGGCAGGAGGTTGCAGCAAAATCCCAAAGCGATCCACCTCCGGGTGAAGGCTTTGGGACTTTAAAATAAAGTGCTGGGGCACGCTCCGCCACCCAACAAGCATTGAGCACCGCTCCTGCATGATCGACAACCTCGACTCCCTGGCAGTCATGTTCCAAAGCGAGACTGGTTAGACGCTTTTGAAAGGCAGGATCGGAAGCCTTGCCGATGAAGCTGTGGTCGACCATCAGGCGAAGCGGCCCATCTGTTGGTCTCACATCCCAAACTTTGTGATTTCTGCGTGCGCCCTGACCATGGATGGCGTGGTAGGTGGTGTTGGTGACCGGATCGTGCACCACACCGATGACCGCAGTGCCATGTCTGTTCACCAAAGCGATGGACACTGAATAGCCAGGCGATCGCTTGGTGAAAGCCAGTGTCCCATCCATGGGGTCAATGCACCAAAAATGATCGTGTTGATGGCGACTGGAGTTGTCTGCTTGCTCTTCGGTGAGCAGTCCAAAATGAAAACGCTCCATGCTCTCACTGAGAACTTCAAGAATGACAGCCTGCGCAGCAAGGTCGACATTGGTAACCAATTGTGAGGCCACAGAACTGCCCGCGTTCTTGTCCTTCACCTCAATGTCACCCGATGCTTTGGCCTGGATACATTCACCTGCAAGTGTAGCCGCGGCCATAGCCAAGGCTTCGAGCTCCATCAGGTCTTTGGGTGACAAGCGCATGGATTCAAAGGTTAGTGATTACGCCTTTGGCAAGGCGTTCGCTATAAGAGTTGATCTTCCAGTGTCCCGGACTCCAGCCTTTGAGAAAGCGATGAAAGTCGGTCCATGCGAGAGGGAATAGCATGCGCCATTCCTGTTCAATGTCATCGATATCCACTTTGGGTTGCTTGTCCATCAAGGCCATACGCAGAGTTGCGAAGTAATGGTTGAGCAGCTCACCCTCGCGTGCCTCGCAACTCGCTTCGTTGAGACAAGAGCCGAGGAAGTAGGCGAGGTCCTTCATTCCACAACCGCCACCCACATATTGAAAGTCCAC
This sequence comes from Luteolibacter sp., assembly GCA_049597355.1. Taxonomy (GTDB): domain Bacteria; phylum Verrucomicrobiota; class Verrucomicrobiia; order Verrucomicrobiales; family Akkermansiaceae; genus Luteolibacter. The sequence continues at coordinate 4,305 of JBMYMN010000069.1, forward strand.
TGCAGCGGCTCGGGAATCGTCCGCAGAGAAACAAAAGTTCGCCAGCTTGGCATCGCCATGAACCAAGGTTTGGTGACGCGCGTCACTTAGGCGTCTGTCGATCGTTAGAGCTGCGTTCTTGAGCGGCAGATCGTCAAGTGCTTCCAGTTCTTCCGGCCGGGTTGCCAGATGCCAATAGGTGCCAGTTTTCCATAGCCCTTTCGGTTTGACGCCCATGAAGTTGGCATGAAAACAGGCCAGCCAATCGAGGCAGGCATACAGTTGTTGGTCGTTTACGTTTTCATGCCGTAGAGGAAAGCCCGATGCATCCAGATCTTCCATCAAGACCAAGACTTCCTCACCTTGACAATCTTCCATGATAAACCGTGCCACCCGGCAGGATTCATCGCAGTGTCCACTCCAATCACGATACCAGGCTACTTCCACTTGGTATGACGTAAGCTTACGTTCATGAGAAAGTGTGGAGTTCCAGCCTCGTGGGTGTTCTCTCTGATTCGGCAAACGCACGTGTTTGGCAACCACCATTGGACTGGTGCCCCCCTCCAACTGTATTCTCAAGATTTGGCCATAGCCGCTCCATAATTTCTGGATCAGTTCCACCACTTCCATTGAGGAGGCGCCAGTTGCCCTGCAGATGGATGCTTGAAAGGCGGGAGAGAGATCATGAGACATCCTGTGCAGGATGATGGCACTTGTGAGCGGGTCCAATCCTAAAGCCCTGAGAGATCGACTTGTCAGGGGCAGTATCTATCGTCCCAGAAATATGCCTTATCGTATCATCATCGCTTTTCTCGCCCTCGCCTCCATGGCAGTTGGAGAAACCCGCAAGCCCAACGTCATCATCCTCTTCATCGATGACCTCGGCTACGGTGACATCGCCTGTTTCGGCAATTCCTTCACGCCCACTCCGCATATGGACTCCCTGGCCAAGGAGGGAGTCATGATTACGGCGAGTCACATCACCAACCCGCCCTGTTCCCCCAGTCGTTGCAGTTTAATCACCGGAATGTATGCCCAGCGCTTTCACAAGTTCGGTATGGCAAGGGGCCTACCCATTCCAGACTATGAAGATCATCCAACCATCGCTGAGTTCATGCGAGATGCCGGTTATGTGACCGGCCAGATTGGCAAATGGGACCTCGGCGGCCCGGATCAAGGCCCGCACCAACGCGGCTTCATGGAAGTGGCGCGTTGGGCGCCGGGAGGGCAAGGCTATGACATCAAGTTGCCCAACGGCAAAAAAGGTTACCGCACCGATCTCGACGGCGACTACATGGTTGAATTCGTTGAGCGCAATAAGGACAAACCCTTCTTTCTCTTCTTCTCACCCTTTGCCATCCACTCACCCCTGAAAAATACGCCTTCGCACTATAAAGAACGCATCAAAGAAGGCAACAAGACCTACGGCGGTGCTGTAGCTGCAGTTGATGACCAGGTTGGCAAGTTGCTTGCCGCGCTCAAGAAGCATGGCCTCGAAAAGCACACTCTCATCCTTTTTGCCGGTGACAATGGTGCGGGAGCCGGCGGTTTGTCAGCGCCTTTTGCCGGAGGCAAGGCAGCAGCAAAAGACGGGGGCACTGCCAAGGAAGGTTGGGTCCGTACGCCCGCCATTGCCTGGTGGCCGGGCACCATTCCCGGTGGGCAAAAGTACGAAGGCCTGACTGCGACCATCGATTACTACGCGACCGCAGCTGCCGTGATCGGCAAGAAGGTGCCGGACAAAGTCGACGGCAAGAACCTCATTCCCTATTTCACCGGCAAAGCGAAGGGTGACGTGCACGATCACCTATACTTTTATAACGCGGATCCCAAGGACGCCAAACATCGTCATCTCTCGGCTGTGCGTTGGCAGAAGTGGCGGCTGCACTTTGACAAAAAAGACAAGACTTGGAAGCTATACGACCTCCACGCCGATCCACGCGAAGAAAACGATCTGGCAACCAAGCAGCCGGAAGTTGTCAAAATGCTGAAGGCCAAGCATGAGACCTTCGTTGCCAGCCTGCCTTCAATCGATACCATCCCTCAATACTCCAATGTCTGGAACAAGCCGCCGGAAGGTCATGGCTGGATTATTGGAGATGGGAAGTCAGGTGAATAGGCAGAGTCAGTTGTCCCGCTCTGCTTTGCGTGAGTCATTTGCAGATGAGTGGCAGCCCACTTACTCGCCGATCTGCGGCTTGATCATCAGCTGCACTTCTTGTGGCGCTTCATCTAATTTGAGGGGCTCTTCTTTCCTTTTCACATTGAGCTCCTGGGGTTCGATTTCGCCCACGCCGCAGCGCATTCTGAGTTGCTCGTAAACTTTCATCTCAGTGCCCTTTGGCATGGAGTAGACCATGGAGTGGATACGAAGATCTTCAATGTGGCCCGGAATATAGTGGAACTGAGCGGCGGCACCCATGCCACGGGAAAGGTGACCGCGTAGGCGGTCCTGACCGGAGCCCTGCCAAATGAAGATGGCGAGTTGCTGTTGGTGAAAGTCGATGTTGATTTTCTCCACCGAAGCGCGTGTGAGATATTTGACCGCATCTTCCATCGAAGTGATCATGATGGGTGTCTTGATTCTCAGAAGGGGTGTTTTGAGTTTCTCGTTGTTGAGGATGGATTCGATGGCGTCGCCATTTGCTTCCATATCCTTGAGATGCTTGAGCAGGCAGACGGGCGTAGGTATGGCGCAGTCAGGGTGTTCCTGGCAGATGGCGATCGGAGCAACGGCTTCAACGGCAGGCTTTGCAGCAGGCCTGATGTGAAAACCAGCCGGCTCAGGCGGCGGGGAGGCCATCAGGCCAGTGGCGAGAATGAGGCTGCTGAGAGCGAAGAGGGAGGTGGATATAGTCATTGAAGGAAGAGTTGGGAGTGATCGTATGAATTCTTTGCGGTTATTGGTATGACACTCCCATATCCGAATCCTTAGTAAATATTTTGGAAAGACGATCGTTTGGCGAAGAAGGTCTTGGCAAAGTCCTGTACATCAATGATTTCGCATGAAATCCGCTACCTGAGTGAAGAAGACGTCTAGGCCGTCGCGAGCCGCACCGCTCACCCCGACCTCATCCATTGCCTCGCTCATGAGCTTTAGCCAGCGGTCGCGTTCGGGCTTGCCGATGCGAAAAGGCATGTGTCGGCCGCGCAAGCGCGGATGGCCACGTTGTTCCATGTATTGCTCTTCGCCCAGTAGTCGGAAGCGCAGGAACAGGCGCAGGCGCTTCTCCGATCCCTCCCAATCGTCGTCGGGATACATGGGCCCGATGAGGCTGTCTTGCCTCACTCGCCGATAAAAACCAGCGACCATGGCATCCAAGCCCTCACCGCCCACATCGTGCGCTACGATTTGCTCAAAGCCTTCCATGCACTGTTGCTAACCCCTCAAAGACCGAGGAGCAAGGCGATCCCCCTCTCTAAGCCGTAACAACACGACCACCGTGACATTGCCGGGGATCAGCGCACAGCAGAGGGCCGCTCGGGGGACGCCGGCCATCAAGCCGTTGGGATGTCAAGTGGCCTAAATGGAAAGGGGGCAGCCGGCTCTGATGCTGGCTACCCCCCTGTGCGAGTGCAGAAAAATACGGGCCTTGGCCTATCATTGAGCGAAGGTATAGCCCCTACGCGCTGCCTGCTTATGTATCGTCTCAACCAGAGCACTGCCCAACACGTGAGTGCCGTCGGCAGCCTTGGTTGGATCAGCCTTCATGTTTGCCTCGAGGAAGCGGTGGCGCTGGGTGATGACATCGGCCATCAGACGGCGAACCATCTTACGTTCGCGCGTCTTCTCAGCGATGAAGGACATGCGCTCCTCAGGGGCCATGTTTACCAACATCGGGGGCATCTTATTTTCGGGTAGTGTGGACATATCGACGGTGCCATGAGCGAGGGCATCGACCAGATCGTGATGCACGTGATGATAGAGGTGGCCTACCTTGGCGCTCATCCGGGCGGCATAAGCATGGTCGGACATCTTTTGCGCATTGGCATCCTGCTTTGCCTGATTATTGGCGGCCTCCTGGGCGCCCTCACCAAACCACACAAAGGTCTCATTCATGCGGCGGTTGAGTTCGCGCATTTTCTCGTCCTGAGGAGTCTCCATATTGGGAAGGTGATGGTTGTGGTCGATCTTGGTGAAGGATCCACCAACAAGTTGGGCGGCAGAGCGCCATTGTGCGTCACCCTTTTGCTTGTTGCCGCAGAAGATGGTATTGAGGATAATGTCCCGCTCGCTGATAGAGGCGAGCAGTGAACCGAAGGTCACCGGGCCCTGATCGAAGGATTCATTGCCGGCAATGAAGGCAACCTTGTAGACATCCTCGCGCTTACTCCATTCGAGTTCGTTGACAGCGGCACCAATCACTTGGCCGCAATATTCCTCACTACCGTCCGTGGTCAGGGAGAACAGGGCGGCAGAGACATCGTCGAGATTGTCGGTGAAGCCGATCAACTGACGTAGGAAGCCGTCCTTCTTTGGTAGCAGGTCAGAGCCATATTGATAGACCGCAATTTCAAGCGAGGTTGGCCTGCCATCGCGCTCGGCTTTGCTCAGTTCGGAGACGACATTCCACAGTTGATAGCGGGCTTGATCGATCAGTCCGTTCATTGAGCCACTGGTGTCCAGCAGCAGGGCCACCTGAACCAAGGCTTGGTCGGTATTGGGTATAGCAGTCTCCGTGGCTGAGGCGATTGGCTTGGGGAGGTTGATGGTGCGGGTTTCGCCTTGCAGGGCAGGGGCCAGCAGGAAAGGCAGCAGAAGGCTCAGCAAGCGATTTTTTTTGATAGGCTTCATGGATGATTTGAATTTGGGGATACGGTTGAATCTCGGTAGGTAGGCCAGAATTTTCAGGCTCTCCTCTAAGCATTCGTCGTCTTTGGTGTTCCGGATTCAACAATTTGACACAAATGTGTTGGATGGTTTTGCATCCATAGTTCGCAAGCTGCTCGATGTCTTCTTACCACCGCTGTTATGGGTGAAAGTGAATCCAGCGCCTTTCCCAGCCCCATCCCATCCCAGCTCCAGCCGCCTCGGTCCCGCATCAAACTGTGAGGTGGCGATTGGTGTTTCAAAAAGATATTCGATCACCCGAACACATTTTCCCTTCTTACTGGGATGACTGAAGGCTAGCGTTATTCCATGTTGAAGCACGCATTCTTCGGATATTCCTTTTTGCTGATTGTTGGCTTGGCTCAAGCGCTTGAGCGCATGCCGCTTTGGCCGGAAGGTAAGATCCCATCCTTCCAAGAGCATCAGGTGGCCGCGCTCAAAACTGAGGTCAGGAAGCCTGGCTTTGACCCTGAGGACCATCGCATGCCCTACATTGAATGGCACAAGGCGCCCGCCAAGAAGAACGGCGGATGCGTGCTGCTGGTCCGGGGTGGGGGATACAATAGTCTCGTGGATAGCGAATGGATCAATGGCTTCGCCGATACATTCACCGAGCAGGGTTTTGTCTGCGCCCATCTCATCTACCGCGTGCCACGACCCAAGGGCATCCCCATCTATCAGCCTGGCTGGCAGGACGGCCAACGGGCGGTGCGCTTGCTTCGTCGAGAGGCCGAAGCACGGGGCTATGATCCGGAAAAGATCGGCGTGTTGGGAGGTTCTGCCGGTTCGCACCTCGCCGTGTTGTTGGGCACCAGCGCGCTCACACCCGCCTACGAGCCGATCGACGAGGTCGACAAACTTCCCGCACACATTCAGTGGGCAGTGCCCATTTATACAGCCTATGCCTTGGACGATGGGCTCAATGGTCCCAACACCCGTGGTGGTGACGGGATTGATGTGAAGCTCACTGAGGCTTTCAAGTTTGATGAGAAAACCTGCCCCATGGTTCTCCTTCACGGAGGCAAGGATGCTTATTCTCCCCTCGGCTCCACCCAGATCTATCGTCAGCTGCGGCGGATGAAAATCCCCGCCGAACTCCACCTGTTTGCCGACATTCCCCATGGCTTCAAGAGCGATCCGAGCAAGGGCGATAAAGGTTCGGCCGTCGACCACTGGATGGACCGCGTTACAGAATTCACCCGCCAGATGAATTACGACGGCCAACTCGGCAAGGAAGTCCCGCTGATGTCGCGCTTTCCCAACGACGATGCTCGCGGCTCTTATGCCAAAGAGAACGTCTGGCCGGAGGGCAAAATGCCCGATCACCAGGACCATCAAGTAGTGCCCTACCTTGAATGGCACATGCCCAAAGAGCTCAAGACCAAGGCCGTGCAGATCATCTTCTCGGGTGGGTCCTACCAAGGCAACAATCCGGATGGTTTTGAGGTGGCGCCCACGCGCCGCTACCTCAACGAAAAGGGCATGGCCGTGGTGACTCTCAAGTATCGTACACCGCGACCGAAGAATGGTTTGGCCAAGCACACCACCGCCTGGCAGGACCTGCAGCGTTCGATTCGTATGGTACGAAACCAAGCCACGGACAGGGGGCTCGATCCTGATCGCATCGGCATTATGGGCTCATCGGCTGGTGGCCATCTCACCCTCATGGGCGCCACCAGTTCCAAGAGCCAGTCCTATAAGCCCATCGACAAGATCGACCGCATTTCCTGCACGCCGCAATGGGCCATTGCCATTTACCCGGCCTACGCACTGACCGATGGCACCAACCAGCACAACACCACGGGAGGCAACGACGACACGGCACGATTGGTGCCGGAATTCGCCTTCGACCTAGCAACCTGCCCCATGCTCTTCATTCACGGGGACGCGGACGGCTGGGCGGCCATGAACTCGGTGAAGTGCTGGGAGCAATTGCGCCGCATGGGCATCCAGTCCGACCTCCACACCCTGGTCACCCGGGGCCACTGCTTTCAGCGGAGCGCGGCCCCCGGCACCGGCAGTTACACTTGGATGAACCGTATCTGGGAGTTCATGAACCACAAGGGCTACAACGACTGAGGAACCTTCTTCGTCCGATGATGGATGCGGATAAAAGTTTGTTTACCGGCTGTTTACTCAGTCGCTTCTCTGGTAGAGCTAGGATTCGAGCTTATGAAGCTACACTTGCCCATTGCCGCCGTCATCTCCCTTTGCCTTGGACTGCATTTACCGACACTTGGTGCCGACCGCGTCCTTCCGACCGCGCAGGAGTATGCTTTTGTGGATGCTGAATTGGTGCGCACGCTCACCTTAATTCGCAGAGACCTGGTTGCTCTGAGTAACACCGACAAGTTCCAGCAACTTACGGGTATCGAAAATACAGAAGTCGACGGCAACGGCATGTACAAGCTATTGCGGCACGAAAAGAAAGTCTCTCGAATAGGTTTGGGTGAACCCCGTATTGCCGAGGGCGGTTGTTTGATCGATGCATTCTTCATTGCTTACGACGGCAAATCTGATCCACGAGCTGGCAACGAGCCGCGCTTGGCACGCCACTACTCCTACTATCTGGCCAAGGCAACAGGCGTGCCTTTTGCGATAAGCTGTGAGGTGGCGGCCGATTCCACGGAAGCAGGCAAGGCCTTCGTCAAGCAAGTCAATGAACTCATCGAGGCCCGCCTCGATGACATGAAAAAACAACTCGGTGCCGTGCCTGTGGATTTGGAGGACCTCATTGGCCCCAAGCCCATATCATACACTGAACTCGAAAAACAGGCCTTCATCGTCCTCGAAGGCGCGGTGATTGGCCACAGTGCTGAGCGCTACCAAGAAACAGGCCAACCGGAGCGCATCAAGATCAAGGTCAGCAAGGTGCTGGGTGGTAGAAAAGGCCATGAAGATTGGGCCAGAAAGGGTGAGGTCATTTCAATGGATTCTTGGGCTCTGAAGCCCGTCATCGACCTTCCGGTTGGAACCGGCATCAGGGGCTACCTCGACATCGGCCATACTCAAGGGAAGGACGGCGTTCTGCGCCCATTCTACATTCCGGCAGCACCCAATGGCATTCAGGTGACCGGCCATCCCAAGCCCGAAATCAAGAGGGAAAAATAGGGTGGGGAGCTTTCCGGCTTACCAGGTTACCGCTCCGCTCGACATGGGGCATTGAGAGCATGCTTCCTGAGACTGAAGTGAAGGCTTCTAGGCATCCACCCCCAGACCTCCCCTTTCAAGCCCCCTTCTGACTAGAATCACGATTCAGGTCCCATGAATGGTCGCAAGACACTTTTTTAAAGATTCCTGTAATATGATCCTCGTCCCGCGCTCATTACCCGGTGAGGACATCGCGGATGAGCCTGCGTGTTCGGCAAAATAACTCTAAGAACCCTCAACCTGAAGTGTCATCAGTTATTATGAAAAGATTTTTACCTTCAATCCTGTTCATCGCAGTTCCATTCAGCGGTCTCTCTAGCGCCGCAGAGGAGGCGCCCAAAATTCCCGGGCTCACAAGCTCGGATCTGAACCGGATCAAGAACATCAAGTCCGATCCCTTCACCCTTACTGAGGCTTCAATCGAAGGCGGAGTGTTGAAGATAGGCGTCAGCTATTCCGGCGGCCGCAAAGATCACGATTTCACGCTCTACTCATCGGGTAAAGTGAAGACGAGTGCTCCGCCGCAGGTTGACCTTTACCTCAAACATAACGCACACGGTGACATGGCTGAGGCGTTCATCATGAGAACGCTCGAGTTCAACCTCGCCGAGATGAGCAAGCCCGCGGTGATCACAATTCATACGGATCATGGTGGTAAGAAAACGGTGCCATACGGCATCAAGTCCAATCCCTTCGAAGGCGCCACAGTTGAGGACATCAATCCCGACTTCACCCCCAATCTCTACGCCCAACTGCGTGAAAGCGAAGGCAATGTCTTCTTCTCGCCTTACAGCATCACCGAGGCCATGGCCATGGTCCACGCGGGAGCGGGCGGCAATACCGCCACCGAAATCGCCAAGGCCCTGAGCACCGATGGCGATCAAAAGACCGTGTCCCAGCGTCTGCAGGAGTTGCGCAAGCACTTGATGGCCGT
>JBMYMN010000070.1:0-13196 GCA_049597355.1 Luteolibacter sp.
TTTGCCGGGGACAATGGCGCTCCGGGCAAGTTCGATACGGGAGCGCTCGGGAACTGGAACGGCTCCAACAACGTGCCGCTGCGGGGCCCGAAAGGCACACTGCACGAAGGCGGTATCCGGGTGCCCATGTTCGCCTACTGGAAGGGCCGGATTTTGCCCGAACAAGTTATTCCTGAAATGGTGACCACCCTCGACCTCACCGCCACCAGTCTGGCGGTCGGGGGTGGAGAAATTCCTGCCGAGTTCGATGGCACCAACCTCCTTCCACGTTTGACCGGCAAGGTGCCTGCCATCCAGCGAACCCAGCCCATGTTCTGGGACTTCTACACCGGGCAGGCCATTCGGGACGGCGATTGGAAACTGTGGCGCAATGCCAAGACCACCGTGCTCTTCAACATCGCCGAAGATCCCGCCGAACTCACCAACCTCGCTTGGAAAGAGCCGGAGCTGACCAAGGAGCTGACCAAGAAGCTCGATGCGTGGTCGAACTCGCTGTTGCCGAGTGCGCGATACGATCCCGAGGGCCGCGGCAAGACCATGGCGCCCTCCTTTGCCGGAGCACCTGCGGGGATCCAACCCGATGCGCGTTATCAGATTCCCTACGACAAGCCGGTGGCCACGCCCTACCCCGCTGCAGTTCAGTCTCTTGGCGCGCCTGAGCCCGAGAGTTGGCAGATCGAGAAACCCACACCCGCTAAGCCTCCTGCAAAGCCGGCATCCGAACCCGGGCAAAAACAAGAGCCGAAGCAGGCGCAGGTTTTCCAGAAGCGCGACAAGAATCAGGATGGAGCGGTTACCTTGGAGGAATTCATCGGTAATCCAGAGGGCCGCAACGTTCCTGTCCTCACCAAACGCTTCAAGCAGCTCGATGGCGATGGTGACCGCAAGCTGACTCTCGAAGAGTTGAAGAAGATGATAGGTAAGAAATGAACAAATCAGCTCATCGGGCTGGGTGAGTGATTGTCCGGCTCAAACTCATGATCTACGCTACCGACCGCGTTCCCAAACACTGCGAAAAAAGATCATTGCCGAGGTCGTGCGCGGGCATTACGCCAAGGATGATGGTTAGGGGAGTCACAAAGACAAACTCATGGGTTTTGAGGACCTTATCATCACCTTAACCCACAGCGAAGTCTTCCGTTCCAAGTCATGCAATGCCCATGAAATTTTTCATCTTCCTATACGGCTTGCTGGCGATGGGGCTTCAGGCCAAGGATCGCCCCAATATCCTCTGGTTCGTCGTCGATGACATGTCTGCGAACTTCTCCTGCTACGGCGAGAAGTCCATTGAAACGCCTCACGTGGATGCCTTGGCCAAAGAGGGAATCCGCTTCACGCGTGCCTATGCCACCTCGCCGGTCTGCTCGACCTTCCGTTCGGCAATGATCACCGGCATGTATCAGACCTCAATCGGGGCGCACCACCATCGCAGTGGTCGAGGCAAGCACCGCATCGAATTGCCGAAGGGCGTGCAACCCATCCCTGTGCACTTCCAGAAGGCGGGCTATTACACCTGCATCGGCAGTGGTCTCAAGGGGTTTGATCATCGCCTAATGCCGCTTCAGCAAAAGCATCGCGCTCGACTAGGCAAGACCGATTACAACTTCAGTTGGGACAAGGCCATCTACAATGGCTCTGATTGGGCCGGGCGCAAGGACGGCCAACCTTTCTTCATGCAGGTGCAATTGCATGGCGGAAAAATGCGTGGGGCCTCCATGGCCAGCTACGAGGCATTGGACCGCCGTGTCTCGCAAGTCTTGGGTGAAATCACGCAACCAGAAAAGGTAAAGCTGCCGCCCTACTATCCCAGGGATGAGGTGATGCTTAAGGATTGGTCCACTTATCTCGATGCGGTGCGTCTGACCGACCATCATGTGGGCTTGGTCATTGAGCGCCTCAGGCGGGAAGATCTGTTAGAAAATACCCTCGTTGTCTTCTTCACTGATCACGGCATCAGTCACGCCCGTGGCAAGCAGTTCCTCTACGACGAGGGCACCCATATCCCGCTAGTGATTCTCGGTCCCGGAATTGCCAAGGGAGAAGTCCGCAAGGACTTGGTGGAACACATTGATATTGCCGCGCTCTCCTTGGCGGCGGCGGGTATCGACATTCCCGAGAACATGGAAGGGAGGGACATCCTCGCGAAGGATCACCAGCCCAAGAAGGCGGTCTTTGCTGCGCGCGATCGTTGTGGTGAGGCGGCCGACCGGATCCGCTCGGTGCGCACGGATCAGTATCTCTATATTCGCAACTACTACCCACAACGGCCCCATCTGATGCCCAGTAGTTACAAGGACGGCAAACTCATTATCAAACGTCTGCGTGAACTTCACGCCAAAGGGAAGCTCAGCCCCTTGGCCGAAAAGCTCCTATTCTCAGCCACCCGGAACAAGGAGGAGCTCTATCTTTACCGCGATGACACCTGGCAGGTCCACAACCTTGCGAGAGAGGAAGGGTCCGCCAAGGCCCTTGAAGCGCATCGCAAGTTGCTTGATGAGTGGATCAGGATCACTAACGATCCGGGTCCGGAAACACCTGAGGTCTACTTGCTGGAAACGGAGGACCAGCTCAAATCCTCCGACAACGAAGTTTACCGCAAAAATGCCGAACTCTATAAACAGTGGGCCCGTGAGGGCAAATGACCGCATAAGGCATCCGATCGCGTTGCGTTTGCTCATGGCGATGGCGCCACTCATTCTGAGCGTGCCTGTTTTTGCTGAGGCTGAGGGCGATGATGTGGGCAGGCCTCCGAACGTGTTGATGATCAGTATCGACGATCTCAACGACTGGACCGGTTTTCTTGGAGGTCATCCCGATGTCAAAACCCCGCATATGGACAAGCTGGCGGCGGCGGGGCGCAACTTTAGCAATGCCCATTGCGTCGTGCCGGTCTGCACCTCTTCACGCATCAGCGTGATGTCGGGTTTGGCGGCGACCACTCATGGCAGCTACGAGATTGGCCCGCCGTATCAGGGGATCCCCGCCTTAAAAAAAGTGCCCACACTCCATCACTATTTTAAGAAGCACGGATACACCACCATGTCGGGCGGCAAGGTCCTGCACCATGGCTTTGGCGGCAGCTTGTCGGGTGATCTCGATCGGGTGATCGGCAAAGGCCCTTGGCCCAACCCGAGGATGCGACCCAAGCAACCGCTCAACCGTCCTGCGGAGTGGAGCAAGTACTGGGACTGGGGTGCTTATCCCGAAACCAACGAAGGCATGTCCGACCATCAGGTGGCGACCCATGCGGCTGCGATGTTGGAGCAGAAGTTCGACAAGCCCTTTTTTATGTCGGTGGGGTTCTTTCGCCCGCACGTCCCGCTGTATGCTCCGCAAGAGTGGTTCGACCTCTACGACATCGATAATATTGCGCTGCCGAAAACTCCGCTCGCCGATCTCGAGGACTTGCCCAAGCACTTTCGCGGGATGAATGAAATCACGGTCACTCCCACCCACGATGAGATCCTCAAGGCAGGCAAGCAGCGTGCGCTCACCCAAGCTTACTTGGCATCGGTCAGCTTTGTGGATCACTGCGTGGGTGTGGTGCTCCAGGCTTTGGAGAACAGCCCGTATGCGGACAACACCATCGTGGTGCTGTGGAGCGATCACGGTTTCCATCTTGGCGAAAAGCGCCACTGGGCCAAACGCACCCTGTGGGAGGAGTCAACTCGGGTGCCGTTTCTTATTGCTGGTCCCGGCATCGAACCCGGCAAAGCCTGCCGGGAGGCGGTCAGCCTCTTGGACATTTATCCCACACTGGTGGAGCTGTGCAAACTGCCAGCCAACCCGCGACTCGAGGGCATTTCGCTTACACCGCAATTGAAAGATCCAATGACTACGCGCAAGCAGCCAGCCATTATTTCCTCATACTTCGGCAATCATGCCATCCGCAGCCGCGATTGGCGTCTGATCGCCTATGCAGATGGCAGCCGCGAACTTTACAATCACCGCAAGGATCAGAACGAGTACAAGAACTTGGCGGACGATCCCGCGCACCAAGCCACACTCGATGAACTGGCCACTTGGTTGCCTAAAGAAGAAGCACCCGAGGTTTTGCTGGAGAGTAAGTTCATGCACTTGAGGGCGCAGCCTGAAAACAAGTGACCTCACCAAGATCTCTATGCCACACAATTCATGGCAACCATGGCTCCTGTAATGCAGCCGGTTGGCATGTTTTCTCAGAAACACTTTCCCGCAGTTATCAATGAAACCTCGGAAGTCATTCATCGCTCTGGTCTTGACCAACTTAATCCCAGTATTGGGAGTGGTCTTTTTGGGCTGGGACGTTCATGCGATTCTTGCCCTGTTCTGGTTTGAAACCATCGTCATCCTGAGTTGCGGCCTGTTTCGGGAGTTGCGGATGAAGTCTCCGCCTCCAGCGACAGAAGCGGATTTGGAATTCGATGACCCGATCTCCCGCTTTTTCCCATTCATCTTTGGGGGTGGCTTAGCTGTGCTCAACGGCATCTTCGTCTTTGTGATGGTTGGGCCTCTGGTGAGGCATCCCGAGTTGGCCAAAATTCATGCGAATGGGAGGGGATTTTCTTTCAGCCCTTCTTTCGAACTCATCGGGGAATCTTTGAGTGGATTGTTCAATCTTGGGTTCCTGCAGGGGATTCTGGCAGTGCTATTGGTATATGTTTCCAAGCTTTTCTATGACTCGAAGAAAGCCAGCCCTGAGGAATGGGATTCGCCTTTTTTTGGTAGGACTATCCTGCTGACCATCACATTGATTGTTGGTGCACTCGTCATGGTCCTCCAGCAGATCGAGCACGGCATTATCTATGTCTTCGTGGGTTTGAAGCTTTCCATCGATCTGCTGTTCTACTGGCTGGAAAACCGTGAAATCGTCAAGTCTTGACGGCAGCGCCCAATCTACTGACACCGGACTAGTTATTGCCTGCTTTGCATCCGCGCCCACACTGTCCAATTCTCAGGCAACAGGCCATGGGATTGCCTGATATATGCGCTTTCATGCATGCGTAGGCCTTAGTGAAGTTGTATGAAATTTAAACCAGCCACCCGCAACATCCCGGTGACACTGTGTGTCGTGCTGTTGGCTGTGGTCATCTGGCAGGTGGTGGTTCGGCAGCAACCAACGCCAGCAGAGGTGACCAGCCAACCCGCGCAATTTGAGCTGCAAATCGACACGCAGGCTGATGCGCACAGTGCCCTCAAACAGGTCACAGTCCCCGCATCGATGGAGCCATTTCTCAACACCTACTGCTACAACTGCCACGATAGCGAGACTCAGAAGGGCGACTTGAACCTGGAAGACATGACGCGCGGTATTGGCAATACCACCGACGCCACTCACTGGCAGGATGTGTTGGACAAATTGAACTCCGGCGAGATGCCGCCGAAAAAGAAGAAGCAACCGACGGACGAGGAACTCGCCTTGGTGGTTGGCGATTTGACGGAGTCCTTGCAGAAGGCCCAGATCATGTTGCGGGACTCCGGTGGTGAGATCGCTCTCCGGCGCCTGAATCGCCGCGAGTATGAAGCTACCGTTAAAGAGTTGCTGGGGATTCGCATCATGGTCCAGGGCTTGCCTGACGATCCGAGCGGCAGGTTCGACACGATTGGTCAGAACCAGTCACTTACGGCCATCGACCTGATGAACTACTTCGAGCAGGGGCAGGAGGTCGTCCGAACGGCCATGCACTGGGCGGTATTGCCACGGGAGAAGTCTAAGGTTGTGCGGAGGGATACGGCGAACTCGGCCAACGCGGAAAAGAAGATCCACGAGCTCCTCGAAAAGGTCCAGAAGGTGCATGATACCGACCTCACCTACCAGGAAGTGGGCCTGACCGAATACGAGTGGAATCGCTACAATCGAGGCTCCGAAAAATATCCGCGGCACGCCGAGTATCGGGATCGGAGAAACCTCGCGGCCTACTACCAGGACAACCTGAAGTATCACCCCATAGGGCGTATGCTGCCCATCCGCAACCTGGTCAACAGCATTGGAATTCCATTACGACCTGATGCCCGTGCCTACTATCGATTGCGGACCTCCGCGGGGGTAGCTGATGGCGTAAAGATTCGTCGATCCATCCGCATGACCGTTCCTCATGCGGGCATGGGCGCTGAGAACGGAAAACCGATTGGCAGTTTCTACGTGACCGGATCGTTTGAGGAGCCTTCGACTCACGAGATGGTGTGGTATCCGGAATTCGAAGACGACTTCCGGCCGGCCACAGCCGCGAAGGCAAGGAAGAGTGTTTGGTTTGGCGAAGACCAGCGTGGGCGCCCTCCGCACAATCAGCTTTATCAGCACTACCGACCCATTGAGCCCGGTGTTCCTGACGAAACCATTTTGGTGAAGTGGCTGGAGGCCGAAGGGCCATTTTACGATGAGAAAACCCCGTTCGAGGCATTGGTTGACACCTACAAAGTCGCCACCGCTTCCGACGAGGAGCTGGATGAAGTGACGGAGGCGTTTCTGAAGCAGTTTGCCACGGCGGCGTTTCGGGGGCGTGAGGTGTCGGCTGAGTTTGTGACGAAGTTGCACCGCTACTACCTAGCCCAACGAAACGCTGGAAAAAACTTCCGCGAGGCCATGGTGGATCCGCTGGCTCTCATCCTGTCCGCTCCACGATTTCTCTATTTGGTCAATCCTGACCCCGGCGAAGACGACGCGACTCGCGCTCTCGATGCAATCAGTCTCGCCAATCGATTGGCAGCGTTTCTGTGGAGCGGACCACCGGATGAAGAACTGATGTTGGTCGCTGCGGACGGATCGTTGCTCAATGATGCAGTCCTGTTGCAACAGACCGAGCGCATGTTAAACCATCCGCGGGCGAAGGAGTTTTACGAGGGATTCGCCAGTCAATGGATGCATCTGAAACGCCTCGATGGCGTTGGGCTGAGCACCCGCTTTTTCCTCCACTTCACCGATGCCTACCTGATTTCCGCGAAGCAGGAGCCGGTGGAGTTCTTCAAGATTCTGGTCGAAGAGAATCTGCCATCAGAGAACCTGATTGATTCCGACTTTGTCGCCATCAACGGCGTGCTCGCTTCGAAATATGGCCTGACGGATCACTACTCGGGCGACGGCTTCCAAAAGGTGAAGCTGCCCGCCGACTCGCCACGTGGCGGGCTGATGACTCAAGCGGCTTTCCTCACGATCGGAACCATGGGCAATCGCGCCTCGCCCATCATTCGCGGTGCGCTGGTGAAGGAGATTTTACTCAATGACCCACCGCCGCCGCCGCCGCCAAATGTGCCCGAGTTGATTGCCGCCAGGGCCGAGCCTCTGCCGAGTGTGCGGTCTTTGGTCGAGCTGCACCAGACGAAGGCCCAGTGCGCTTCCTGTCATGCGCGCTTCGATTTCATTGGGCTGGGATTGGAGAATTTCGATGCCGTTGGCATGTGGCGGGTGGAAGAGTTGGTGACCGACGCCGAGCATTTTTCGAATCTGAAAAACCCCAGAACGAAGAGAAAGTTGTATCCCGTGGATGCCAGTGGGTCGTTGCCCAACGGCGAGACTTTCGAGGATGTGCACGGGCTGAAGGCGGCGCTCATGAAACAGAAACGAGAGGTGGCGGCTTCCCTGTTCGAAGGCATGTTGTGCTATGCGCTCGGGCGCGATGCGAGCTTCACCGACCAACCCATCATTGACGCGGCTCTGGATGAGCTTGAAACCCAAGATTACCCGGTCCGATCCATGATCAAACAGATTGTCCTCAGCAAACCCTTCTCAAAGCGCTAATATCCAACCTAGGCCAACCACCAGTCACCCCCTGAATTCGCCATGAACCTCACGACTCACACCAGCCGTCGCAGCTTCCTGCGCAATGGCACCAAGGCGCTTACGCTGCCCTTTCTCGTCAGCTTGCTTCCCTCCGGAAGCCGGGCACTTGCAGAACAGGCCCTCGCCTCTGGTTCACCCAAACGCCTCCTCTGGCTGTCCATGGGGCATGGCCACATGGAGAAGCATTTCTATCCCAAGGAAGTTGGTCACCTGAGTGACATTGCCCTGCCGCCCGGCTGGGAAGCGATGAGGAAGAATCTCGATCATGTGACCATGGTTTCGAACTTCAGCAACCTGCAAAACAGGCAGCCCCACGATGGCAGCGAGGCCGTCCTGACTTGTGCCAATGTCGTCGGGTTTTCAGGGAAAGCACGCCACAACAGCGTCTCCTGCGACCAGGTGGCCGCTGCACAGCTGGGGAAGGGGACTCGCCATGAAAGTCTGCAGCTCAATTGCGAGAATGGGGACTCCGGCAATGGTCATGGTGGCGTGGCCATGTCCTACCGCGAGGATGGCAGCCCGCTGCCGGGTTTGGCCTCGCCACTAGAGGTGTTCTTCAAGATTTACGGCGGCAATGTGAGCCGCGAGGAGATGCTACGAACCCTCAAGCAGCGTCGCAGTGTCTTCGACATCCTGGAATTCGAAGGTGGCTCGACCAAGCGCCTGCTCAGCAAGGAGGACCAAGAGAAGCTTGAGGACTACACCACCAGCATTCGCGATATTGAGCTTTCGCTCAGCCGTGAAGAAGAGTGGATCGACATTCCCTATCCGGAGGCAATCCAGAAGAAACCGCCGGAAGGCATGCAGGGCGAACCGGAGATCAAGGCCATGTTCCAGATGATCCTCGCTGCGTGGCGCACCGATTCCACTCGCGTCGTGACTTACCGCATGCCCGATGCCGGCCTGCTTCAGAGCATGAACATCTCCTCCTCGCCGCACACGCTATCGCACTACGGATCGAATGTCTCGCTGCATGAACTCAATCTGAAGCGGACCAAGAAGTGGATGGAGATCTACTCGGGCTTTATTGACCAACTTCGTTCCGCCAAGGACCCGCTCGACCCAAATGGCGGCACGCTGTTTGACAACAGCTTGGTCTACAACGGTGGCGGCCTGCGCACGGCGCACCGCAACACCAACGTGCCCTGTCTGCTCACCGGTGGAGGCTTCAAGGGCCTCAAGCATGGCCAACACCGCAAGGCAGAGAAGGAAAACACCCCCCTCGCTAACCTGTGGACGACTATGCTGCAGGACGCCGGTGCCAAGATTGAGCGTTTTGCGGATGCGAATGGAACCGCGCGGACGATTTGGGGGTGATTGAAACGATATCATCCTCCAGTTTCGTATGGATTCTGTGATGAAAAATCAGACCCCTATTCTCATTGCCTCTATGCTGTGTGGCTTGCCCCTCTCGGTTTCTGCCGAGAAGGCTGGGAAAGTTCTCGTATTTCAAGACAGCTTCGATCGCAAAGAATCTCAGGCCCTAAAGGATGAGCCCGGGAACGATTGGACGACCAACAGCGAAGCTCGAGCCAAAGGCAACAAGCAAGTGTTCTTGCGTGATGGCCATGTGTTCATAGAGCGGCACGCCGAGGCCGATCACGCCGCGACTCTCAATCGGTCGATTGATCTAAAAAATGGAGCCGTTGCGCTCAGACTGAAGTTCTCCGACATCAAAGACAACATTCACCTGAACTTTGCCGATCCACGCGAGAAGTCGGTGCACGCCGGGCATTTGTTTCACATCAGCATCAACCCAAAGCGAGTGATGCTGACCGATCTCAAATTCGGGCAACAGAATCTGGAGATCCGCGCGGCTCATCAGAAGAAAACCCTGAGCGAAGAGCAGAAGGCCCTGTTGGCGAGCAAGAGCAAGCGGTTCGGCAATGAGCTTGAGCTGGACAAGTGGCATGAAGTCCTCGCTACTATCGAAGGCGATGAGATTCGCTGCACGATCAACGAAAAATTGATTGGATCCTTCAAATCCGAAGGCTTTGCCCACCCGCGCAAAACCAAGCTGCGCCTGCACATTGCCAAGTCAATGCATCTTGATGATGTCAGGGTCTGGAGACATGAGCAATAAGCCCCAAGAACAGTTGGCTCACGGGTTCTAATACCACCTCAGCGAAGATTTCGGTGAAGCTAATAAACCAAGAGCCGAGCGCACGGCCAAGGCGGCGAACCTCAAGAGCAAGCGTAGGGCCCAGCGCACCAATGCGATTTTTTAGCTTATTCCATCGCCACCTCCTTCTGTGACCCTGTGCTTACTCAGCAGTGATGAGGTCATCACAATGGTAAGTTGTTGAATAGAGATGGTCGCAAGCGCTACCCACCGACAGCAGAAGAATGTTGAGTGTTCAGCTAAAGGGTGGACCTGAGCGGCGTACTGTAGGATGAAGAAACCATCATTTCTGAATCCATCTGTGGCGATGCGACGAAATGCCAACTTATTGCCCCTTTCGGCATCCTCACAAAGCCATGACATACTTCCTCATGAAAACGCCCTCCTTCATCACCTGTAGCCTGATCACCTCAGTCATTCTTCCAACCACGGCAATCGCCGACCCACAAGGCCCCATGCCGCCCGTGGCAAGCGAAGCCCCGGCCGGCGAGGTTTCAGTGAAAGTGGTCCACAAAACTGTGGTCAACGAGACTCCAGGTGAGAATGCAGGTGAAATTCTGAAGAAAAAGATGCCTGCGATGCAACAATCGGACCCCAAGCCTCTTAAGGCCGAAAGAGCTCGCCTGATCCGAGAGATCGGGCCGCTGTCGAAGGTCACTGATGTTAAAAAGCTGGAACTGCGAGACGGACTCGCGTGGCTGCCCGATGCGAAAGATCCTTACTCGGGGTGGGTAAGTAAGACGTGGGAGATACGGCACAAGCATAGTGAGCAAGACTGGCATACCCATAATAAGTTCACCGATTTGGGAAAATTCGAAGCGGGTGTACCGACGATGTATGGCTCTATGGATGAGAACGATACGCTTCAATTTGTAAGAGAATTCGCTGCAAAAGACAGTCAGCAAAGTGAGACATGGGTTGCGGACTTTTTGACATACTTAATGACTGGTAAATCCACCATCATCGTCATGCCGGGTAAAGCCGGCCATTTGCCTGATGCCACACGATTGATGGGCTGGCACGATAATGGTGCACTGGAGTATTTGAGTCATTACTCAAAGGGCAAGCTACATGGCTTAGCAAGCCAATGGGACAGTTCCGGGCGGTTGCGTGAGCAAGCCCAATACGCCCTGGGCGAAAAAAATGGGAAATACACAGATTACTATTCGAACGACGGCTCTAAGCGGCTTGAGCAGCATTGGGATCAAGGCAAACTTGTTAGCGCAACGGTTTGGAAGCGTGATGGTGAGAAATGCAATGAGACTAAGGTCGTGGCTGGAACCGGGGTGTTAGTTTTGCCTATGTTCACTAGAATGGGCGAAACAGAACATGCAAAGATGATCACAGTCCACTATCGGGATGGAGTAAAGCATGGGCGCGAAATCCGTTACTACCCTGTCGTTCCCGGCGAGCCCAATCAACCAATCTGGGCAGTCACAACATACAGGAACGGGAAAAGGCATGGAACAGAGGTGACGTATGATTTTAATGGCGAACTGAATAATGTTTCGTATTTCAAGGATGATAAACGACATGGAACGCACGTATGGGGTGACATGGAGATCATTACTCCCTGGGTGGATGGGGAAATACACGGCAATAAGATCGAGTTCCAAGATGATGGATCGCGTAAGGAATCCACCCACGTGAATAGCAATTACGTCAAAATGATTCATTACAATCGTGACGGATCGATCAGGGAAGAGAAAGACGCGAATGCTGATTGGTATGAGGGAACACGGCCGGGTATCGAAGAAGCGCATGATGCCCCGGCGGGTGAGGTTGTGCTCCCGCCCGCAGAGGCCGATGCACCTGCTGGCGAGGTGCCCGTCCCAGCTGTTCAGCAGCGTTGACCTGCTCCCATGCGGGCTACCAGACTGTGCAGGCATGAGACTGCCATCCCCCCTCTGCCTTCTGCTCTTGTTGAGCCTGGCCCTTGGTGCCGCTGAGAAACCCAACTTCATCTTCCTGTTCTCGGACGACCAACAGGTGGACACCATCGGGGCCTGGGGCAATCCCCGCATCGAGACTCCGAATCTCGACCGCATGGTGGGGGAGGGCTTTTCCTTCCGTAGCGCCTATTGCGGCGGCTCCTTCAGTGGTGCGGTGTGTGTGGCGAGCCGTTCCATGCTGATGACGGGCCGGCATTGGCATCAGATTGAGGACAAGAGAGACTGGAAGGGGTTCACGACCCTACCAGAGAAGCTCACCAAGGCCGGCTATCACTCGCACATCGTCGGCAAGTGGCATAATGGGGAGAAGACCCTGCTGCGCAGCTTCCAGTCGGGAAGCTCGGTCTTCATCGGCGGCATGACCAATCATCTGGAGGTGCCGTTGGCGGAAATCGTGGACGGCAAGTTGCAGAACAAGCGCATGGCCAAGGGCTTCTCAACGACCATGTTCACCGATGCCGCAGTCGAGTTTCTGGGCAAGGAGCAGAAGGATCCCTTCTTTCTCTATGTGGCCTACACGGCACCCCACGACACCCGCAATCCGCCGCAGAAATATCGGGACATGTATTACAAGAAGAAGCTCCCGCTACCGGCAAACTTCATGCCGCTGCACCCCTTCGACAACGGTCGCATCGACCAACGCTTTCGCGACGAAAGTCTCGCGCCCTGGCCGCGTCCCAAGGAGATGATCCGCGATCAGATTGCGGAGTATTACGGACTCGTCACCCAGCTCGACGAACAGCTAGGTCGGGTATTGAAGGCGCTTGAGGACAGTCCACATGCCGACAACACCTATGTCATCTTCACTTCCGATCACGGGCTGGCCCTTGGTCGCCACGGCTTGATGGGCAAGCAGAGCCTCTACGAACACAGCATGCGCACGCCGCTCATCATTACCGGTCCAAATGTTCCCAAGAAGCAGGCATCCGATGCCTTTGTCTACCTCCACGACCTTCATCCCACTCTGCTGAAGTTGGCAGGTGCTCAAACGGAGGACATCGATGGCGTGGCCGACTTGGCGCCCATCTGGCGCGGAGAAAAGAAGACCGTGCGCGACAGCCTCTTCATGGGCTTCCAGAAGTATATGCGTTCAGTGCGCGATGAGCGTTGGAAGCTGATCCTCTATCCCCAAATCAATCACCGTCAACTCTTCGACCTGGCCAACGATCCGGATGAATTGACCAATCTGGCCGAAGATCCCAAGCGCAAGGCCACGGTCGCTAGGCTCACCGGCTTGATGAAGGAATGGCAGCAGGAGCTAAGCGATGGTCAACCGCATTTCGTGGAGAATCCCGCGAGCATGCAATACGATCACACCAAGTTCCGCCAGACACTCGATCGCTGGCAGCCCGATTGGATTGTGGAT
>JBMYMN010000071.1:0-13011 GCA_049597355.1 Luteolibacter sp.
GCGTTCCTGAGTAGTCATGTCGGCAAGGGCAACGATGTCCTTACCATCTTCCAAGAGCATGCCGGCGACAATACTGCCGTCCTTCTTGGTCACGGATACCACGCCGTAGCCTGGTGAGATGCGTGCACCCGGGACGATGAGCGACTCGAGAAGGTATTCCATGTCATAGGGTTTCTTCACTGCGCCAAGATTGGGTCCAGCAACGCCACCCTGGCGGCCTTTTTCACCGATATGACAGCGCACGCATTGAGCGGCGCCATGGCGATAGAATACACGCTTACCGGCACCCACATTGCCACCGTCCAAGGTAATGCGGAAACCGGCCAAGGGATTGTCCTTATCGATGCTGTCGTTATAGGCCTTCAGAGCCTCTTGGATGGGCTTCTCCTTGCGCTTCTCTGCCGCCTGAATGATGTCGAGTTGGATGCCGAGTGGGGCATCGTTGATGTTCTTCATCGCTCCCAGAATGATCTTACCTGATTCCTCATTGGTGAGGCCTCCCAATACTTGCATGGCGAGTTGCCCGTCGAAGACTTGTTTCTCAGCCAGCATGCGTTTGCATTCTCGGATAGCGTCGGGTGTTGATGCCTGTGCGAGTGTGAGTAGCGAGGCCTTGCGGATCTCAGCTTCTTTAGACTTCACCGTCTTGTTGAGGATATTGATTAGTACTTGGTTGGTATCCTTGGTGAGACTCTTCAGTGCAGCCAGTCGTACCTTGGTGAGGTTCTTTTCGTTGAGGAACTGTTCACGCAGAGTCTCCATGTCGGGAGTTACTCCAAATTGCCGGCCCGTAGTGAGGGCCTGAGCGAGGACTTCGCCTTCAGCCTTCTTGAGGAGTTCAGCAAGGCTCTTTTGGATCTCAGGCTTAAGAGACTTAAGGCTGCGATCTCCGGTGAGAGGGCGGATTTTGCCGGTAGTGTGGTCACCCTTGGGGGGATTTTCCCAACGACTAAGCTGGAAAAGGCATTCCACGCGGGTCAGTTCGGGTATGTTGGGGTTACTGGCAAACTCGAGGAGGGTCTTTACGCTGTTGGGGTCACCAATGCGAAAGATGGCGTTGATGATGCGGTAGTCGATTGGGCTGTCGGACATGCCGAGAAAATCGGTCTTGGCAGCGAGTTTGGCGCGGGCGCCCTCAATGTAATTGTCGTTAATGGCCTGGATGGTCTCGATGACGAGTGCACGCTCATTGTCTTCAAGGAAGTAGGCGATATTGGGGTCGCGCAGGTGGCGCAGAGTAATGATGAGGCCGAGACGCACTTCCTTGGACTTATGATCTTTGAACTTCATCAGAGTCTCGGAGCTACCAGTGGCTTCGACAATGAGGCGAAGGCCGTGGATGGCGCCGTGGCGGAGGTAGTCATCACCCGCAGTGTTGTTGGCTAGCACCTGAATGAGAGTGGGGATGTCTTCCGTCTTGCCTAGCTTGCCCAGAGCAATGGCAGCAAGCATGCGGACGTTGAGGTTTCTGTCCCCACACAGATTGGCCAGCGCTTCACGGCTGCTTGTGATCTTCGCATCACCCAGTGCTTGGGCGGCCTGACCACGGATACGCCACTCGCTGTCTTTGGTGAGTTCCACTAGGATTGCGGCAGATTGGGCATCCTTTTGTAGGCGGGCCAGTTGACCTAGGCCCCAGAGCCCGTGGAGACGGGTGGTAAGGGGGTTGGCTTTGTCATTAACCACCGTCATGAAGTGAACACGGTTGGTGATCTTGGTGGCCAAGGCGAACTGAGCACGTTGGCGTACACGGAGATCCTGATGCTTGAGAAGACTAGCGAGTTCCTCGGGGGCACGTTTACCGAAGCCCTCGGAGAATAGTTTTTTCACTTCCGAAACCACCGGCTTGGAGGTTTCCTTGGGATCTTCGAAGACAAAAATCGTGCCGAACTCGTAGGTCTTCCAACCGCCAGTAAAGTCTGAAATATAGACCTTGCCGTCGTAGCCGAACTCAACGTCGGTGTTGAGAAAGCCTTTCACAAAGCTCTCGTCGTTGATCATTTCATAAGACGCACCCTTGGGGCCAACCTTGAAGCCGATGGTTTCCGATCCTCCACCGCGGTAGTCACAGACGAAGAAGTGGTTGTCCCATTTTTTATTGAGGCCGATACCCGGATTGTATGCCAAGCCAGACGGACCAACAGAAACGTGAGCGATGGGCGGAAGTACGGCCTCAGGACGGTTGTTACCCTCGAATTCCCACCAGAGCTCGGACATCCATGGCGTCTCATGTCGACCTCCCCATGGCAGTTTGAGAGTGTGTGGAAAATTACGGAAGTTCTGGTTTCCCCGATTCCAGCCACTCATGGCACCTTCGACCATCATTACTAAGCGTGCTTTGTCGCCCATGTCGGCGTTATTATCTACCGAGAAGGCGACGCCATATTGGTCGAAGGCAATCTCTTTGGGGTTGCGAAGATTGTAGTGGACCACTTCCAGGTTGGAGCCATCGGGTTCCATGCGAAAAATTGCACCACCATACTGGTCGTAAAGATGCTTGCCTTCCTTGGTCTTAAGATCGTAACCACGGTCACCGATCGTGAAATATATGCGACCATCGGGACCGAGGGCAAAGCCATTGAGATCGTGACCGCTGAGACTGACGCTGATGCCATATCCCTCCTGCAGCGATGTGCGCTCATCTGAGACGCCGTCGCCGTCTTTGTCCTCTAGCATCCAAAGATGAGGAATGCAGGCCAAGTACACTTTGCCTTCGTAGGCCATAATGCCAGCGGCGGTCCCGTCTAGCGGATCGTTGAAGCCGTCCGCATAGAGCCAAGATTTTTCGGCTTTGCCATCGCCATCCTTGTCCTCCAATACACGAATTTTTTCCGCATATTTGGTGTAATAGCCGGGCTCTTTCTTGTCTTTCCACTTTTCGTAGAGAGCCAGTCGCTCTGCGGTAGTTCGCAGGCCTACTTCCTCCTCAAGCCAATACCAGTTGCGGCGATTATCCTCAATCCCCCGATCAAAGCGATGAGTCTCGGCCACAAAGAGGCGGTTTTGCTCGTCAATGGAGAGAGCAGTGGCGTTGAGAACATCCGGGTCCTTGGCAAAAACCTTGGCGCTCATGCCCTCCGGATACTGAATCGTGGCAAGCAGGGCCTTTTCGGCTTCAATTACATCAACGTCTTCTTCATTGGCAGTTCCTTCAATCTTCGGTGCCTTTTGATCGCCGGGCAGTGCGATCGCCGGGATGGCCATTGCAACATAGCCAACAATGAAAAGAGGGAGTGAAAGGCTTCGGGGAAGAATAAACATATTGATTCGTGAGGGCGTGAAGAAGTCTCTTCCTTTTTAGAATCATTTCCAGCAAACTTTACGTTTTGGATGCCAAATACTACGGACCGATTGGGTGGATGAGATTTGGGATTGCTTGACATGAATCCTTCACTATGACGCACGCATGCCTTTGAGTTCCAACGCACTGAGCGCACTAGTTGCTGTGTTTGAGAGCAATTTTCGCGACCGTGGCGAGTTGGGTGCATCGGTCAGCGTGTGGCAGAACGGCCATGAAATCCTGTCTCTGGGCCATGGTTGGTGCGAGCGGGAACGGGAGCGCCAGTGGAATACAGGCACCATGGTTCCGGTCTATTCGGCTACCAAGGTCCCGGCTGCTACCTGTTTGTTGTTGGCTCTGCAACAGCGTGGCATGTGTGAGCAGACCCCAGTAAGAAAGGTTTGGCCACAGTTTCCGCTGGCAGAGGCGACCTTTGGCCAACTCTTATCTCACCAGTGTGGTCTGGCGGCCCTCAATGAACGGGTTGATGTTTTTGATCACGAGGCTGTGGTGGCGGCGATTGAAAGCCAGTTGCCCCATTGGCAACTCGGAGACGGACATGGCTATCACACGCGCACCTATAGTGCCTTGCTTGAGGAGCCTCTACGCAGACTGACGGGTCTTCCACTCGGCGATTTCTGGCGCGAGGAGATTGCTGATCCACTGGGGCTGGATTTTTGGATCGGGCTTCCTGCGAGCGAATTCGATCGTGTGGCTACACTATATCCAGGCAAGGCAACGCAACATGATCTAACTGATGGTTTCTATAAAGCGCTGACCACACCCGGAACCTTCACGCGCCAAGCGTTTGCGTCGCCACACGGTCTGCATGCCGTAAGTGAGATGAACGAACCAAAAGCATGGAAGTCCGGCTTGCCTGCGCTCGGCGGCGTCGGAACGGCCACGGCACTTGCCAAGTTTTATCAGGCGGCAATCGGGTGTATTTCAAGTCCGTTGCCCGATGCAGTTCAACAAGCTCTCAAGAATCAACAGTCTTGTGCCCAAGATCGTGTGCTACTTCGCCGCACCACCTTCACATGCGGTGCTCAGAAAGATCCCTTGGGTGTAGATGGTCAGAAGTTGCGTCAGATCTACGGACCATCTCTCCACGCCTTTGGTCATCCCGGTGCAGGAGGCTCTCATGCTTTCGCAGATCCTGAGAGTGGTATCTCCTTCGCCTACGTGATGAATCAGATGAACCTCAGTGTGATGCCCGGTGACAAGTGCCAGAAGATGGTTGGGGCTTTATTCGCCAACTGATTCTTTAGCGCGCATCAAATGCGGAAATTTTGAATAGAAGAACAGTGAGAGAGGGAAAGCGATGACCAGCCGGATGAAGAGACGGAACCTGGTATTCGTACGGTCGGTCTTGGCCCACTCGGTTTTGTAATGCTCGTCAGCCATGAGAACGTGTCAACATTGGGCTGTGAGTGGGTGCCTGCTAATGATTTGGGATTAAATCCTGAAGCCTTACTGGCTCAGAGCTTCTGCCTGAAATCATCCTTTGCGCTGAGTCCAAGTACGAATTTGGTCATCAGTTTGATGGTGTTCTCGATGTCGTCGGCGTGGGCGGTTTCTACGACGGAATGCATGCAACGCAATGGCAGGGAAACCAGCCCGGAGGGAACACCGGCACGGATATTGAAGATCTTGTCGGTATCGGTGCCGGTGAAACGGCTGCTGGCTTCGTGCTGAAGCGGAACCTTTGCGGTTTTGGCGTTCTTCTCGAGGCGTTCGACCACCTTGGGATGGTTGGAGGAACCGTGGGTGATACTGGGGCCGCCGCCGAGAAGGACCTTGCCGTGTTTGTTGTAGTCGAGGCCTGGAGTGTCTGTGGCGTGGGTGACATCCAAGCAAAGGCAGACGTCTGGCTCGATATGGTAAGTAGCCATCATCGCGCCATTGCCGCCAATTTCCTCTTGGATGGTGTTGAGGCAGACGAGGGTGAAGGCAGGCTTGGCCTTTGCTTTGGCCACACGCTTCATGACTTGAGCAATGATGTAGCCGCCGATGCGGTTGTCCAAGGCGCGGGAAACAAGACGGCCGTTGGCGAGTTCCATGGGGCCGTCTTGATAGACCGCAGGGTGACCCACGCGGATGCCGAGATCAGCAACTTCAGTTGCACTTGAAGCACCGACATCAACCCAAAGTTCGTGAATGGCCGGCGCTTTTTCGGTGCCGAGACTGTCGCGGCGCAGGTGGATGGCGGTGTTGCCGATAATGCCTGGGACGGTACCTTTGGAGCCGAGGATGTTGAGACGGCGCCCAAGACCAGTAGCAGCATCCGAACCACCGACGCGGTCAAGGCGAATGAAGCCGTGATTGTCAACGTGCTTCACCATGTAGCCGATTTCATCGGCATGTGCTGCAAGCATGACGATCTTTTTTGAACGGCCGGGGAGGGTAGCCCAGGTGGAGCCATAGGAATCACATTCAACAGTTTTGGCGTGATTCTTGATCCACTTGGCCCAGACCTGCTGTCCCGGCATTTCAAAACCGGTGGGGCTGGGAGTGGTGAGAAGGTCGTCGAGGAACTTGCGGTCTTCCAATTTCATGGTGTGATTGAAGCATGCGCGTTCGATGAGGCAAGTGAAGAGGGTATGTACCTTTATCCGAAAGGTCCGCTGTATTATGGCTTCACATGCACAGAGATAGGTTGCAGGGATTTCGTAGCGTGGAGAGCTACAGACGGCTAGGGAGAGCCGCTCCTAATCAGATATCTCATCATTACCACCATGCGCCAACCGAGGGTCAGGGCCGCCATCGCCAGACCAATGGCCAGTCCCCACCAGACGCCGCGTGCACCCATATCGAAGCTGAATGCGAAAATCAGTCCTGCCGGGATGCCAATGACCCAATAGGAGACGAAGGCTACTAAGGCAGGGACACGGGTGTCGTGCATGCCGCGCAGCATAGAGGCGCTGCCGACCTGTTGAGCATCGAAGAACTGGAAGGCGGCGCAGATAATAAGGAGTGCGGCGGTCAACTCAATGAGCGAGGACTCATTGATGAACCAGGATGCCATTGTCTCGCCAAAGAAGATGAAGCAAGTTGCACTGATGGTCGCCGTGCACACCAACACCACCCAACCAGAATGAGCGATGGCCTTCAGGCGCTGCGGGTCCTTGGCTCCGTATGCCTCTCCAATACGCACCGTGAGCGCCATGGAGAAGCCCAGAGGAATCATGAAGGCCGTGCCTGTCATGCTAATAGCGACCTGGTGGGCGGCCATGGCCTGAGTGCTGATCAGCCCCATGATAATCCCAGCAGCAGAGAAGGCGCTGACTTCGCTCAGCATCTGCAGACTGGCGGGAACGCCCACTCTGAGCAACTTGCGCATACTCTTGAACTTCATTGGCAAGAACCAGCGATGCGGCACCCATTCCTTGAGGTCCTTACTGCTCACAAGCCATGTCAAAATGGCCGCCAGCATAGCGAAACGAGCGACCAAGGTGGCCCAAGCAGCACCCTCAAAGCCCAAGGCAGGGCAGCCCAAGTTGCCGAAGATTAGCATCCAGTTAAGCAGAACATTAAGAATAATACCGCTGAGAAAGATCCAAAAGGGGATCCATGGTCGGTTGAGCGCATCGGCATGATTTTTAAGTGCGATGGAAGCCAGCGCGGGAATCGTTGAGGCCATGATGATACGATAGAAGTTCCGGGTGGCGGCGGTGACGTTCTCCGGTTGACCGAACCAATCCAGTTTGTAGGAGAGCGCCCCACAGAACAGGAAGAGCAGTAAGCCAAGGCCAAGGCCCAAATAAAACCCCTCCCGGCAACTTGCGCGGGCAGCCTCGGGCTTCTGAGCGCCGCGGGCTGTGGAGCTAAGTATCGAGACGGCTGTCAACACGCCTATGCCAAAGACAAAGGGCACGTAGAAGAGTGAATTGGCGAAGGTTAGGGCGGCGAGTTCCGTGACCCCCAAACGCCCAACCATCAATGTGTCGATCACGCCCATCAGCATCTGGCTGAGCTGGCCAATCATCAGGGGGATGGCCAGTTTCAGGCTAAGTTTTGATTCGTGCAGGAGTGACACGCACGGATGCTGGGTAGCAAAGTGACCATGATCCAGCCGATTCGCCATGGGGCTTGATCTTTGGAAATATCAGGTCTGGAGACGAAGTCCTCTAATCACCCGATAACTGTAAGCCCGAATGTAGAATGAATCGGGCGTGGTGTATCGCAACGATTGGCACGTTTAAGACGGAGGTCTTAACCGGCAATGGGGTTGTTGTTGAAGGGTGTGTGGGTTGTCTCAGAACTCGGTTCAGACAATCCAAATTAGGACAAACAAGACGAATTTTTTACTGGGATGGTCAATACAGTGGTCATTGCGGGATGCGCGTTCTGTCAGTTGACAAAAATCAAGTTGCTCATGGCTAAAACAACCCTACGCTAGCAACATGAGGTCCTGTTTGTTGTGCGCCGTGGTCATCCTTGGATGCACCAAAATCCACGCTGCCACCACGCTTCTATCTGACAGTCGCTACTCGGTTGATGCATCGGTTAACTTTAGCGTGACCAACGAAGGGTCTTCAAATTTCCTATTCACATGGATTGACACCAATGGAACATTCTCAAACGTAGCCGATCCCACCCTCGTCCTGACGGCGGGGCAAACCTACACATTCGAGCGTGCTTCAAGCTTTCATCCATTCATTATTATGGATTCGTCCTATGCATTCATCGCTGGATCGGATGGTGAGTATGTTCGAACCTCATCAAGTGCCGTTGCCATGAGTGATGCCACGCTAACTCCCGTTGCGGACTTTACCTCCGACCCTGGTGGTGGTGACCCGATCACGTGGACGCCCGGTGTCAGTGATGTGGGCACATATTGGTACACATGTGAAGTGACAGGACATGGTGGCATGACTGGTCGAATTGATGTGATTCCAGAGCCTTCGACTTGCTTGCTTGGTTTCATTGGCTTGGCGAGTCTGATGCGTCGGCGGCGCTGAGCATCGTAATCCTACGTCATCTCGCTCATCTCTATGACACGGGCCGGTTTCTCTGCCGCATCGATTCACTGCTCGGATTGCAGTAGGTGATCTCATCTCGCCACTACGGTTCAGCCCACCGAATGTTCCCAAGAGAAAGCCGCTAACCCACTGTGGGTCAACGGCTTTCATTGGTACCCCGTCTAGGACTCGAACCTAGGACCAAAAGATTAAGAGTCTTCTGCTCTACCAACTGAGCTAACGAGGCGTTGGCTGGGGAAGATTTACGATGTTTTGGGGCGAATCAACCATATTTTGTCCAATGTGGACGGTGCCGCCTCCTTTCATCATCCCAAGCCGCCACGGCGATAGTTGATCTGGGCTTCGGGCACAAAATCGGTTAGTATATGTGGCCATGGAGGACAATTCCCCCAAGTCAGTTTCAGAGAAAATTGCTGAGGTAGAGACCAAGGCAAAGACATTGGATTCCAAAAAGTGGTATCGGAGTGTGTGGTTTCGCATCGTGCGCATACCACTGGTGGTTTCGTTGTTTTTGCTGGGGGTAGGTTGCTGTACCATTCAGCCAAGCGGAGCCGATGAGCTGAATGTGAAGCTCAGGGCAAATCCAGAAGTGCTCAAGCAGGAGACCAAGGAGTTCACCACCGAAATTAAGACGCGCTACTACCAAGAGAAAGAGGACATGCAGAAGGCGCGTGCCTACATCCGCAAGAAATTTGCTGCGGCGGGGGCCATGGTAGAGGAGCAAGAATATGCGCTTAGCAACAGCGGAGTGCCGCAATACAATGTCCGTGGGTTCTATGGCGATCCTAAGAAGCCGCGCATCGTGGTGGGCGCCCACTACGACACGTGCATGGCCCATGATGCTGGTATCAACGCCGGTGCGGATGACAATGCCAGCGGGGTAGTGGGCCTGTTCGGATTGGCTCGCTTGCTGCAGAAACAGCCTCCGCAGAATGTGTGTGTGGAATTGGTGGCCTACAGCACTGAAGAACCTCCCTACTTCGGAACAGATGACATGGGCAGCTATCGCCATGCGGAATTGCTTCGAAAGCAGAATGTGGAGGTGAAGGGAGTATTGATTCTGGAAATGATCGGCTATTTCTCCGATGAGCCCAAGAGTCAGAAGTATCCCAGCCTGTTGCTGAAAGCACTTTATCCGAGCACCGGAAACTTCATAGCTGTTGTGGGCGGTTTCAAAGATCGGCCTCTGATCAAAAGCGCCAAACGGGCAATGAGGGGCGCAGCCCCCTTGAAGGTGATCTCAAGTTGCATTCCCCGAAACATGGAGATGGTACATCTTTCCGATCATCGCAACTACTGGAAGTTCGACTACGACGCGGCGATGATCACCGACACCTCCTT
Organism: Luteolibacter sp.; assembly: GCA_049597355.1. GTDB lineage: Bacteria > Verrucomicrobiota > Verrucomicrobiia > Verrucomicrobiales > Akkermansiaceae > Luteolibacter. The sequence goes on from JBMYMN010000071.1 coordinate 9,604, forward strand.
TTACCGAAACCCTCATTATCACATGAGCACCGATACTTGGGACACCCTCGACTACGAGCGCATGGCTCACGTGGTGACTCAAACGCACCAGGCTGTGTTGGCGCTGGCCAAGGAAGTCGACGAGTAATCAATGGTCAGAAGCAGACACGTTGGGTTTCGATGCTCCCATCACCACTGGTTGTCATGCATTCTTGTATGGGTTTTTTTGGAAGGTCGTTTTGGCGAGCAGCATACTACTCGAGGATAATAACGATTACGACTGCTGCCGAATGATTCAGCCGTCAGCGAATCTCTTATAGGGGATACTGATGATCTTTTTTAGTTTCGCTGGCGGATCGAGCTTCTACTTCCATCGTGTTCACTTCATTGACTTGGCTGGATACCCGGAATCGTGTGGCCGTAGTAGCGACGAAAGTCCGCACTCCGACCGCTGAAAGCTGTGCACTAAGCTCTGCGCTTTGCGCTTAATCCTCCATTTCATCCAGCATGCTGCGCATGTTCCCAAAGAAATTATCGAGATCATCACTGTCGACTTCCGCACCGAGCAGATCGTCGTAACTCGTTCGTTCGATGTGCTTGTCATCCAACTCCGCGATGAAACTACTTGGCTCGCAGGCCATGGTTTGGCCGTAGCGCACGCGCTGTGAACAATAACTCATGGTCAATTCATCTTGGGCACGCGTGATGCCGACGTAGAGCAGACGGCGCTCTTCATCCACCGTCCCTTCGGCGACACTGCGGGAGTGGGGGAGGTAGCCTTGCTCGAGGCCAACTAGGAAGACGATGGGGAATTCGAGGCCCTTGGAGGCGTGAAGCGTAATGAGCGTTGCACCCTGTTTGCGCTCGAGGTCGTCCTCTTCGCGGTCGCTGGCCAGCATGCAGTCATCAATCCAGGTCTGCAGTTTGCGGCCCTTGGCTACCGAGTCTTTGAGATCGGTAAGGGTCATTTCGATGCCTTCGCGACGCTGGTCCATCTCGGTATCGCTTTTACAGCCGCGTTGGATCCAGGCCTTGTAGTCGATTTCCTCGAGCAGTTCCTCAAGGACCATGGCTGGATTGGCGCCTCCAATCTCGATCTTGTTTTTGGTACCGGCAATGAGGGCGATGAAAGCCTCGATGGCTTTCTGGGCTTTGGCGCCCAAGGTGTCACGGAAGTTGGGATCGCAGAGTGCCTGCCAGACCGATTCGTGGTGCTCGCGGCTCCATTCGGTTGCCAGCACCGCGGTGGAGTTGCCGATGCCGCGATTGGGCGCATTGATCACACGGAGCAGGGGGACGTCGGCATCTGGACTGACAAGGAGCTGGGCGTAGGCCATCACATCGCGGACTTCGCGACGGTCGTAGAAGCTCTGGGCGCCTACCATGCGGTAGGGGATCTTGCGCTCGCGCATAGCCATTTCCAACTTCCGGCTCTGGCCGTTGGTGCGGAATAGCACGGCGAAGTCTTCCCACTTGCGACCGACGGCACTTTTGCCGGCGAGAATTTCCTCGGCGATGAACTCGGCTTCTTCGTCATCCCCTGGCATGGCGACGATGCGGACTTTCTCGCCATCCTTGCGGGTGGCCTTGAGTGCCTTCTCGCGACGGCCTGCATTGTGGACGATGAGACTGTTGGCCGTGTCGAGCACGGCCTGGGTGGAGCGATAGTTCTCTTCGAGTCGAATCACCTTGGGGTTGGGGAAGAAGCGCTCGAATTCCAAAATGTTGGCAGTCTCCGCACCACGCCAGCCGTAGATCGATTGGTCGTCATCACCGACGACGCAGACGTGATAAGGATCGCCCACAAGTTGCTGCAGCAATTTCATCTGCAGGGCGTTGGTGTCTTGGAACTCATCAACGGTGACGCGCTGGTAGAGACTACGGAAATGCTCGCGGACGTCGGCGTGCTCCCGCAGGACCTGCTCGCCGAGCAGCAGGAGGTCGTCGAAATCTACGGCATTTTGGGCTCGCAGCTCATTATGGTAGGCCACGGCGAGTTGGGCGTAGAAGTCGTCTTCGAGGCTGGCGGGATCGAGGCCTCGGTTCTTGACCTTGGAGATGGCGCCGAGGACTGCCTCAGGCTTGATCCTCTCCTCCTTACCGCCCATACGGACCAGTAGGCGCTTCATCAGGGCGCTCTGGTCGGAGCCCGAGCAGATGGAGAAGTTCTTCTTGTAGCCCAGTTTGTCGATGCCGCCGCGCAGGATGCGCACACAGAGCGAATGGAAGGTGCAGACCGTCATCTCCTTGGCGGCCTTTTTGGAGACCATACCGCCGATGCGCTCCCGCATCTCGCTGGCGGCTTTATTGGTGAAGGTGACGGCGAGGATGTTTTCGGGCGGAATTTTGCGTTCCAGCATATAGGCGATGCGGCAGGTGACCGTCCGAGTCTTGCCGGTTCCAGCCCCCGCCAGGATCATGACTGGGCCATCCTGAGCCGCGACAGCCTCCCGCTGGGCAGGGTTGAGAGACTCAAAAGCGAAATCGGAGGCCATTCGAGGCGGATGGAACTGGCTGGGAAGCCCCCTGACCAGCCCGATTTTAGAGGGAAAGAAGAATATTTCGGATTTCTTAGAAAAGCCCACTTTTCCCTTGCCACCGAGCCCCGGATCCCTAGGTTTCCCGCCCCATGCCAAGAGTATCCGGAAAAGCAAAGACACGGAAAGCCGTTGCCAAACGCTTCAAGGTCACTGGTACGGGCAAAGTCCTCCGTCGTCGACAAGGTAAACGGCACTTGCTCCAGAACAAGAACCGCAAACGCAAACGCCGTCTTGGCCAAGCGACCCTCGTCTCCGACGCCGACATCAAGAACGTCAAAGAGAACATGCCCTTCCACTGAACCCGAATGCGAGGCATCTGCCACGCCCCCGTTCGCGACTCGAACGGCCTTCATACAGCCTGATTCCCACGGAAGACACGAACAAGTGAGACTGTAGAAGGAACGAAAAGAAACGACTTGTTCAAAACCAAGATAAGACAACATGCCACGTGCTACCAACTCCCCCGCAAGCCGCGCGCGCCGCAAGCGTGTTCTGCTTCGCGCCAAGGGCTTCCGCGGTTTCCGCTCGAAGCTCTACCGCTACGCCAAGGACGCCGTTCGTAAGGCCCAGCAGTATGAATACCGCGACCGCAAGAAGCGTAAAGGTCAGTTCCGCCGTCTGTGGACCCAGCGCATCAACGCTGCCACCCGCGCCGAAGGCCTGACCTACTCGCGCTTCATCGAAGGCATCAAGGCCGCAGGGATCGAAGCGGATCGCAAGATCCTCGCTGATCTTGCCGTTCACGACGCTGCCGCTTTCTCGGCTATTGTCGCTCAAGCGAAAGCAGCGCTCGAAGCCAAGGCCAGCGCCTAAGCGAATGCGATAAAGATCAAAAAGGCCGTCGGGTGATCCCGGCGGCTTTTTTTTGGTCATGAATCATGGCCGTCCT
>JBMYMN010000072.1:0-12740 GCA_049597355.1 Luteolibacter sp.
GCAACAGGGAAAATAGTGGTTGTCAGGCTGAGCCTGCAAAGTCCTCAAACAAGAGTTCGGGCTCGCTGGGCTCGCTGTTTGGTCCAGCGAGAGGTGCGGTGATTAAAAAACGGGTATCATTACCGGGAATGGAACTTGCAACGATAGTGCCTTGATGTGCTTCCACTGCTCGCTTGGCAATGGAGAGGCCCAAGCCGGTGCCTTTGATCTCACTGTTGGTGTGTTGCTTGTCGACTCGGTAAAATCGGCGAAAGATGAACGGAAGATCCGCGCTGGGGATGCCGATGCCGTCGTCGCTGACCCAGACCTTTAGGTCTTGTCCCGTGGTCATGCAGCCGACCTCAACCTTCAACCCTGCCCGGGGATTCTGTTTGAGGGCGTTCTCGATGAGGTTGAAAAGAGCCTGAGTCCAATAGAAACGGTCGCCCTGAATTTGAATGGTGTCATCGGAAAATTTTAGCTCCACCTTTGCCTCTTGAGATCGAATGACCGACTCAAGTCGCTCGATAATGTCGTTGACGCAATCTTTCAGACTGAAAGGTTCGATGTTGAGAGAGGTGTGCTCGCCGGACTCGAGGCGAGAAATGATCAACATGTCATCGATGATGCGAGCAATCCTATCCGAGTGCTTGCGCATGATGGTCAAGAACTTGCGGGTCATTTCAGGCTCCTCGAGCATATCGTCATCCAGTAGATTTTCCAGATAGCCGTGGATGATGGCCATGGGTGTGCGTAACTCGTGAGAAGCGTTGGCGACAAAGTCCTTGCGGATCTGTTCGGTCTGTTGTTCGACAGTAATGTCGCGGATGATGGCGCGGGTAACGACCGGGGTGCCTTCAATTGCGGGCAGGGGGGCGACATCCACAATCCATGAATTGATGCCACGCTTTTCCTGATCGCCAAGGGGCGAGGCTTGTTGGGGAAGAGTGATGCGTGTCTTTAGCTTTTTGCCCGCCTTGAGGCCCTTTGTCAGAGCTCTCGATAGACGGGGATCGGTAAAGGCCTCATTCACTGAGCGGTTTGTGAGTGTCTTGGAGAAGAAAAGTCCATTGGCAGCCTTGTTGGAGAATAGAATTTGGCCTTTGTGATCAATCAGTAGAAAGGCCTCCGTCATTGCGTTTAACAGGCGCTCGCGTTCAGAATGAGCATGATCGACCTGTTGCTGCAGAGTGCGTTGGGAATCCACCTGCTGGCTCCTGTGTTCGATATCATCTCTCAGTCGCCCCTTGGTGGTGGTCCAGAGCGCAGTGGCCAAAATGGCCGCCAGCACCAGCAGAATGATTTCCAGAGGGGTCATGACATTTGCTTGGGAACACGATAGCCAATGCCTCGGACGGTCTCAATCCAAGATCCGTGGTCGCCAAGTTTTTGTCGCAGGCGCTTCATGTGGGTGTCCAGAGTGCGGCTTTGAGCACTGTCGCTATAACCCCAGATCTCACTCAGCAAGTCATTGCGGTCCTGTGGAATACCGGAACGCTCGCAGAGGTACAACATCAGTTTGAACTCAGTGGAGGTGAGTTCGATGAGCTCGTTGTTGAGGAAGAACCGCTGGGAGTTTTTATCAAAATGAAAGGGTCCATGTTTGAAGTTTACTGCTCCTGGCATAGCATGAACTCGCTTGAGGATGGCACGCACTCGCAGCATCAGTTCTTTTGAGCTGAAGGGTTTGGTTAGATAGTCATCAGCGCCGGCTTCCAAGCCGCGAATTCGATCCTCGGCTTGTGTGCGAGCCGTAAGCATGAGTACGGGTGTGTTGCGCGTGCGCGAATCCTTGCGCAACTCCTTGAGAACTTGATAGCCGTCAAGTCTTGGAAGCATGAGGTCGAGGATGATCAAATCCGGCTGGAATTCGAGGGCCATCTCAATGCCACTGGCACCATCGAGAGCCTTCATTGGCTCATGGCCCTGGCGCTCCAGATTGAAGGCGATCAGATCCGCGATGTCCGCCTCATCCTCGACAATTAGAATACGATGCATCTCCATGTAATTTAGAAATCTGTTTGTGGCCTAGAACAGTTTCGCAGTGACAATATCGTCACAGATGCCATGCGCTTGATGCTACTTGGCCTGTTTGGAATGCCACTCCTTGTAGATTGTTGGAGAGATCTCGGACGGTTTGATTTCTGAGCGGCCACCCCAGAAAACGTTGGTGTAGGATACTGGGATGCCGACGGATTTGAGGTGGGCGTCGATGGCGGCTTTGTGCTCGAGAACCTTGTCTTTTTCGGTGCCGTGGACTACACCCATGATGTTGACATCGCCAAATTTTGGACCGCCCTCGCGCCAGTAGCAATGGGTCATACAATAGTGGCGACCGACCTGAGCACCGGCTTCAATTTCACGACCCTTCGGTACGGCCCAGTGGAAGAGTCCGTTGAAGCGTGTGACCCGTTTGCCAGTAGCTGAAGGTTTGACGTGTTCGAGGAAGGTGGAAAAACGGCCGATGACCTTTTTTTGATTGAGGCTCTCGGCGACATCACAGAAGCGTTCGAGCGATACGTTGGCGATTTCAGCACGCCTGTCCCATGGGTTTGGGCAAATCTCAGCAAGAGTGAGTTCCTCCTTGAGCGCGAGTAGCACGTTCCATTCCTCCTGAGTCAACTCAACTTTGGCAGTGGTCATCATCACAGCGGGGTCCTCGGTCTTATCGCCAGGGGCCAAAGCCTTGCGGCGGGTGTGGCCAACACCGAGCGCGAATACGCCGTTGGCGGGCATTAGCAGGTATTCCGTTGCGCCGGTTAGGCGCATGAGGACCTCGCAGTGCCGGTCCATGGATTCACCAACGGGCACCTTGAGGGTAGTCCACAGCCGATAATCGGAACCAGAGACCACACTGTCGGTGGAACGGATTACGACGTGACCGGAAAAGGGATCTTCCTTGGCCATGAAGTCGAAGGCATCGTTGAGTTTTTCCTCGGGCGCCTTCCAAGCAACAAGGGCTCCATGGGCGAGTTTGGTTGAGAGGAGTGTCTGCCGCACACGCCGGATGATGCCCGCTTCCTGCATGGCCTTGATTCGCTCGATGACAGTGTCGAGATCTACTCCAGATTGTTCGGCGATCACGTGGAAGGGCTGGCGCTGGAAACCCGCAACGAGATCCTCAGAGACAGAGAGGATCTGGGCATTAACTGGATCAGTATGTTCAACGGGAACGTTAGGCATGGTCAGATGGGTTAGGGGTCAGTGATCAGGGTCTCGAGATAGGCGAGGGCTTTTTTTCGATCAAGGATTCTTCCCTCAAGCTGTTCGGTTTGAATGATCTCGAGAATTTCCTTAAATCTTGGGCTCGGAGAAAGACCATGTTCGATCAGGTCTTTGCCGGTGATTAGAGGATCGGGTATCAAAGGCTCATTGGCAAACTCATCGCGCTTGGTGAGTAGGAAATCATAATTGTCGGTGAATCCGTTGGATGAGGCACAATCGACCCGATGGAGCTCCAGTTCATGTTCGAAGGTGCTCTCGGCCATGAAACGCTTGAGCTTGGAGGTGCGCATCTGCTGGACATGCATGAACTTCATGTGTCGAGCTACCATATTCACCACATCGTCGACGATGCGATTGGGATAGCGCAGACGATTGAGGATGGAGCGGGCCATTTCTGCACCCACGCTGTCATGCCCATTGAAGCGGATACGCCCCGTTTCATCGAGCGTGCGGGTGAGGGGCTTGCCAATGTCGTGGAGCAAGACGGCCAGACAGAGTTCGAGTGGAGCGTCATCCTCGAGCATTTCAAGCATGATGAGGGTGTGAACGTAGACGTCGCCCTCGGGATGCCATTGGGGTGGTTGGTCGCAACCGATGGTTTCCTGAAGTTCGGGAATGATATGCATGATCAAGCCGCTGTCGGTTAGTGTTTGTATACCGCAGCGTCTGTGCGACGAGGTCAGAATACACGAGAACTCGTCTCGGATCCGCTCGGGGGATATTTTGCCCAGTAAGTGAGCTTGATCGCTTAGGGCCCGGCGAGTGTGCGGCTCGATCTCGAACTCAAGGTGGGAGGCAAAGCGTACGGCACGCAACATGCGTAGAGCGTCTTCTTGAAAGCGCTCAGTTGGATCGCCAATGGCACGCAAGATTCGGGCATCGAGATCGGCGCGACCACCAACATAGTCGATGATTTCAGCATTCTCAGGATTTTCAAACAGGCCATTGATCGTGAAGTCGCGTCGCTGTGCGTCATGTTCAGCCGTAGTGAATTCTACGGAATCGGGACGCCGATTGTCGCTGTAGCTGCCATCGTTGCGATAGGTGGCGATCTCGATTTGTTGGCCATCACGCGACACAATGATCACGCCGAAGTGGGCGCCGACTTCATTGGAACCGGGAAATAGCTCAAGCACTTCGTTGGGCCGCGCGGAGGTGACAATATCGTAGTCCTTTGGCGTGCGACCCAGCAAAGCGTCGCGCACGCAGCCACCTGCGAACATGGCATCGTGGCCCGCTTTTTTGATGATGCGGGCCAACTCCAATGCGAGATTTCGCGCGGTATTGGGTGGCGAGGACATGGTCAGGACGTTGCTGCCTTATGGGCCGGGTGGGTAGCCTCATACATGGAGACGATGCCCCCAGTCAAAGGTCTGGCCCTCGGAACTTCAAACCCACATTCCATGAGCAACGAGCACATATCCTCGCCGGAGGGAAATTGTTCGATTGACCCACCAAGGTATTCATAGGTGTCTCCATGACCAGTGAGGGTGCCGGCCATGAAGGGCAACAAATGGTGAAGATAGAATCGGTAAGGAATGCTCATAGGCCATCCAGGAATAGAAAAATCGAGAATGAGAAGCTGACCTCCAGGCTTGATCACTCGTTTCATCTCCGTCAGGGCCGCAGGATAGTCGCTCATGTTGCGCAGACCGAAGGCCACGGTGGCGACGTCGAACTCGCCATCAGCGAACGGCAGATTCAGTGCATCGGCGACCACTGTTTGATGGACGCCACGGTGGGAGGCATGCTCTAGCATTTGAGCGCAAAAGTCCGAGGCGACAACCTCACATTCCGGGCAGTGACTCTGGATTTCCAATGCCAGATCGCCGGTGCCCGAGGCGATATCGAGTAGTTTGGTGGGGGCCCAGCCTTGGATCCGCTTCGCCACTACCTTTCGCCACCATATGTCGACACCACAACTAACCACATGATTGGTCAGCACATAGCGGTCGGCAATGCGGGCAAAGGCATCGCGCACGTATTCGGCGTCAGGCACGCAGCAAGCTGTCCCTGAACTCACCGGCAATCAAGGGGTAAGACGCAACTTACTCTGACTTTCTGAGATTATGCGATGCTTCGCGGACTCGCTCGAGTAGCTCGGCGTTGTTCTCCAATTCATCAGCCATGGCGCGGATCACTGTCAGCGTGGGGCGAGAAACGTGGTGCTCCATGCCTTCGACATCACGGTATATGGTGTCCTCATCGATATGAAAGAGGCTCAGAAAGCGTGTAAGCGTTTCGTGGCGCTCGACAATGGCTTTGGCAATGCGCTGGCCTTTCTCGGTGAGCGAGGTGCCACGATACTTTTCATGGATCACCAACCCCTCGGCATCGAGGCGGCGAAGCATGTTGGTGACGCTGGCTTGGGAGATGCTGAGGTTCTTGGATATGTCGATGGCCCTCGCATAGCCCTTCTCCTCGATGAGATGCATGATCTGCTCAAGGTAGTCGTCCATTGCGGTCGATCCGGATCCAGTGGATTTTTTCGGGGCGGAAGAATTCATTTCACACTCAGCAACATCCGTAATTTCGTGGCGTGTGTAAAAGAAAGAATTAGTCTAGGCTCGTAGAATATTGCCCAGACTAACTTTCAGGGCTTGCGCAACTGATGCCAAGCGTGGGTGTCGGGATGCTGGAGGAACTCCACATCTTGATCTTCGATTTGATGCATTTCGATGATATGAATCAGGAGTACTAGCGACGCGACGGCATCGAAGAGGGCATCGTGCCAAGTCTTTCCCGCAACAAGTTCATGAACGGCCGCGCACAAACCAAGTTGCTCGCATATGGAGCCTAGTGAATGATCATCAAGATCCGGCCAAAGGGCACGAGACAGGGGAAGAGTGTCAACCCACGGACCAAAGCCATGGCCCGGGAAAGAACGGAGGAAGCGCTTCTCAGTACCGCGTCCGTGAGCAACCACTACTGCGGAGCCGAGCCTTGCTTTACACTCAGGCCACAGTGAAAGCAATGTGGGTGCATGAGTGAGCTCCTGTTTGCCGATACCGTGTAATTTCTGGGCGGACCATTGGATGTCTTGATCGGCGGCGAGATAAGATACGAAGGTCTGATGATGCCCCCTTTCAATGGACCAGGATGCCATCCCAATTTGCACTGGCACATCCGTTTTTCCACGAGCAGCGCCCGCTGACTCGAAGTCGATTGCGGTGAAGTTGCAGTCGCGGATTGCAGGCATGAATGAAACTGTACGCTTGAGAATCAACCTTGCAATCTTACGCTCGTGTCTGAGGCTGAGTTTGTGACCGATTGGCAACAACGTTATCTCAATGGCGACACTCCTTGGGATAAGGGATATGCATCGCCTCCTCTCGATGAACTGATCCACCGATTGGGTGTCTCGGTCCTGGGGGAAGGGGAAGTTTGGGTCCCTGGTTGTGGCTCAGGCCATGACGTCCGCCGACTGGCTGAGCATGGGATCAAGGCGGTGGGTTTGGATATTGCGCCGGCGGCGATTGAGTTAGCCAAATCCCATCCTAGGCTTCACAATGAGCGATATGAACTAATGAATTTCCTCGATCCCTCTCAAAGGATCGGCCGGCAGGCCTCGGCGATTTGGGAACACACTTGCTTCTGCGCCATTGATCCCAGCTCAAGGGATGATTACGCGCGCAGCGCTGGTGAGTTGTTGGCTCCGGGTAGCACCCTGGCGGGGGTCTTTTTTTTGAACCCACGGGATGATGGTGATGATATGAGTGGTCCACCGTTTCCCTCTACCCAAGAGGCCATTGATGTCTGCTTTGGTCCATGGTTTGAGCGCGTCGCGGCATGGCAGCCCGAGAGCGCTTATCCCGGAAGGGAAGGGCGGGAGTGGCTGGCGGTTTACAAACGTCTTACCCAAGGTAGTGTTCTGTGAATTGCCAAGGACATCATGTCCTGATTACACTCACTACAAGCAACACGACTTTATAGTATGACACCCTACATCTTTCGAGCGCTCGCGATCACCAGCGGTTTGCTGGGTGGTGTGCTTGCCGAACAACGCCCGTATGTGAACGACCAAAAGGCTCCTGAAAGCTTGGATGACCTCAAGGTTATACAGGCGGCGGTTCACGATGGACTGGAGAGGGCGCGTGCCGCCACTGTTTGCCTAAAGATCGGTGAGGGTAGTGGAAGTGGTGTGGTGGTGTCCCCGGATGGCATGATCATGACAGCCGCCCACGTTTCTGGTGGTGTCGATAAGACTATTAAAATCCTCTTCGAGGACGGCACAGAAGCCGAGGCCATTTCGCTTGGCCTCGATTCTGAAACCGACGCCGCCCTTTGTAAGATCATCAAACCAGAGCGTGACGATTGGCGTCACGTCGAGATTGACAGAAAGGATGCCACGCAACTTGGTGACTGGGTTTTTGCTCTTGGTCATTCCGGAGGTTTCGACAAAGACCGTGGCGTGGTGGTTCGCCTTGGCCGCATCGTGAAACTCTCCAACTCCACTTTCCATTCCGATTGTATTCTAATTGGTGGAGATTCCGGTGGCCCGCTCTTTGATCTCACCGGTAAGTTGGTGGGCATCCACTCTCGTGTCGGCCAAGTGCTGCAGGAAAACATGCACGTGCCCAGCGACGAGTTCCTCCAGAAGTGGGATGCAATGATGGAGGGCGAGTTCATTGGCGAGGGCCCCTTCGCTTCGAAGCCCGTCGTGGGTAACGGTTTTCTGGGTTTTGCCAGTGAGGCAAACGAAGAGGGTGGTATCAAGGTGACAAGGGTCGGTGAGAAAACACCCGCTGCAGAGGCAGGCATCTTGGTTGGTGACATTCTGCTTAGCGCCAATGAAACTCAGCTATCCAAGCGTGAAGACCTTCAGCAAATCGTCAAGGAGCTCTCCGTAGGTGATGACATCATATTTGAGATCAAACGTGGCAAGAAAACCGAAACCCTAACTGTTAAGCTTGGTGAGCGCTAAACTTACTCTTTTCATCTTTCTTGCTTCGACCGCATCGCTTTTTGCCCAGTATAGTCTTGAGGCACCTCTGCGCAGCACCGGAGATCAGGTCATGGCCGTCTTTGAGCCGCAGCGCGCCATACTTCAGACCTCCAGTGCGCTTATCATGGATGGTCGCGATGAATCGTCATACGGTGTGGTGATCTCAGCTGAGGGATACATTCTTACTAAGTACAGTGAATACCAAAACCTTAAAGAACCTCTGGTAGTCGTCGACAAGAAGCGCTTTGAGTCGGTTGAATTGCTCGGCGTAGATACGCGCTGGGATGTCTGCTTGATCAAGATTGATGCTAAGAACCTAAAACCCGTGAAGTTCGCACCGACCAGCGACATTGCACTGGGTTCGTGGGTGGTTGCCAATGGTGCTTCGTCTCGCTTGAAGCGACGTGCCCTCATGGGCGTGATTAGTGCCCAACCCCGCCGGATTAAGCCGGCGGGTGGCCTTGTGATGGGTGTCTCGATTAAAAAGGAGGAAAACAAAGGACTTGTCATTCAAGAGGTCGATCCCAAAGGGGGTGCCCATGAAGCCGGTGTCAAGAAGGGCGACATCTTGCTTACGGTTGATGGTCAGGAGGTCGATGAGGTCAAGGAGGTCGTCGAGCACCTGAAAGAGAATCATCACAGCGGCAGCAAAGTCCGAGTTGTTCTAGAGCGTGACGGAGCGAAAGTGAAGGTGCAGGTTCGCATGATGGCCAGTCATCAGATGAAGCCGCCACCAAATCGAAATGATATGATGAGTGGTGCGTTTTCCAAACGGCGCAGTGATTTTCCACGCGTGATTCAGCATACGATTCTTGCCAATAATCGCAGTGTCGGAGGGCCGCTGCTCGATCTCGAAGGTCGATGCATCGGCATGAACATCGCACGGGCGAATCGTGCGGAGAGTTTTGCGATTCCTGTTGAGGAATTGCAAGAGATTGGAGCGCGACTGATGAGTGGCGAGGCAGGCTTGCAGGTTGAAAAAGCTGGCACGGACGAGGGTGAAGATCTCGCCGACTGAAATTTCGATTGCACTGGGCCGTATCTTTTTTGGAGTCTATGTGTATCCAACGTATCACTCTATTGTGATCTCAACCCATTCATCACGACAATTCGCCATACGAAACCTTCTTCCATAATCGTATCATGAACACAACCCGCAGAAAATTCATCGCCGGTGCCACTGCTTTTGCCGGAGCACCCACCATTATCCCTTCCAGTGCACTGGGTAAGGACGGAAACGTCGCTCCAAGTAACCGCATTGTGGTCGGCGGCATTGGCCTGGGACCTCGCGGTCGTAAGGTGCTCGCCTCTTTCCATGCTCAGAAGGACTGCCAGTTTGTGGCCATTGCTGACGTTCAAAAGGAACGCTCTGAAATCATCCGCAAACTGACCAACCGTGCTTATGGTAATGAGGATTGTAAGTCCTATCGGAAGATGGAAGACGTTCTTGCCCGCGAGGATATCGATGCCGTGCTGATCGCCACCGGTGACCGCTGGCACACTCCGGCCACAGTCAAAGCGGCGCGTGCTGGCAAAGACATATACTGTGAAAAACCCTGTTCGATGACCATTGACGAAAGTCGCGAACTAGACGAGGCCGTGCGTGAAAACAATCGCATCTTTCAATCTGGCACTCAACGGCGCAACGTCGACAATTTCAAGTTAGCCTCCAAAATCGCCAACGATGGTAAACTTGGCAAGATCACATCGGTACATGCCGGCAGCATCCAGCCCTTCCTCGGACATGAGCCGCTCCCAGGTGAGCCACTGCCCGATCCGGAGGTGATCGACTGGGATCGCTGGCTTGGACCATCGCCTGACATTCCTTACAATCGTGCCTATTGCCGTGGCCGTTGGCGCGGTCACAACGCACTGAGTGCTGGCTGGAAGGTGCTGGAATGGGGCTCTCACACCATCGACATTTGCCAATGGGCCGCCAACAAGGACGATACCAGCCCAGTGGAGTTTGAAGTCGATGGTGATACCATTTATGGTAAGTATTCCGATGGCACCCGCCTTGTGATACGCATCGCTGGATTTAAGGGGGAAGGGGATTGGCAGCCCGGCCTGTCGAGTTGTCCGATCAGGGTTGAAGGCGAGGATGGCTGGATCGAAGCCGGTGACAGTGGTAAGATCGTCAGTAGCGATAAGGGACTCTTTGGAAACAAGGCGCCAGATGAAATGCGTGGTATCGATCCAGTCAAGCATGTGCGCGAGTTCCTCGATTGCGTGAAATCCCGTAAGCAGCCGGCCTGTAATTCAGTGATCACTCGCAACGGTCACGTGACCGGACACGCTGCATCAATCGCTTGGAAGCTGGGTCGTAAACTGACATTCGATCCAAATACCGAACGCTTTGTTGGTGACGACGAGGCCAACGCCCTCTGCAAGCGTGAGCGCCGCAAGGCCTACGATGTTTGATCATGCCGCCAGAGATCTCGCTTATGGACTGGATCATCATCGGCCTCCTGGCCATGGTGCTTCTCTTCCTGCTGAGCATTCTTTTCAAGGTGACACGCTTGGAGCGTCTCCTCGCCAGCCGACCACCCGCTGCGGCGACGGTGTCCAAACCGGAGCCCGAAGAGCATTCTGAGAGCATGTTCGATCAGTTCATTGCGGAGGACCCAGAGCGTCGCAAGCTATCCAAGAAAGAAATGTTTGAAGCCTTCCGCGAATGGAAAAAGCTACGAGGTCTGACATGGTCGCCTTGACCACATTTTACCTTGGTTGACTGCTTTTCGCTGATCATTTTTAGTTCATGTCATCGCGAATTTTCAACAAGTGTTGAACAGAGCTCTTATTGAGCATGGATCTCAATAAGGGCGTCATGATCAGGGGGATAATAAATTGTCCTTAATTAGTTTTTTCGTGTTGCAACTGCTGTGCTGGTGGGCATTCTCCCCGCGCCGGAGCGCGGCCCCGTGGACCGGCAAACCCCACATCAAATACCCTGCCTCGTCCCCGCCTAATCATGGCAAATATTTTCCCCCGCTGGACCAATCTGCTGCCTCTGAAAATTGCCGTCTGTATCGGCACGATGGTAGCTGGAATTGCACTTGCTTTTAGCTACTATGCGACTCCGAAAACCTTGAGAGTCGGCTATCAGCCGAGCCAGCCGATTCCCTTCTCGCACAAGATTCACGTCGATCAGTTAGGACTGGATTGCCGATATTGCCATTCCTTCGTTGATGTTTCGGGGCACTCGAACGTGCCCACTGGAAACACCTGCTGGAATTGTCACCAGCACGTTCAACGCAATAGCCCAAAGCTGCAACCCCTGCACCGCTCCATGGACACAACCCATCCGCAGTATGATGGAAAACCAATTGAATGGGTGCGCATTCACAAGTCTCCGGATTACGTTTATTTTGATCACTCCGCGCATGTGAACCGCGGTATATCATGTCAAAGTTGTCACGGTGATGTCGACAAAATGGAAGTGGTCTATCAGGCGGAGCCACACTCAATGGGTTGGTGCCTCGACTGTCACCGTGCTCCCGAAAAGCATCTGCGTCCGCTGGAAGAGGTCTTCAACTTTGATTACGGCGATAAGGATGTAGCCAAATATGTGGCTGAGGGTTCCGGCATTAAGACCACTGAACAACTTGGCAAAAAGCTCCGGGAACAGTTTAAGGTTCATCCCAAGGCCAGCTGTGCAACCTGTCACCATTGAATGCCCCGTGCTCCCATGTCCGTCTTCTCCCAAGCCAATCTCCAAAGATTCCCCGCTGCTCAGGGTCATCAATGAGCCAGCCAATTTTCAATTTTTCACTCTCCCCAAACTTTTCGCGATTCACTTATGAGTAAGCGCATTCAGCACCACCCCAAAACAGCTACCGATGAAAATTCGGTTTCGTGGCGCAGCACGGGGCAGCTTGAAGACAGTTCCGATTTTCGCACCTGGCTAGACCGTGAGTTTCCTCGTGGTGCCGCTGAAATGGCGACCCAAGAAGAGGCTGATACCTCTCGTCGCTCGTTCATGAAGCTGATGGGTGCGTCGACCGCACTTGCTGGTTTTGGCACGGCCAGCTGCCGTCGTCCCGAGACCTACATCGTGCCCTACACACAAGCACCCGAATGGGTCATCCCGGGCAAGGCCACTTATTACGCTTCCTCCATGCCGCGTGCACACGGTGCAACGCCACTGGTGGTGACTTCTTTCGAAGGTCGTCCAACCAAGGTGGGTCCCAATACATTGCACCCCGACTCTGATGGCACAGACGCTTTTGCCCAAGCCTCGGTCCTCAACTTATACGCGGCCAACCGGTCGCGGAATTATCTGAAGAAGGGTAACCCGGCCACCCGTGCTGAAATTGAAGATCAGATCGCGGGTCTTGCCGCAGATCCTTCCTCTAAGATCGGTTTTGTTTTTGGTACGGACGTCAGCCCGACCCGCAGCCGACTGATCACCGAACTTGCTGCCAAGTATGGTCAATCGAAATTCTATGCTTACGAAGCGTTGCAAGGTGATCAAATTGCTGAGGATGGAGTGAGGTTGGTTGCCGATTTTGCCAAGGCCGACCGTATCCTTGCGCTCGATTGTGATTTTGGTTCCACCGATTCCCAAGGCATAGCCACCAAATTTTTCAAT
>JBMYMN010000073.1:0-12738 GCA_049597355.1 Luteolibacter sp.
CCCAGGCACATTAAAACTGAAGCGGCCCACCTTGTAGCCGCGCTGTTTGGATAGCGGCAGTTGGGCGAAAAGCTGGCGAATGTGGTCAAATGCTCCCGTGAACGTGGCTGGGTTGGAGCGCGGGCTGCGACCAATGGGTGACTGGTCGGCAACCACGATCTTATCAATGTATTTCACTCCATCAATTTTCTTGTACGCGCCCGGCAACTCGCCCTTGCCCTCCAGTTGACGACTGAGAGCGGGGCGCAAGATGTCATTGATGAGTGTCGACTTACCACTACCACTGGGACCACAAATGGATACCATGCGACCGAGGGGTATTTCGACATCGAGATTGTTGAGATTGTGCTCGGTAGCGCCACGGATGGTCAGCTTGCCAACATCGAGCGCGGGGTCGACCACCGGACGCTCATATGCCGGACCATGTTTAAGCCAATGGCCAGTCGGCGACTTGAGTTTGGCCGGTGTCGCGATCTCGAGGATATCACCCCCTTCGTTACCGGCACCGGGACCCATATCCACCACTAGATCGGCTGCACGAATGATGGCTTCATCGTGCTCAACCACCACAACCGTGTTGCCGAGGTCGCGCAAACGCAGCAGGGCATTGATCAAGCGACCGGTATCCGCCGGATGGAGGCCTATGCTGGGTTCATCGAGTACGTAGATCACCCCACAGAGGCCCGCACCCAGCTGGGTAGCCAAACGAATGCGCTGAGCTTCACCGCCCGATAGGGTGGCGCTGCCTCGATCAAGAGTGAGGTAATCCAGACCGACTTCAGCGAGAAAGCCGAGGCGGCTTTTGATGTCGTTGAGCAGGCGCTTACCGATATCACCGTGTTCTTTCTTAAGCTTAACCTTGTTGAGCCACTTGAGGGCATCGGCCACACTCAGAGAACAAAAGTCCTGGATTCCCAACCAGGAACTCGACTCAATTTTCACTGCCAACCACTCAGCTCGTAGGCGCTTGCCATTGCAAGTCTGGCAGGTGCGCTGAGTAATGACTCGCGAAAGCATGCGCCTGCCCATGATGCTGTGAGTGGTTCGATACTTGCGCCAACCCTCGTGCACCAAGCCCTCGTAGAGGCGGGTGGAACCACGAGCACTGGTTTTGATTTTACCTCCTTCAAACAACAGCTTTCGTGTTTTCTTGGGCAGTTTCTTGTAGCTGGTGTTGGATTCAAGCCCATGCATCTCTAGGATTTGCTTAGTCTCGCGCACGAATTGGCGGCCACGTTGGGAATCAAGCGGCCACCAACCCTTCATTCCTCCCTTAATAACGGGTACATTGGCATCCTTGACGAAAAGCTCCGGATCACAAAATCGTTCGGTGCCCAAGCCCTCGCAGGTCTCACAAGCCCCAAGCGGAGAATTAAAAGAGAAATGGCGCGGCGATAGTTCATCGAGGACAAAGCCGGTCTTGGGATTGCGGTAAGAGGTCTGGAAACTCAGGTCGCGCCAAAGATCAGCGCCGGGCTCGAGCAGGGCCGCACGGGCCTCGGTGCCACAGATACTCAGTGCCGTTTCAATCGAGTCTGCCATGCGCGATTCGACCCCATCACGAATCACAAAACGGTCGACGACAATCTCGAGCACCGGCTTGGCTTCGGGCCATGCCTTCATCGCTTCCTCAAGCTCAAGAACTTCACCATCCATACGCACTCGGATGTAGCCTTGGCGTTGAAGATTCTGTATCAGGCGCTCAGGATCCGTGAGTTCCTCATCAGGCACCGGAGCCAAAAGCATGGCCTTGGTGCCTTCAGGCAATTCGGCGAGAGTGGCAACAATATCGGATGGCCCCATGCGCTCCAGTCTCTCCCCGGTTTCGGGATCGTGTGGCACCCCCAGTGCCGCCCACAACACGCGAAGGTAGTCATACACCTCGGTGGCGGTGGCCACGGTGGAGCGGGGATTGAGGCCTCCGGTGCGTTGTTCAATGGAAATGGCCGGACTCAGGCCCTCGATGGAATCGACATCGGGCTTGTCGAGTTGATCAAGAAATTGGCGAGCATAAACCGAGAGACTCTCGACGTAGCGTCGCTGACCTTCTGCGAAGAGGGTGTGAAAGGCCAGCGAGGACTTGCCGCAGCCGCTGGGACCTGTGATCACCACCAGTTGGTCCTTGGGAATGTCGAGGTCGACATTCTTGAGGTTGTGCTGTCTGGCGCCGCGAATCTGAATCATTCGGCACGACTGTCGACCGCACTCTCCAGTTTGTCCAATGCTGTCTTGGCAGGGATTGAGTCCTTGTGCTTGTTCGTCTGCAGCCGTAGAAGGCTCTTCCGTGGAAAAGCCCTCATCACTCAGCAAATACGAGATCGGAGTTGCGCTGACTCTGGTCTTTTTCTCGGGTTTTTCCGCCCTAATGTACCAGGTGCTGTGGATGAAGCAGATCGGCCTGCTGTTTGGCAATACCTCACAAGCTACGGGTGCCACGCTCACCTCCTTTTTCGCAGGGCTCGCCGCCGGCAGTTGGGTGCTGGGTCGCAAAGTCTCCAAATCCAGCAATCCCATGCGCACCTATGCTTGGCTGGAATTTGGGATCGCCATCACCGCGCTGCTCTATTTTGGCATCCTGTGGCTCTTTCAGGCAATCTATCCCACCATTCATCAGAACACCGACTCGGGAGGCCTGCGCCTGCTGATCAAGTTCTCCCTCTCATTGTTTCTGGTCTTCCCACCCGCCTTCTGTATGGGTGGAACAATTCCCGTCATCGGACAATACATGGTGCGGGAAGGTCGCCACTTCGGCCGTCTCTCCGCCCTGATGTATGGACTGAACACCTTGGGCGCTGCCATCGGAGTGGGCCTTGCTGGTTTCTACCTGCCATTATGGCTGGGCTACAACCGGACCTGCGCCTCAGCCGTGATTATCTCCGCTGCCATCGGCGTGGTGGCCTGGCTGTTGTCCCGCCAAGTTCAGCCCTTCGTCTACACATTCAGTAAAGAGCCCAACAGCGAGCTTAGCGCCGCAGTCAGCCCAAAACCAGCTCTCGAAGCCGAGCGTAAAATCTCGCGCCAAGAACGCCGCCGACTTGAACGCGAGAAAGGCAAGACCATCGCCACCGACGACAGGCCCGCGACCCTACCCGAAAACCACAACACCAGCTCTCAAAACAGGAACGTCATCATTGCCCTCTGCTTTCTTTCTGGCTTCAGCGTGCTGGCTTTGGAAGTGGTGTGGACTCGGCTATTCAGCCAAGTGCTGGAGAACTCCATCTACACCTTCTCCGCCATTCTTTTGATCGTGCTGCTGAGCTTGTCGGTTGGTTCAATCATCAGTTCTCAACTGACCCGCATCAAGGTTGCATCGACCATCATGCTCAGTTTACTCATGCTCTTTGGGGCTGTGGCGGTGGCCTACACGCCGCACCTGTTTATGAAGCTCACTGATGGCATGCAATTGGTGACTTCTGAAGGCACTTGGTCCAGCTACATGTTGCTGATCTTAGGCACAGTGGCACTCGGTATCGGCCCTGCTGCCATGGTACTGGGCACGGTCTTTCCATTCCTGATGAAAGTAGAGGAGAACCAGCTAAAGTCTCCCGGCCTATCCTTGGGCACACTCGCCACAATCAACACCGTTGGCGCCATTATCGGCTCGTTGTCCTGCGGGTTTATTCTGCTCGATTGGCTTGGTATCTGGCAGAGCATGCACCTCATCGCCTGGATCTACGTGGTCTCGGCCATCGCCATCCCCACCGGCACCAACCGAGCCGGCATAACGATGAAAGGTATCTGCTTCATCGCCCTGATTGCCGTGCTTTTGGCCTCACCCCGCGACCTACCAGTGACCAGCACCGATCCCAAAGGTGACAAAGAAAAAGTGGTCGAATGCTGGGAAGGTAGCGACTGCACAGTGTCGGTGACTGAGAGCATGACCCAGGGCCTCTCCATCAAAATCAACTCAGATTACAGTCTGGGCTCCACTTCCGCTTACATGGGCGAAAAGTTTCAGGCGGATCTACCACTCATGATCAAACCCGATGCCGAGGAGATCTTTTTCCTCGGGGTCGGCACCGGCATCACTGCCGGTAGCGCATTGGAGCCTAGATTTCCAAATGTGAAGAGGGTGGTCGCCTGTGAACTCTCCGGCAATGTGGTCAAGGCCGCGAAAAAATACTTCACCGACATCAACGGCTTCGATGCCACCGGTGGACTTTTTGACGATCCCCGTGCCAAGGTCCTTATCGAGGATGGCCGCCACTACTTAATGGCTACCAATGAGCGATTCGACATCATCAACGCCGACCTGTTTGTGCCCTTTCGCTCGGGTGCCGGTAACCTCTACACCGTGGAACACTTCGAGAGCTGCAAGTCGCGTCTCAAGCCCGGCGGCATCTTCGTCCAGTGGTTGCCACTTTACCAACTCACCGAATACGAATTTTCGGTAATCTGCAGGAGCCTGCTGGAAGTCTTCGATGAGGTTTCCATGTGGCGCCACAACTTCACCCCGAATTCAGAGATCGTTGCGCTTGTCGGTCACACCCAACCCTACGCTCTATCGGCTGACAAAGGCGATGTACAGAACGACAAAAAACTTGCCGTGGAGGGCAAAACTCACCTGGACCTGCAACGCCTCAATCTACCGCTTAACCCCCAGACCATTACCCTTTTCTATCAGGGCAACCTCGGCAAAGCTCGTGAACTTTTCGGAGGGTATCCACTCAATACCGATAACCGGCCCGTGATCGAATATATGGCCCCACGCAACTATCGCCGTGAGACCACCGACGAAAAGCAGTGGTTCACCGGTCGGGCCTTTCATGATTTCGCACGCAGGGTTCTTGGAAAGACCCCACCGCTTGATGACCCGCTGCTTGCCGAACGCTCTCCATCCAACCGGCGCCTGCCGCTGGCTGGCCACGCATTTCATCAGGCCAATCTCGCTACCTTCAATGGGAATGAGAAAGGGGCCAAAAAGTCATGGGCTGAATTCGTCAGGGAGTGGACGAATCAGTAGGCTCCTGCCTGCCTCGGCGGACGATGCAAGTGATTGAAAAGTAGCCCAGCAAAAGACCGGTAAAAACCATGACTTGCCAACCAAGGGCCTGATGAAAGCGCTCCATTTCACCCGCGCCATGCATGCAAGCCACCAGCAGCGAGAACATCCCTGTGTAGAAGCCGTAACTCAAGTTGAAGGCCATGCCCTTCACGCTGAGCATGGTGGCGCGCTGCTCAGAACTCGCCTGACTGTGTAGGAAGCGTCCAACAGTGAAGTTGATGTAGCCCAAGAGCATCATCAGCATCATCACCGCAGGTACGCCGAGCCAGATCCAGGCCGGGATCAGCATCAGGAGAGCCAGCAAGGCAAAGAGACCGCCCATCAACAGGCTGCCGATCGTGCTGAAGCGCCGGTTGACCCAAGCCGCGATGCTGGGCACGAACCAGTTGCAGATGGAGATTGCCGAGCCAATGAGGCCGTAGAGCCATTCGGGCATGCTGAGCAAGCGGTAGACCATGCTGTTGAGAGTCGCCTGATTGCGCGCCACTGCGTCGAGCAGCATGCCACCGAGCAGCACCACCGCAATGAGCCGAGTGGTGACCGCCATCCTCGCCGTGTTGAGAGTGAGAAGGGTGGATTCGCGCAGGCGATCCATCAGCCCCACGGTCGAAGGCTTGCGCGCCTCATGAAATGAACAGGCGATCCACAGGCAGGCCACGCCTTGCAACAGCACCACTGCCACCGGCAGACGATGAGCAAGCGCCGTGCTAAGTTGCAACTCCTCCGGCACCATCCGATTCCACCAACTGGGATCATACATCAGGCCACCCAGAGTCATCGCCACCAGAAAGGCGCCAGAGCGCCAGCGCATAGCGTTAATCAAAACCACGTCCCAAGCCTTTTCACGGCCTTCCTTCGGGATGGCATCGTAAGCGATGGCCTCATCCGCGCCACTTGCCGCCGCCTCCGAAAGACCCGACATGAAGCGGTTGACCAGGCAGATGGCAAACAGCCAACTGCCTCCACCGACAAAGGATGCTGCGAGCAGCAAGGCCATCTCGATCACCATGGTCGCCGCACCAAAGATCAGCAAACGCTTGCGGCCAAAGGTATCTGCCAATGCACCCGATGGCACCTCCAGCAACAATATGGAAGCTGCCCAAACCACATTGAGCACCACGAACTGCTCCAAACTTAGACCCAAATCCGTGAAGAGGATGGCGAAGACCGGGTAATAGGCTCGGGCGTGATAAAGAGAAGAAAAGGCAACAAAGAGCCGCGGGTTACGCGCCTCGAAGGGCCCTTTTCCGCGCAACCATTCCAGCATAGCTGAGGAGATTGCACAGCCCCCTGCATCTGGCAAGGACCGTGCTTGCCGCGTTTTACACAATTCCTTCTGGCAAAGCCTCTACCCGGGGCTAGAAATACGTTCGTCACACGTGAAAACCTATTTCCTTCGCCGACTGCTCCTGGTTCCACCGACACTGATTGGGATCACGCTGCTGGTGTTCCTCATCATCCGACTGGCGCCCGGCGGCCCGGTCCAGCAGGACGTGGCGCAAATGATGGGTGGCACAGCCGAGGGAGGTGGAGGCTCCAAGGAGTCGGAAGAGGCACGGATTACTCCCGCCCAGATTTTTGAGATTCAGGAGAAACATCAGCGCGACAAGGGAGTCGTTCGCTCCTACCTCGAATGGCTCGGCGTTCTGCCCCGCGACATCCAGCGCCAAGCAAACAGCTTTGCCGAGGGTGAGTTCGAAGTGGAACTCTCGATTCCCGGCACGATTGGCAAGGTCACGGTCAAACGCGCCAAAGACGGAAACATTAGCTCCACCTACCCCAAGGAGGGCGACTACTCCCACTGGAAGGTCCGCGTGGTAGAGGTCGATGAGCTCAAGAAGCGCTGGAAACGCCAAATGGAGACGGACGCTCCGGACAATATTCAACCCCGTGCTGTTCTCTACCACCCCTCCTTCGAAGGCCTGCTGCAGGGCAGCCTCGGCCGCTCGGAAAAATACGGCGACCCTGTATGGAGTCTGGTTGCCCAGCGTATCCCCATCTCGCTCTTCTACGGCATTATCTCGATGATTCTCATCTACTCGGTCTGCCTGCCACTCGGTGTGGTCAAGGCAATCAAGCACCGCACCTGGCTCGATACTGGTTCCTCCATCGCGGTGTTCGCCGGCTATGCCATTCCCAGCTACGTGCTGGGCGCCTTCCTGCTGGTGTTCCTCGGCGCGCGCTCGGACTTACTCCCGATACAGGGCTTCGTTTCTGACCAGTTCGCCGATCTCACACTTGGCGCCCAAATCGTCGACCTCATGCGTCATGCCGTCATGCCCCTGTGCTGCTACCTCGTCGGCAGCTTCGCCTTCATGACCTTCATGATGAAGAACAACCTGATGGACAACCTCGCCGCCGATTACGTCCGCACGGCAGCTGCCAAGGGCGTCCCATTCCGCACGGCCGTGTTCAAACACGCCTTCCGGAACTCGATCATTCCTATCGCCACCACCTTCGGCCAGAACATCACCATCTTGGTGGGCGGCAGCTTCCTGATCGAAAAGATTTTCGACATCAACGGCTTTGGCCTCCTGCAATACAGCGCCATCCTCGAGAAGGATGAGCGGGTGGTTCTGGGAGTCCTCGCTATCTCTGCCACGCTCATGCTCATCGGCAACATCCTCTCCGATCTCTGCGTGGCCATCGTCGACCCCCGCATCCGCTTCAAATAAGCCTCCTCTTCCAATCTAACCATGTCCCGCAAACTCGGCATCCTGCTATGCGTCCTCGGCCTCGCCGCCGTGGTGGCGCATCTGCTGGGCTGGTATCTGCCGACACTCGGTTGGTTCTACGGCTTCGAATCAATGGACGCCGACCTCGTGAAAGCCTCGTTCTGGACCAAGAACCGGGGCGATATCGTAGGCCACTTCCTCGCTGTCGCCACCATCGCGACTGGCGTAGTGATTATTCTTCGTCCGCCTCATGCCAATCCCCACACCCAGCGCCAGGTCAAGCGCTTCAAGTCCATGGGGCGTGGTTGGACATCCTTTCTCATCATCATTGCTCTGATCATGTTGGCCTTGTTCGACCAAGCTTTGGTCGGCAAACGTGCTCTTGCCGTGAAATACGGGGGCGCTTGGAAGTTCCCCGCCTTCCAGGAAGAAAACATGACCGAGGAGGATTTTGGTGGCGTCGGCAAAGAGGAAGCCAACTACCGCGAGCTCAAGAAGCGCTTCGCAGCAGAAGGCAAAGGCAACCGGGTCCTTCTGCCCTTGGTGCCATGGGACCCCACCTACGACTCCGACAACGAATTGCGCGAACAGCTCGAGTTACGCGATGGCCTCTACTATAAGAAAGGCAGCAACAATCCCTATTCTGGTCTGGGTTACCGCTATTACGCCGACGATGAGACCCGCCGCTTTTCCATGCAGAAGTTCCGTAAGGGCCTCGGCAAGGGCCGCGAGGAACTCTACAATCGCACTGGCGACCTCGCCGTGGTCTACAACTGGAACGATGGCGTGCGTTACCCGGAACCGAGCATGGGCCTGGAGTTGGCTGCGGAGTTTGAAGAGATCGAAACAACCGATCTCTATGCCATGACCTTCGCTCCGCTGCCGCCAAGCTGGGAAAACCGCCATTTCCTGGGCACGGATTCGCGTGGCTGGGATGTGCTCGCCCAACTCTATGGTGGCCTGCAGGTTGTCATGCAAGCGGCGGTAATCTACCTCATCGTCACTTACGCGGTCGGCCTCACAATAGGATGTATCATGGGTTACTTTGGTGGCGTAGTGGATATTACCCTGCAGCGCTTTATCGAGATCCTTGCCAACGTCCCCTTCCTTTACGTCGTCATCATCATTGCTGACCGCATCGGTCGAGACAGGATCACGCTGGTGACCATCCTGCTGGTGATTTGCATCTTCTCATGGATTGGTACCACCTATTACATGCGGACTGCAACCTACCGCGAAAAGGCCAAGGACTACGTCTCGGCCGCTCGCCTACTTGGAGCCTCACCCCTGCGCGTGATCTTCCGGCATGTGCTACCCAATACCATCTCCATTGTGGTCACTCTGCTGCCCTTCAGCGTGGCGGCCATCATCACCTCGCTGACGGCACTCGACTTCATCGGCTTCGGCCTGCCTGAACAATATCCCAGCTGGGGCCGGCTACTCTCCGACGGGGTTACCTACGTCGACAAACCGTGGATCGTCAGTTCGGTCTTTGTCGGCATGGTCGCCGTCCTACTGCTCATTACCTTTGTCGGTGAAGCCATTCGTGAGGCCTTCGACCCCAAGAAATTCACCACGTATCGATGAAGCTCCTGTCACCCAAGCTGCTGCTCCTGCTACCCCTCATCCTTTCTGGATGCGGCGACACGGACTTGTTCGCGCCCTACGACTGTGAGGAGGAGAAGCAGGCCCATTACAAGGAGCGCACCCAAGTGGTGATCGAAGCACAGACCAAACTGAGGGAGAATCTCACCAAGGAACTCGCCGAACTTCCCGAAGATGCCGACCCGGCAATGAAGAAGGAGCTCAAAGAAAAACTGGCCAATGCCCAACGACGTCTGAAGAGCCCTGAGTTCTTCACCTTCGCTTCCATAAATGATCTCCCTGCAGACCTGAACTGGACCACCAACTGGGACAGCGAGGACATCGGCTCCCCCGAGGCCAAGAAGGGCGGCACCTTCAATACCTTCTTCACGTCCTTCCCACCTAACATCCGCCCTATCGGTCGCGCTGCCAACAACTCCTTTCGCAGTGAGCATTGGGACTACATTGAGATGAGTCTGGTCAGCCTCCATCCAAACACGCTGGAGACGATTCCGAGTCTCGCTGATCAGTGGGCGGTAGCTGAAGACGGGCGCACCGTCTACTTCCGCATTGATGAAAAAGCCCGATGGTCCGATGGCAAACCGGTAATCGCAGAGGACTTCTTCATGACTTTCTACGTTGCACTGTCGGAGTATATCACCGGTCCATGGTATCGCGACTACTACGGCGGCATGTACGAAAACATCACCCGCTACGATGACAAGCACATCTCCATCCGGCTTGCCCATCTTAAGCCGAAACCGGAATATTTCTGCGCGCTCAGCCCGTATGCGGCCCATTTTTACAGCGAATTCGGGCCTGACTTTGAAGATCGCTACAACTGGCGCACCCGCCCGACCACCGGCGCCTACATCATTCGTCCGGAGGACATTATCAAAGGTCGCTCCATCACCCTGACCAGGGTCAAGAACTGGTGGGCCAAGGACCGCAAATACACCCGCAATCTCTACAACGTTGATCGCATCCGCTATCAACTCATCCGCGATGTGGAAAAGGCCTTCGAAATGTTCAAAAAGGGCCAGATCGACCTCTTTCCGCTCGGCACACCCAAGCGCTGGTATGAACAGACCGAAATCCCCCAAGTGTTCGATGGCTACATCGAAAAGGTAACTTTCTACAACGACTACCCCCGCCCTCCCTGGGGTCTCTACCTCAATCACTCCAAGAAACACCTCAACAATCTGGATGTCCGCATCGGCATTCAACATGCCTCTGACTGGCAAAGTGTCATCGACTTTGATTTGCGCGGTGATGCCCAGCGCCTGCACATCACCAACGATGGCTACAGCATGTTCCCCATTGATGGCATCACCACTCGCGAGTTCGATCCAAACAAAGCCCGCGAGGCCTTCGCCAAGGCCGGCTTCAAGGAAGCCGGGGCCGATGGGATCCTCATCAACGCAGCGGGGGAGCGATTGTCATTTTCCATCACCTATCCGAAAACACCGGAACGCGACAAGATGATGCAGCGCCTTGCCGAGCGCGCGCGACTGGCGGGCATGGAGTACCGTCTGGAGGGCATGGATGGAACTGCCAGTTTTCAGAAGGTGCTCAACAAGAAGCATGAGATCACACTCATGGCTTGGGGCATTAGTCCACCATTCCCGCGCTACTACGAGGGTTGGCACTCCACCAACGCCTACGACCCGGGCACCAAAAATCCGCGGGTAATGACCAACAACATCTCGGTCTATGCCAACAAGGCCATCGATCCTCTGGCAGAAACCGTGCGCTTTGGTACCTCCATCAAGGAAATTCACCAGGCTGCCATCAAGGCCGAACAGATTCTTCACGAAGATGCCGCCTGGGTACCGGGTTACAAGCGGGCCTTCTACCGCTGCGGCCACTGGCGCTGGATGCGCTGGCCCGATGACTTCAATGTCCGACTCAACGACATCCCAGAAGAAAGCTACCTCTACTGGATTGATGAAGACATGAAGAAGGAGACACTCAAGGCCAAGGCCAGGGGGCAGACCTTCAAAGAGGTCGACGTCATCTACGATAAGTATAAGAAATGAGCGACACCACCAATAACGCTGACAGCAGCACGCCCCTTCTCGAGGTGCGAGACCTGATTAGCGCCTTTGAAACCGAGCAGGGCATCCTGCGGGCGGTTGATCAGGTATCGTTCTCCGTGCCCCGTGGCAAGACCCTTGGTATCGTAGGTGAATCGGGTTGCGGAAAAAGCGTCACCGCCATGTCGCTGATTCGTCTGCTACCTCAGCCCTCTGGCATCATTCTCGGAGGTAATGTGAACTTCGAAGGTGAAGATCTCACCCAAGCCAGCGACCAGCGGATGCACGAGATCCGCGGCAACGAGATCGGTGTGATCTTCCAAGAACCGATGACTGCCCTCAACCCGGTACACCGCGTCGGCCGTCAGATTGCTGAGGGCATAATCCTCCACAAGAAGGTCTCCAAAAAAGAGGCATGGGAGCAGGCGGTGGAAGCTCTGCGCATGGTCAAGATCCCATCGCCAGAATTACGCGCCGGCGATTACCCTCACCAACTTTCCGGCGGCATGCGCCAGCGCGTGATGATCGCCATGGCGCTCGCCTGCGAACCCAAGTTACTGATCGCGGACGAGCCCACCACTGCGCTCGATGTGACCGTTCAGGCCCAGATCCTTGATCTCATTCAGGGCCTGCAGGACGAACTCGGCATGTCCATGCTGCTCATTACGCACGACCTCGGCGTAGTGGCCGAAACCTGCGACGAGGTGACAGTCATGTATGCCGGCCGCGTGGTCGAGCGTGGCTCGGTACAGGCCATCTACGATCATCCCCAACACGCCTACACTCAGGGCCTGTTCAATTCCATTCCCCGCCTGGAACTCCAGTCCAAGACCAAACTCAACACCATTCCGGGTTCCGTCGGCGCGCTCTCCGACTTCGTTCAGGGCTGTCGTTTCTGCCAGCGCATGAACCGCGAGGGCTACACCCTTGAGGAGAGATTTCCCATCAAACAGTATGCCCCCGGCCATGATGTCGAAGCCTGTCCGCTTTGTGCGCCAAACCTCAAATCGTCCGCCTCATGAGCGAAGCCCACCCATTGCTCGAAGCTCGCGACTTGAAAGTCCACTTCCCTGTGCGAACCGGCCTGATGTTGCGTCAGACCGCGGCGGTGAAGGCCGTTGACGGTGTCTCCCTGCAAGTCATGCCGGGCGAGACCCTTGGGCTGGTGGGCGAGTCTGGCTGTGGCAAATCGACTTTGGGCAAGGCCCTCGTCCGTCTCCTCAAGCCCAACGCCGGCAGCATCCATTTCCAGAGCCTCGATATCACCTCCATGAGCAATCGCGGCCTGTTCTCCGTGCGCCGCGACATGCAACTCATCTTCCAGGACCCCGTTGAATCCCTCAACACCCGCATGAGCGTACGCCAGATCATTGAGGAACCATTCGCCATTCACGGCATTGGCACCAAGGTGGAGCGCCGCCATAAGGTGGATGAACTA
>JBMYMN010000074.1:0-12719 GCA_049597355.1 Luteolibacter sp.
GAAAATCGGAGGGCAGCATACCAATCTCGAGTTGCTCAAAATTACCATGAGACACCCCAACGATGCGCTCCACGCTCTGGGGAGTATTGAGAGCCTTCACCATGCCCATTCCCAAGAGACCCAACATCAGCCCGCCGATGAGGGCGGCGGCAATTTGACTGGAGCCCTTCATCCGCGATCTGTTAGATTTCCGGTCACCAGCGACTATTGAGTCTCCGAAAGCTGCGAATTCATTTTCAATTTCACTGGATAACATCAATGTTTCATCCGCCAGAGCGCCATGTAGTTGGGTGGCTTCGAAATACAACACCCGGAAGTTCGGGTCTTCGATGATGCGCTCGGAAAGCTGTTGGGCCTCGTAATCGGTGGTGATGCCATCGAGGTGCTTTTGGATGAGAACTTGGTCGAATTCGGAGGGATTCATGCGAGCTCTTTTCTGGTTTGGGTTTGAATGCAGGCGTGCAAATTCTGGCGGCCGCGCTGGATGGCCTTGTAGACAGCTTCCACGCTCCGTCCACCATGCTCCGCCAGCCACTGAGGACTTCGACCCTCGTGATAATAGCCGTGGATCAAATGGCGCTGCTTGGCGCCCAGCTTCTGCATGCAGGTGGCGAGATGTTTCTCGATGGCGGCAGCCCAGCCGGACTCTTCTTCCAACTGCCGCTCCATCTCCTGCTCTAGCACCTCCACAGCCTTCTCGCTAAGCTTGGCCCGGCGGGACGCGCGGCTGAGGAAGCGTCGGGTTTCAATGCGGGCAAAACCCATCGCCCAGTTGAGGAAAGGTTTTTGCGGGTCATAGGTCTCGAATTGTCGCCACAGGGCCACGGCGGTTTCCTGCAAAATGTCCCGGGCATCACTGCGATTGGGCACCATCACCAGAATAGAGCGCATCATCACCGGCTCGCTCTCCAGTAGGAGTCGGGTGAAGTTCTCAGAGGGGTCAGCAGTTTGCATATCAGCCGAAAGTACAGCGATTTCTACCTCAGGTCCACGTGAGGACTCAGAATTGGACAAAAAAATTCAATTTTTTGGACGCGAAAGCGGGTAGGTTGGGCTGGGGCCATCCTTGGCTATCGAAAGCCCGATAAACGGAGCGCTTGGAACGAACCCAACACCAAGCCCTACTTCATCGATCTCAGATACTTGAGCAAATCAGCCACCTGCTCATCCTGCATCCCGGACGTGATGTAGGCCGGCATGAACGATCTCTGGGAGGTGTGGATGTAGGCAACATCGCCTTGGAAGATCTTCATCTTTCCCCCACCCATTTGGTAGAGGTGCATCGCATTGTCCTCGTATTTCAGCAAGCCAGTCAGATGTTGGCCATTGTGATACTGAATGTGCGTTTTGCGATACACGCTCTCCACACCTTCATCAGGCAAGACGATCGCTGTCAGCAATCCTTCCAGAGGACGATTGCCTGTGCCATCGAGACCCGGCCCGAGTCCCTGCCCCTCGCCTTGATAATTGTGGCACGAAAGGCATAGCGCCCTGAACAAGACGGCTCCCTTAGTCGCATCGCCAGCCGAAGCATCTTTGGCGACCTTCTCCCAGCGAGCCAGCCGCGCCTTACCATCCTTGACTTGGCTTGCGGACTCAAGGCCCTTTGAGATGCGTTCGTATCCCCTGCCCGCCATCTTGTGGAGGGCGGTGGGCTCGACCAGCATCTGATATCGCTCTTGGATGAACCTGAAGAAGTCGTAACTGGCATCGATTTCTTTCTGACCGGTCTTGTCCAACGTGACAAACAAGGCGGCAAGCGGTTTGCGCTTCTCTGCCAGAATGACATGAAGTTTTTGTTTCTCCCCCACCTCAAGCTTCGAGGCATAGGCCCGCAAAGAAGCGATCAAATCTGCAGACTGCTCCTGGTCGGCATGAAGCAAGGCTCCAAGATAAGCGTAGTGCCGACTGGTTTTGGAGAGGCTGTCCTGCTCCGCAAGCGACTTGTAAACAGAGAACAGTTTGAGCTCAATTCTGGTCAGCGCACTGATGGCAAGCGGCAACAGGTCCGGGTGGGACGCCTTGATCCGATCTAGGTATCGAACCACATCTTCCTCCCCGCTCATGCCATTCAATTTCCCCGTATATATGCTACCCTGAAGGTAGGCTTTCTGGTCTTCGGCCGCCTTGCTCTTCAGCAGTTCGGCAAAGGCAGGCAACAAGAGCTGATTGAGCTCCGGGCTTGGCTCCACTCCGGACCCAATCAATTCAACCATTCGCTGCCTCGGCGTCTGGCCGGATAGATAGCCTTCG
Source organism: Luteolibacter sp. (assembly GCA_049597355.1). Lineage (GTDB taxonomy): Bacteria > Verrucomicrobiota > Verrucomicrobiia > Verrucomicrobiales > Akkermansiaceae > Luteolibacter. The sequence continues at coordinate 2,254 of JBMYMN010000074.1, forward strand.
GCAAGTGCCTTGAACTTCGCGCTCTTCAGCCCGGCGAACACCAGCGTTCTTGTTTTCAAATCCTTCAGGTCATCCGAAGACAAATTGCCTGCCGCAAGCAGCGCATATCGCTGATCCAGCTGCGGCACGACCAACTTGCTGATGAAGTCCCGGTTCTCTTTGGGATGGTTACCGTCCTGCAAATAAGCAATCAACTGATCGGGATGAGCCTCGAGAGCGATGCGCACCAGGTCCTGGAAATGATTGGGCTTGTAGGTCTCCCAGTTCGGCGTCACATGGCTGATGTATTTGCCGGGCAAGTTCTTCACGGGCACCTTGCTTCTCCACTGCATGAGCCAATCGATATGCGCCGCATTGAGGGACTTGGCATCGGCCATGTAATGCAGGATCTGCTTGGTGACCGCGAATGCCTTTTCCTTCTTTGCCAGCGCACGGAGCAACGGAAATGTTAGCTCGAGGTCTGGCTGCACATGACGAAGCGACCTGGCCGCCTCTGTCCTGATGTAGACATTTTGATCATCCAGCAATGCTTGCCACACCTTCACATCGAAATGGCGCAGGCTCTCCAGACTCCAGATGGCGTGGATGCGGTTGCGCTCGATTTGCGACTGGCTCAGCGCCATTTCAACGAGTTGTGGGATCGCACCTCGGTCCTGGCGCTCGGCGAGTTCCTTCCAGGCCGACTCCTGCTCCCAGGAGTTTTTTGATGCCAAATAGGTCAGCAACTCTTTGGTAGACGCCTTTCGGATATTCGCCGGCTTCGGGTATTTCTTCTGCGACTCGTGTCTGACACGCCAGATCCGGGTCTCGGTTTTGTTTCTCCGGGGATCATCCCGCGCCACCTCATTGTGGGAAATGATCGGATTGTACCAATCGACAATGTAGAGGCAGCCGTCCGGCCCAAACTCGATGTCGACGGGGCGGAAATTGGGGTCATCACAGCTTAGCAGATCGGGCCCGCGCAGCACCTCGTAGCTTTCATCGGGGCGCTTGCTTGCCGTCATGCTGTGGATCTTCCTCGGCATGGGATGAGCAATCAAAAACCTGTCCTGCCATTCTTTCGGGAATCCATTGACTAGGTCGTCGGAACGCTCCAAGCCGGAAAGTGCCGACCCCTCCAAATCAACCCGCTTGTCTCCGGGCCCCACCGACGGCGGGAAGGCGTGCATGTATTCACGGTAGAAGTCCTTTCTGGAGGTCGTCATCGGATAGGCAGTCCGCTCGTAATAGGGCGCCAATGGATAGCCGACGTTGTTCGCCTCGTGCATCCAGACCTGACCGTTCTTCCCCAAGTAAAACCCCCAGATGTTCTGAAACCCGGTGGTGGAAAGATGAAAGTCGCGACCATCGGGCCGGATGTAGGCGATACCACTGCGGTCAAAGCGGGTCACTTTGCCATCGCGGTCTATGATATCCCCCCAACACAGCACCCCATTGGAAATGGTGACCCAGTCGCCAGGCATGTATTTGAGGCCATGTGCACCTGTGTGCGTGTCCTGCGCTCCAAAGCCCTCAGCCAACACGGTTTTCTTGTCGGCCATGCCGTCGTTATTCGTGTCTTCCAGAAACAGTAGCCTAGGGCCTTCAATGACGATGGCCCCATTTTTATAGGGTAGCACGCCCATGGGAAGTGCGCGGCCACCACCAAACAAGATAGGCTTGTTCGGTTTCTGTGCGGTTGGGTTGGGGAAAACGAGCACTTCATCGATGCCACCTTTTTCCCAAAGATCCATGACGCGTTGTGATGGCTGCACCCCCTGCTTACGCAGCATCTGACCAAAGTTCGTTTTAACACCAAAGGCGTCGGCCGGGTATTCGGATGCGGTGCACGCCCACATGCGGCCTTGAGTATCGAATGCCACATCCACAATTTTCTTGGTCCCCATGGCCTCGCAGGCGACCAGCTCAATTTCAAACCCCGGCGCGAGCTTGAATTTCTTCAGCTGTTCCTGAGGAGAGAGCAAATTGACGTTCTCCTCATTGGTCTCATGCACCGTGGTGCCGTGCACCGCCGAGCTCAGAGCAAACGCTGTAATGGCAAAATGCTTAAAGAAGCCGCGCGCTCTGCGGACGGATAGATGCGAGAATACGGTTGATAAAGTCTTCATCATATCGGTGGTTTGTAACAGATCTTTCTTGGATTGGGTTGGGTGATATATGCGGCGACGGGTCAACGCTTGCCTGCCATATAATCGGCCAACATCGCTTTCATCTCTGCGACGATCTCGGGATGTTGGTGGTAAAGGTTTGTGGTCTGACTGAGGTCAACCGCTAGGTCGTAGAGTTGGGCCGGCGGGGCATCCTTCTTGATCTCACCATCCACAACATCGCTGTTGGGGGTGCCCGCGAGTTCCAAGACATACGTGCCGCCCCAGGCGTGGTCGGTGATGGGTTTGCGCATGAAACCACCATCGCTCTGCGCGGGGATGTACATCCACTTACCCTGACGTAAACATAAATGTGTTTTCCAGAAAGGTGAAACGACCATCTCGGTCCGCAGCGGCTTGTCGGCCATGCCGATCAAGACGGGGAGCATGTTGATACTGTCCTGCCGGGTCTCATCACTGAGTTCGTATCCGACCACCGCAGCGAAAGTCGCGAGCATGTCGACATTACTGAGCATCTGGTCGCTCACTGCTCCGGCTTCGATCCGGCCCGGCCACCAGGCGATGAACGGCACACGGTGGCCACCCTCCCAAGCGCCGAACTTCGAGCCCAACAGGTCGCCGTTGATCTTGTGTCCGAGCCTCGCGGCTTTGCGTCCGCAGAGGTTGAACATGCCGCCGTTGTCGCTCGTGAAGACGATCAGCGTATTGTTGGCAACGCCTGCCTTCTCGAGGCTCTTGCGAACCTCACCGACAATCCAGTCCAACTCCTGTGTAAAGTCCCCGTAGGGTCCCGCCTCGCTCTTGCCCTGAAAGCGTTTGGCCGGGGTAAAGGGGTGGTGCACATTGGTTGTCGCGAAGTAGGCGAAGAAGGGTTTGCCCTCACGCGATTCGATCCACTGCGTTACTTTTTGGGTCAGCTTCGTGCCGACTTCGTAATCGTTGAACAGCATGTGGGCCTCGACTGCGCCACCAAACCAGTTGGGGACGCGTTGGGCCTCTTCCTTTCGGATCGGCGTGATTGGAGTCACTTTCTCCTTGGTGTTCGGGCCGTGAAATACCAGCGGGTCATCCGGGGTCCCGCCAACCACGCGGTCGTTCTCTACATACACGTAGGGCGGCGCACTGTTCACCACCGGCATGCCGAAGTAGTAGTCAAATCCGAGGTCCTGCGGGCCGGGGCGCAGCGGCTCCTGCCAGTCGTTCTTGCCATTGCCAAAGCCCAGGTGCCACTTGCCGAACACCGCGGTGTCGTAGCCGCGTGCCTTGAATACATCGGCAATGGTCAGTGTCGCAGGGTCGATCAACAGCGGCGCTGTGATCCCCGAGGGCCCCCAGACACCCTTGCCCCCGTTTGCCCGGAACGGATATTCCCCAGTCAACAGCCCGTAGCGCGAGGGCGTACACACCGCTGACGCGGAGTGCGCATCGGTCAGCCGGATCCCCTCGGCCGCGAGCCGATCGATGTTCGGAGTCTTCAGCTTCGTCGCGCCGTAACAGCCAAGATCGCCATAACCTAGGTCGTCGGCGAAGATCAGCACGACATTGGGTGACGCGGCTGCCGAAATCTCTTTAGCCGGAGCCAAGGACACGCTCAACAAAGCAACGAATGCAGTGATTGGGCGAATCGTTATCGTTCTGTTGATCTTCATGGGAATGAGCATTCGTGGTCAGTCGGGAATCTCGACACCCTGTCGTTTGAGAAAGTCGAGCCAGTAGCCTTTGACTCGCGGGTATCGCTTGGGATTGTTTGGGTCGCCCTTGTATGGCTGTGCTTTCTGGTCGCGGCCCTTACGGTTCCAGTCGCCCAGTTCACTTCGGGCTTTTTCCGCGAGCTTGAGCAGGCGCTGGACGACGTCCGGGTGCTGTGCGGCGACATCCTTCTTTTCCGCGGGGTCGCTGGAGAGGTCAAAGAGCAGGGGTTTTTCCAGGTCCGGAATGCCGCCGAGTGGCTGCTTGGCCCAATACACCTTGTTCGCCTTTTTGCGCGGGAGGTGCAGCTTCCAGTGGCGCTCGCGCACGGCTTCAAGCAGCAGCCCGTTGTAATAGTAGAGCACATCGTGCCCCTTGGCGCTCTTTTCTCCCATCAAGACCGCGCGGGCATCCTTGCCGTCGATGATACGTTCGTCTGGCGTCTTCCCACCGGCGAGTTTGGCGATGGTCGGGAACACATCCATGGTCGACATCAATTGGTCGCTGACTTGATTTGCGGGGATGGTGCCGGGCCAGCGGGCAATCGCAGGAACGCGGTGGCCGCCCTCATAGGTATTGAATTTCGATCCACCAAGCGGCCAAGCGGACCCTGCCGGCAGCCACGGGCCGTTGTCCGAGATGAAGAACACGAGGGTGTTTTCATCTAGGGACAACTTCTTGAGAGCCGCCATCACCTGGCCGACATGCCAGTCCAGTTCCCGGATCAGTGCGGGATACACCTGATCACCGCCACCCCGAAGAGCGCCCTTTGTCCTCTGGTAGATCTTCCACTCTGCATCGGTCGCAAACTTCCGGTTCGGGTCCCAAGGGCCGTGGGCGAGGTAGTGGGAGAGGTAGATGAAAAAGGGCTTCTTCGCCTTCTTGCTTTCTTTCATGAAGGCAATCGTGCGGTCGGTCAATTGGGCGTGCACCTGCTGGAACTTGCCTGCCTTGTCGACGATCCTGTCGTTCTCCCAGACCACGCAGGTGCCGCCGATCGGGTAGTTCCCCAAGCTACCGTAGTAGGTGTCGAAGCCAAAGTTGTTGGGAAAGAACTTGGGGCTGAAGCCAAGGTGCGACTTGCCGAACATCGCTGTCTTGTAGCCCGCGTCTTTGAGTAGTTCGGCAAGTGTGTATTCGGAAGGTTGCAGGCCGAAGTTGAGCACATGGTCATCGCCGAACACACCCGAGTCATTCATCGCGGCGGGTACGCCGTTACGCATCGGGTAGCGCCCCGTCAACAAGGCTGCGCGCGAGGGAGAGCACACCGGCGAGGGCGAGATCCAGTTGGTAAAGCGCATCCCCTCTATAGCCAGTTGATCAATGTGGGGAGTCTCGATGGCCGGGTTCTTTGCTCCGTAGCAGCCAATGTCGTTGTAGCCTACGTCATCGACATAGATCACGAGAACGTTGGGTTTCTCGGCGGCGTTTAAGGCCAACGAAAGAGTGGCCAGCCATGAGAGACAAGAAATTCGGATCATTATTCTGCTTTCAAGAAACACGCAAATTCCCAGCCGTTGGAGAGGCACTTCAAGACGCGTAGCTCCAGCGTGTCGTCTGTTTACAATATTTAAAATCGGCACATTTGTCCATGGACAGAAACCGATCACCACCTATCCAAAATCCACATCAGGCGCAGCTAGCCGATCGACTTCTTTGCTCAGCCTTCAAATGAATACGGATACATGGTATTGCCCCCTTCAGCTCCAGAGGGATCGCAGGTGGCTTCAATGTGAAGACTGGTTTGTCTTAGAACACAGGCTTTGGGAGGAGCTTTTTGTCCGAAGGTGGTTGCCATTTTGATTGGATGCGGCCAGCGCCTGGCGCATTAGCGAATTGACCAGCCTGGACTCGCAAAATAGTAACATCAGTGTCAGGCCCGATGCGTCTAATCACACTGACCGCATCGCCAAACCTTTCGATGACTAAAACGTCTCGATGCGCAACCCTGCTGGAATCGATAATCGAACAATAACGATGTCATACTTTCTCTTCTCGGCATTCATTGCGGGATTCACCCTGCTTTCGTCTGCAGCAAACGGGGAGATGATCCGGTTGCTCGTCGACCAAGCCAGCTTTGAAGCCTCAGGAAAATGGAGGCGGTCCGACACTGGTGGGAAGGCCAGCAATATCATCGGCTACCAAGATGCCAATCTAGCCGGCCAAGTGGACAAGCCGACAGGTGCAGGCAAACAGCTTGCGTGCTCCGACGGCTCCCCAGCGCATGCCATTTACCAAATCATTGAGGGCAAACTTGAACCCAACACCGCCTACCAATTGGGAGCGCTCACCCTCGACCGAAGAGACCTTGACTTTTCACCTGTGGATCTACGGTTGGGCTACGTTCCGACTCCATCCGAGGCAGGAAGCCCTGAGAAGATGGTGAATGATTACTTTGGCATGCATCTGTTGAAGTCAGCCGCGAGAACTCAGCCCATCCCTCATAATGGAGAAGCGCTGGATGATGGCTACCGCTTGTGGACAAACACCTTCGTAACCAAAGAGCGTTCATCGGGACTAGGTCGACCGATCAGGATCGAAATTGTCGGCCGTGGCCGACAATCGCTGTACGATGAAGTCACACTGGAAGCGCACCCCCTACCGGTGGTGGTCATGCTGGGCGATTCAACCACCGATCAAGGTCTGCCTTGGGTAGTGAAGAAGGATTTGGACTCTCGCATTGCGGACCCGACCGCCCAGCCCGCAATCATCAATGCCGGCAAAGGTGGTGATACAGCAACGGCAGCACTCACTCGTATCGAGCAGGATGTGCTCTCTCACCAACCCGATATCGTCATCGTATCTTTCGGGCTCAATGATGTCGGAATTCGCGATCCCGAGCTATACGAGACAAGCTTAAGGAAGATTGTTCGGATGCTGAAAGGTGCGGGCATCAAGGTTATTTTCATGACCAGCACCCCGTTTCATAACCAACGGCATTTCTGGGCCAAGAAAAAGGCATATCAGGAGCTTGGCGGCCTCGATGAATACATGAATCGGGAATTCTGTGAGCGGATGCGCGCCATTGCCAAGGAAGAGAAACTCCTGCTTTGCGACCTGCATTCGATATTCAGGAAAGCATTCGCCAAAGATCCGAACGCAATCAATACGCTCATTTCCCAAGATGGGGTGCACCTCACGAGTGAAGGGCTCAAAAAAATGTCCGAGCACATCGTGCCAATGATCGAGAAGCTTCTGGAGGCACCGAAAGCGCAGGGCCACAATCTCAAGATCGATAAGCACGGCCGCCTCAACCTCTGCGAGGCCCCCTATCACGCAGACCCGACTGGCCAAAGCGATTCTACCGAGGCCATTCTCGAGGCTTTGGACGATGTGACCAAACTCACCAAAAACGCCTTTTCCCGGACACTCATTGAGATGGAGCGGTTGCCTGAAAAGGGCATGCATCGACATCCCGATAGCGCGGAGAACCATCGTGAAAACGGTGTCATTCACTGTTCTACTTCACTCGATCTTCCCTACCTACCGACACTCTATCTGCCCGAGGGAACGTATCGTGTGTCGGACACCCTCCGCTACCGGCACAAGGATATCACCAACACATATGGCAGTGAGATGAATCAACAAATCCGGATTCGTGGTGATGGAGTCGGGCGCACAGTAATACGCTTGGCCGATAATACCGCAGGCTTCGAAAAAGGAACACGCAAACCTGTGGTTTCCTTCATGGCCGCCCAACAAACCAATGTTGCGACCTCAAACTATTGCGAAGATCTGACCATCCACATCGGAAGCGGTAATCCCGGAGCGGTGGGGCTGGACTTCTTTGCCAATAACTCGGGAGCGGTCCGCAACCTGCGTATTGTCAGCGGTGATGGGTCTGGCTTTGCGGGACTGCAGTTGGGACATGCCAACTACTCAGGGGTATTGATCAAACACCTCGAGATCGTTGGTTTCAAACATGGCTTGCATGCTGATTCCGCCACCGGCGGCATGTTCGCTCATGCCGAGGACATCTCCATGAAAGGCCAAAAGGTGGCTGGCGTGACCGTGGGTGCCACCAGTCTCAGCTTAAGAAACCTTAAAACCCATGATGTCCCAATCGGACTTCAGTGCACCAGTCCGCAGGGTTTTACCGCACTGGTGGACTCCACAATCCATGGTCAGGGCCTCAAGGGCATCCGGCACCAGGCCGGGGGGCTCTACGTATCGAATGTAAGCATTAAAGGCTTCGATGATGCGCGGTTCATTGGTGAGTGGGCACATCCCAAAGCCTATGGAGCTGTTGCGCGTGCAGACAATCTGCGTCTGAGAATTGAGGAGACGCCCATCTTCAAAAGCAGTGGCAAAACCAAAACCAGCGTGGGCAAATTCAGAGCACATGGCGATGGGATCACTAACGACAGCAATGCCATTCAGGCCGCGATGGATTCAGGTGCCTCAGAGATCTTCTTTGAGCCTGGCCGTTACCTACTCGACGAAACTGTCACGATCCCACCCTCTGTCGAACACATCGATTTTCAATTCTGCGACTTGGTTGCAGGACCCAAACTCAAGCAGTCAGACAAGGAGGGATTTCTCATCAAAGGTGGCACAGCCACAGGACCTTCCCTTTTTGTGGAACGCTTACTGGCTTGGGAGAAATGGAATGGCACGCATTGTAGTTTCACGCATGCCGATACGCGAACGGTATGTTTTAAAGACATCCAAACCCAGAGGCTGCGCATCTACCGCAACAGTGTTTCTGGCGGACGGGTGTTCTTTGACAACGTCGCCACAACGACGGGAGTGCAACCAGGAAGTCATGGGCATGGTCGGTGCGCTGTGTCACTGAAAGGGCAGATAGTTTGGGCGCGCCAACTCAACCCCGAACGAGGCGAACCCGAGATCCTCAATGACGGCGGCGAGGTCGTCATCATGGGCTACAAAAGCGAGGGCAAGGGCGTAGTGGTACACACCATCAACGGCGGCAAAACCGAGGTGATTGGCGGCGTCATCAATGTTGGAAACACCGCAGACACCGCCTTTGTCTCAGAAGATTCAAGCATACGAATCTCCACCGCAACCCATGGTTGGCGCAAAGCCGCCTACTATCGCAATGCGATCCGCCATACTCAAAACGGGTCAACACACATTCTTAAGAGCATTGACCTGCCATCCCGTAATTTCGACAAATCGAGAGGCCCTCAGTATCTGATCCCCCTCTATAAGTAGCTGCCTGTCCGTCTCAACTGGCAGGCGTCACATTGACTGAGCAGATCGCGGCCGTAGAGCGGGTGGCGAAACGAAGGAAAACGGCGCAAGTTGCAAGCATTGCGACCTCGCCCTGCCTTTGATTCTGCAGCAAGCGTGAGTTCGCAGGGGAGTTGATCACATAGAGCGCCCTTGGTCTGCAGCCCATTCGATCAGACGCCCACCTTTGAAGGTAAAGATTACAGTCCGCTTAATGATTCCAATTGAAGAAATCGCCCGGTAGTCGGTTTCACTGTAAGTATATACCTCGCGCGAAGCATCGCCTCCAGAGAACTTCATTGAGGGAAAGATCGTCTTGACCTCCTCTAAACTCATCCCGGTTTTTATCTGTTCGAGTTTGAGATTGTGCTCGTGATCCATCGGCTTAAAGGCACATCCGCTCATGGCAAGTCCGAGGCAGAGCAGGAGCGATTGGATTAGAATAGAGAGTGTTTTCATACTTGGGTTTAGGGTGGTATTCGGGGACTCAGTGATTACTTGTCCCAATGAGTGAGTTTCCCATTTTGGAAGTAAAATGACATCTGTCTCATTTCTGGAAGCTCCTCTGCCCGTATACCGAAGATGCTGGAGGACTTTTCCTGAAAGGTTTGATGAAGCCCGGCGGCGTCTCTCAGAACGTAAGTTTCTCTGTTTTCCGAGGAAGCTCCTTGTTTGCGAACTGGAAGAATGCCTCGGACTTCTGCGGGTGACATGCCGGGTTGGAGCTGGGCGATTTTATGAGCATATTTTTGCTGAATGGTCGGGCGGTTGGTTGTACTACTGCAGGCACTCAATAACACTGTCAGGGCGCATAAAAATGTAATTTGGAAATGTGTTGGCATGATGCGGGTTTGGTAAGGTGCTCAATTGGTTTCGAGATTTGCCGCTGAAGAGAGCAAGCCTCTATCCACTGAGAAACTGCGTGTTGATGCAGTCAAGCTTTTGGAAGCTAATGAAAGGCACTCGCCTTTCAAGGGTTGGTTGTCAACTCGCCGGTCCTGCCAGAATTGAAAGTGAACAATCAGGAACAACAAATTGACCCCACTTTGCTGGTCATCAGACGGCGCAATACAGGCAATGCCAACTAGTCTGAATATCTGCAAAAGCATTTTTTTAGAGAGCCGTTTTTCTGAGAGTCCGTAACAGCACCCTCTCAGTTGTTGCTGGTATAGGTGCTGATGCAGTGCCAGTAATTTGCTTTTGTTACTTCGTAGAGATTACCCGGCAGTCAGCATCAGGGAGAAAAAAAGAGAACAGTGACTCTGTCTATAGATATTATTTGATTGAATAGATTTAATATGTTTGAGTATTAAGAACTTTTCCATTATAAAAATAGATAACAATGTCTAATAAAACACCGTATGAAATAAGGCTTGATTTAGTTCGTGAAGCTAAGGAAATCCTGCAAGCTCGGGCTAAATATCCTGAGGACATGCCTACGACAGAAGAAGTCTTTAAGGAGGCCGAAAGACTGAA
>JBMYMN010000075.1:0-12645 GCA_049597355.1 Luteolibacter sp.
GAATTGCCAGCGGCGGCGGTGGCTCCTAGTTTCCCGCCCCTCGGCTGATCTAGGCCGTCACAAAATTTCAACCTCCCCGAAGCCATGTCCAAGCACAACAGCCTCAAGAATAACGCCAAAGTCGGCGGTAAACGCTCTGTCCTTAAGCGCTTCGAGCGTGTCAAACTCCTACAGGAGCGTGGCGAGTGGAAGGAAGGCAAGTCCCCTATCGGTCTCGCCAAGACCAAGCACGAAGACTGAGCCTAACCGGCCCGGCACACCCCACCCATCCTGATTCATAGGCGCGCCTCCCATTGGAAGCGCGCTTTTCTTTTCCCATGTCCTCCGACGAAGGCATCCGTCTCAACAAATTCCTCGCTTCTTGCGGCGTGGGCTCTCGCCGTCAATGTGATGAAATCATCCGCCAGGGCAGGGTTGAGCTGAATGGTTCCCCTGTAATGGAACTCGCCACCCGAGTTGGGCCCAACGATCACGTACGTGTGGATGGCAAACGCATGCACGTGCGCGAGCATCGAGTGATCGCGATTTACAAACCCCGCGGCTTGGTCTGCAGCCGCGACGATGAACTAGGTCGCGAGACCATCTACTCGCTGATGCCCGACCACCTTCAAGACCTTCACCATGTTGGCCGCCTTGACCGCGAATCAGAGGGCTTGCTCATTCTCACCAACAACGGTGATCTCTCTCAAGCGTTGCTCCACCCCTCGCGCGAGATCGAAAAAGAATATTTGGTCAGCCTTAATCAGGCCATCGAGAAGCCACATCTCGCCAAGCTGACCGAGGGCATCTACACCCCGGAGGGCAAACTGCGAGCCAAGGAAGTCGAGCGCCTCTCGGCCCGGCGCCTGAAAATCGTTCTAGATCACGGTGCCAAACGTCAAATTCGCATCATGCTCAAGACACTGGGTTATCAGGTAATCCGCCTGCTCCGAGTGCGCATTGGCGACCTCTGGTTGGGTGAATTGGAATGTGGCCAGTGGGCCGATTTGACCGAGGAGGAGGTCAATCTGCTCTTGGCGAAACCGGCAGCTCCATCCAAGGGCAGACCGGGCAAGAAATCGGGTCGCAAACCTGGGCGGAAAACAGACGGTAAGCCGGGTCAAAAAAGGCGTGCCTGACGCTTCGGTGGTGGATAGCTTCGGGCCCCCTATCCTTTTAGGACCCTCTCCACCCAACCGCCAACCCATCCATCATGAGCACCAAGAAAGCCAAGAAGACTGCCAAGAAGAAAGCTGCCGCTGCCGCACCTGCCGCGATCAAGCCCAGCAGAGAGTTCTCCAACAAGGCCCGTATCCCCTCGATGGCGGCCTACAAGAAGCTTTACAAGGAGTCCATCAACTCACCCTCCACGTTCTGGGCCCGCGAAGCCAGGGAGCTGACTTGGCAGAAGAAGTGGAGCAAGGTAATCGATTGGAAGGCCCCCAACGCCAAGTGGTTTGTCGGTGGCAAACTTAACGTCTGTGAAAACTGCGTCGATGTGCATGCCGATGGTCCGCGTGCTAACAAGGCTGCCATCATCTGGGAAGGAGAGCCCGGCGACAAACAAGTCATCACCTACGCGCAACTCAAGCGCGAGGTCAGCAGGGTGGCCAACGTGCTCGAGCAAAAAGGCGTGAAGAAGGGCGATCGCGTGTTGATCTATATGCCGATGATTCCCGAAGCCGCCTACGCCATGCTGGCCTGCGCGCGTATCGGCGCCCTCCACAATGTGGTCTTTGGCGGTTTCGCGGCGGATGCCATCGTTGACCGCCTCGAAGACTCCGGTGCCACCACCATCATCACTGCCGACGGTGGCTGGCGTCGGGGAAAAGTCATTCCCTTAAAGCCAGTTGTCGACGAGGCTCTCAAAAAATACAAAAAAGTCGAACGCATTATCGTTGCCAAACGCACGGACAACGAAGTGAAGATGAAAAAGGGTCGCGATAGCTGGCTACACGAGGATATCGCTGGCGTGAGTGTCAACCATACACCCAAGGGCTTCGATTCCGAACACCCTCTCTTCCTTCTCTACACCTCCGGTTCCACCGGTAAGCCCAAGGGCATCCTTCACACCTCCGGCGGCTACCTCACCGGCACCTACTCTACCTGCAAATACATCTTCGACATGCGCGAAGAGGACGTCTACTGGTGTACGGCGGATATTGGTTGGATCACTGGTCACTCCTACATCATCTACGGACCACTCGCCAATGGCGCCACTCAGGTGATGTACGAGGGCGCCCCGAACTTCCCCGACTTCAGCCGCTTCTGGCAGATCTGTGAGGACCATGGCGTGACCATCTTCTATACCGCCCCCACCGCCATCCGAGCCTTCATCAAGGCCGGCGATGATCTGGTGAAAAAGCACGACCTCTCCAAGCTGCGCCTCCTAGGCTCCGTCGGCGAGCCCATTAACCCCGAAGCCTGGAACTGGTACCACAAGGTCATCGGCGGCGGCCGCTGCCCGATTGTCGACACCTGGTGGCAAACCGAAACAGGTGCAATCATGATTTCGCCCATACCAGGTGCTACGCCCTGCAAGCCCGGCACCGCCACACATCCCTTCTTTGGTGTGGATGCAGCCATCCTTAATGAAAAGGGTGAGGAGTGCAAAGCCAACGAAGACGGCCGCTTGGTCATCCGCAAGCCCTGGCCCTCCATGATCCGCTCCATATACGGCGACAAGGCCCGCTTCAAGAAGACCTACTGGATGGACTATGACGGTATGTACACTGCCGGTGATGGTGCACGCCGCGACAAGGACGGCAACTTCTGGATCATTGGTCGCCTAGACGACGTGCTCAACGTATCGGGTCACCGCTTGGGCACTGCGGAAATTGAGAGCGCCTTGGTCGCTCATCCCGCCGTGGCTGAAGCTGCGGTCATCGGTCGTCCCCACGACCTCAAGGGTCAGGCCGTCTGCTGCTTTGTCACCCTAAAGAGCAAACAAAAGGAGTCGGAGGAATTGAGGCAGCAACTGCGCGCTCATGTCGGCAAGGTCATCGGTGCCATCGCCAAGCCCGACGACCTTCACTTCGCTCCGGGCCTACCCAAGACCCGTTCCGGCAAGATCATGCGTCGCCTGCTCAAGGAGCTGGTGAATACAGGCAAGGTCACCGGCAACGTGACCACGCTCGAAGATCCCACCATCATCGATAAGCTGGGCAAGATCATCACAGGGTGATCTGAAAAGGCCTGGCAACGAATCAGGCGGACTGCCTGCGCCGAGCCAGAAGCCCGTATTTCGGTGCCACCACAAGTGACGCCACGAAGAGCAACGCCTGCAACAACACGATGCAGCCGGCGGTGGAAGCCGTCAGTTCGTAGCTTAGCGCCACCTGTATGCTCACCCAGATGCCACCCCAGGTGGAGAATAAGGCAGAGGCCATGGCAATGATCAGCATGCGATCGAAGCGATCGGTCCAGAGGTAGCCGATACTGCCGGGGGTCACCAGCATGGCGACCACCAAAATGATGCCGACCACCTGCAGCGAAGCAACAATGGCGAGGGACAAAAGGCACAGTAGCAGCAAGCTGAGAAAGCGGCCGCGCAGCCCCATCACTCGTGCCTGCTGTGGGTCGAAACAGATCAGCAGCAGGTCACGGCGGAACAACAGCGTGACCAGCAGCACCAGGCCCCCAAGCCACAGACTCTGTATATACTCAGCCTCCTTGATGCCCAGAATGCTGCCGACGAGAATATGATCGAGATGCATTTCGCTGGGCGTGCGGTTGAAGAGCACCAGACCGAAGGCGAACATCCCGGTGAAGACCACACCCATCACAGTGTCCTCCTTCACCCGGCAATGCTCACGGATGAAGCCGGTGCCAACGGAACACATCAGGCCGGCACCGAAAGCCCCAATAGCCAGAGGGATACCGGCGATGTAGGCCAAGACAATGCCGGGCAGGACCGCATGGGCCACGGCATCGCCCATCAGCGACCAACCCTTGAGCACGAGAAAGCAGGAGAGAACCGCGCAGACCGCCGCTACCATCGTGCCGACTACCAGAGCATCACGGGCAAAGCCGAACTGGAACATCTCGAGCAGCGCGATCATGAAGCCACCTCCTTGCCTTGTCCGCGAAACCGATGTCCCCAACGATTGGCCAAGTAGCCACGTTTGGGCTGAAATAGAAATACCGCAAGAAACACCACCGACTGCAGTGTGACAATGCAGCCACCGGTAGCGCCGTTGAACCAATAACTGACGTAGGTGCCGACCACCGAACTCACCAACCCCACAGCCATGGCAATGGATATCATCCGGCCGAATCGGTCTGTAAGCAGATAGGCCGTGGCTCCCGGAGTCACCAGCATGGCGACCACGAGGCAGGCACCGACCGCCTGCAGGGCCGCGACTGCGGTCGCGGCCAAGAGGGTCATCAGGAGGATGTGGAGTTGGCCGGGGTTCATGCCGAGAGCACGCGCCTGACGCTCATCGAAGCAATAAAGCATCAGGTCGCGCCACTTGATCGTGAGGATCAGCAGGGTGAGCGCACTGATGACCACCAACTGCATGATATCGCTGTTGGAAATGGCCAGCATATTGCCCAAAAGAATAGTCCTGAGATCAACCTGAGCAGGAAAAAGGGAAATCAGCAGCAGACCCATGGCAAAAAAAGCGGTAAAAACGACACCAATGGTGGCATCCTCGCGGATCCGGCTCTTGGCTTTCACAAAGGCCATACCGGCGGCGGCCACCAAGCCAGTCACGAAGGCGCCGAGCGCAAAAGGCAGTCCGAAAAGATAGGCCACGGATACTCCGGGAACCACCGCATGCGAGAGGGCGTCGCCCATTAGCGACCAACCCTTGAGGGTGATGAAGGCGGAGAGGAATCCGCACACCACACCGATCATCGCGCTCACCCAGAGAGCACGCTGCATGTAACCGTAGTCCAACGGACCCAGTAGCAATTCCGCCCAGTCAGCCATCATATTCCTCGCTGCGCTTGCGGATCAATTCCTCGTGCTCCTCACGATCGAGATACTCGAGATGCCCATCCTTACCGAAGACCAGCGGACGCTCGTCATCGGACACAATGCGAACCTTCTGTCCGTCGTGCTTCTGAATGGTGGACTGCTCGACCTGGAACTCGCGCAGCACTCCACCAAAGGCAGCCATCAGGTTGGCCTCAGTAAAGACTTCGGAGGTTGGGCCACAGGCCAGGACCGAACGATTGATCAACACGGTGCGGTCGCAGAACTCCGGTACCGAACCAAGGTTGTGAGTGGATACCAGAACGATGCATCCGGTGGCACGAAGTTCACGCAAGAGATCAATAATGGCTTCCTCAGTCTTCACATCGACTCCGGTGAATGGCTCATCAAGCAGGATAATGTGGCCACCTTGAGCCAGTGCCCGTGCCAGAAACACACGCTTCTTCTGACCGCCACTGAGTTCGCCGATCTGGCGATCGCGATGCTCCCACATATCGACGCGCTTTAGGCTCTCTTCGACCTTGCGCTTGTCAATGGCACGGGGGATGCGCAGCAGGTTCATTGATCCGTAGCGGCCCATCATCACCACGTCTTTGACGCAAACCGGAAACTGCCAGTCCACTTCCTCGGACTGGGGCACATAGGCCACCAGATTCTGTTTAAGGGCGGCACTGACCGGCGCACCATTGATAAGCACCCTACCCTGATAGGGAATAACGAACCCCATGATACTCTTAAAGAGGGTCGACTTGCCGCTGCCATTGATACCCACCAAGGCGCAGATAGTTCCCGCACCTAGGGTAAAGCTGGCACCGTCTAGCGCAAGATGGCCGTTGGTGTATTTCACCGATACACCCTCGACTTCGAGTCGAGTGTCCTGCGGATCGGTAATGGTGGTGGATACGCTCACTTGGATTCCATGAAGCCCTTGACGATCGTGTCGGCATTGAACTGAAGCAGGTCGAGGAAGGTGGGAACCGGACCATCGGCTTCGGTGAGTGAGTCTACGTAAAGGACACCCCCGTAGCGCGCATCGGTTTCGCGGGCCACCTGCTTGGCCATCTTGTCGCTAACTGTGCTCTCCGAAAAGACAACCGGAATGCTGTTGGCGCGCACACCGTCGATCACCATACGCATCTGCTGGGGAGTGCCCTGGGCATCGGCATTGGTAGGCCACACATAGAGTGGCTTGAGATCGTAGTTTTCGCAGAGGTAGGCAAAAGCTCCCTCGCTGGTAACCAGGTAACGTTGGCCATCTGAAATCTGCTGCAGGGTCTTGCGCACCGGTTCATCGAGCGCGAGCAATTTCTTGGTGTAGGCGGCGGCATTGGCGTTGTAGATCTCCTCATTGTCGGGATCGACCTTCACTAGGGCGGCACGGATGTTTTCTACGTATATGGCAGCATTCTTGGGCGCCATCCAAGCGTGCGGGTTCGGTTTGCCATCATAGGGACCAGACTGGATGCTAATGGGATCAATGCCCTCGGTAAGCACCACAACCGGTACGTCATCGAGCTTTTCAAAAAAGCGCTCGAACCACATCTCAAGGTTGAGCCCATTCCAAAGCAGCAGGTCAGCACCTTGGGCGTTGATCAGATCTTGGGGAGTGGGATCGTAGCCGTGGATCTCCGCACCGGGCTTGGTAACGGATACCACGTCGGCGGCTTCACCAGCCACTTCGCGGGCCATATCGGCGAGAATGGTGAAGGTGGTCACTACCAGCAACTTGTCTGGATCGTGGGTAAGTTTCTTGGAGCATGCGGCCAAAAGAGCCAGAGCGACAAGAAAAACCCCGATTACACCAGCTTTGATGGAAGATTGGGAAGCATTCACGACTGCGACGAATTAGCTTAGGCTAATTTCATAAATCAAGACTAAATTAGAGATCAGATATTCTCCGTATTGCCCATCGATCAATCATCGAAGATGATTAGACGACCCGGCCGCGGCAACTGCAGCCTCTCTTCTCGGCGGCTCAGGTCAAAGCTATCGAGGACGGAGGTTTTGCGCGGCATGAATCCGGGATTTTCGTCCTCCTGTTTGTGGGCATATGATGGCAACTCACTGTGATAGGGGTCATCACCGATCAATACCCCCGATTTAGGCCTTACAGGAACAGCATCGACCACTAACGGATCGAGGTCTGGAAAGTTGATCTCGGGTTGATTGGGAATGGCACCGGCGTGCATCTGACAGAAGGGCATGCGAGTGTTCGCCTCGCGGAAGTATTCACGGCGCGCGGTGGAAACCGCCTCCACCACTCCAGTCTCCGCGTTTTCGACGTATTCTATGCAATACTGTGTTGGCCGCTTGCCAGAAATCGAACAAATCATCTCCTCGACCACGGACTTGGGACGTTCAACTGGCTTGCCTATGAAAAAGGGCTGCGCGGCACTCATGGCGGCCTTCCATATCGGCATCGAGAGGTCTCGACTGAAGGCACCGGTATATATGGCCTGACCATTACTGTTAAGAAAACCGGTCCAGACACCACAACTGAGCTCCGAACTGTAACCGGCAAACCAGGTATCTCCAAAGTCATGGGTAGTGCCACCCTTACCTGCTCCGTGGAAACCCTCGGGCATATCATCATGAAATCCTTTGGCACTACCGCGTTCGCTACCCCCGAGGAGCATATCGTGTATCTGAAAGGCCGTGATCTCGTCGATTACTTGGTTTTTTGTTAGATTTTTGGGAGCACGCTGATAGACCGTATCCCCCCGAGCATTCACAATCCGGTCGAGATACACGAAACCCTCACTACTAAGTCGGCCACCATCGCCAAAGACAGACATGGCACGCGTCAACTGCTTGAGTGAAGCGGACTCAAAACCTACTGCCATCCGCCGGAGCCGCTCCGCATCCAGCATCGGCAAGCCGTAGCTGTTGGTGCGCTTGGCAAGTTCATCCAAACCAATCAAATCGACCATTCGCACGGTGGCTGAGATTTTTGACGTTTCAAGTGCCCGCCGCATGGTGACCTGACCCTCGTAACGTGGATTGATTACTTCCATTCCCCACTCACCCAAAATGCCCTCGCGGCCACTGACCATCACCGACCTATTGTCCATCGGTTCGTCCTCAAGTTGTTGCGTCGGCAATAGCCCGGCCTCCAGAGCGGTGGCGTAAATGAAAGGGAAGTAAGCCGTACCAAGAGGACGACTTCCACTCTCGATGAAGTCATAAGGAGCCTCGGAATAGTTGCGGCCACCCACATGGACCAATACCTCACCCGTGTCTCGATGCACCATAAGACAGGCACCCTGAAGATACTCCGGGTCGATCTCCTCACTCTTGATGTACTCGCCATGCTTCTGATGCTTGTAACCGGTGCGGGTCTCGGCTTGCGAAAGGATCTGTTCCAACTTTTCTTCAGCAGCAACTTGGGCTTCAGAGAGGATGGTGGTGTGAATGGTATACCCTCCATCTGCCAACCCATCTGCACCTATGACGGCTTCCACAGCATCAGCAATGCGTTCATAGAGATGAGTCGTGCCTCGGCGAAGCGGCTTGGGGTTCAGCTCCAGTTCGGAAGCCATCAGTTCCATCGCTTTTTTGCGGTTGAAAGAGCCGATATCGACCATGCGACCGATCACCAAATTGCGCGACTTACGGTTACCCTCCGGATGGCGCAGGGGATTGAGGTTGGTCGGATTCTTGATACAGCCAACGATGGCCGCACTTTCCAGGGCCGTGAGATCCTTGGGCTCCTTGCCAAAGTATCCGAGCGAGGCGGAGCGTATTCCATAATAACCCCGTCCAAAATAAATACGGTTGAGATAGAATTCGAGAATCTGCGCTTTGGTGTAGCGCTGCTCGATGCGGTTCGCCAGGAACATCTCGGTAATCTTACGCTGCATGCCGGTCTCACCGCGCTTCTTGCGCTCTTCCTCCAAGTTGTAGGCATTGCGCGCCAATTGCTGGGTAATGGTGCTCGCTCCCTGAGTGGTCTCGCCCGCCTTGAAATTAAGATAAGCCGCACGCACCACGCCGACGTAATCGACACCTTGATGCTCATAAAAGCGCTGATCCTCGCCGGCACGCAGGGCATCAATGAAGATCTCGGGCACGTCTTCGATGCTGATGACGCTACGATTTTGGACAAAAAATCGGCCAATTTCTTTGCCGTTACGGTCGACAATCAGACTTGGGTGTTCGATTTCGTCGATCAACTCCAGATCGTATTGAGCGGCACGATTACGATAGGGTTCTGCGTAATCGACCAAGTGTTGGTAAACAAAAAGGCTGCCAATACCCAGGGCAATGGTCAGGCCGAAGATAGTAAGCAACAGGCAGAACCAGAAGCGACCGCGCAAAAAGAAGATGCGCTTGCGCTTGGGTTTGTTGCGTGTTGTGTCTTCAAAGCCCATGACGGTGCAAATCTGTTGTGGCCTGCCCGGGGCGAAAGCCGCCACATCCACTGCTACCCCATACGCACTCCACCCGCAACCCTTCCGTGAAATCCATCATTCATGAGAAAATTATCAAAAATGGCCCACTGAGCTTTGCCGATTATATGGCAATGGCGCTCTATGAGCCAAATCGGGGCTATTACGCTCGCGGGGAAATGCAAGTCGGACGCAGGGGTGACTTTTACACCAGTGTCAGTGTGGGCCCCGTCTTCGGCCAGTTGCTCGCGCACTATTTTCTCGAGCAGTGGCAAATGTTGGGCGAACCATCGAAATGGCGCATCACCGAATACGGTGCCCATGATGGCAAGCTCGCACTCGATGTTCTAAACGCTCTTGGCGCATTGAATATGACCGCCTACACCGCAGTAGAATATGTCATTCCGGATCCCCTTGAAAATCTGCGAGCAGCTCAGACGGTGACACTGGCGGATCATATCACGAAAGTTAGTCAAATTACGACCTCTTCACAGCTCACACCAAAACCCGGAGTCATCTTCGGCAATGAGGTGCTGGATGCTCTTCCCTGCCAGCTCATAGAAATGACCAATGACGGCTGGCAAGAGTGCAGAGTCACCCGTGAAGGTGAAACGCTCGTCTGGCAACTCGTGCCCATCACTGAATCCAAACTACTCGCCGCTACCCATCAATTAGGCAATGCCTTCCCTATGGGCTACCGCACCGAAATTCGCTGTGACTACGAGAAATTTCTCGAGCCGATACACGATTCACTCTCCGAAGGTCGTATGCTGTGGATCGACTATGGCTTCGAGCGACCCGATTACTATCACCCGGATCGGCGCGAGGGCACCCTGCGTGCCTTTTCTCACCATCAGGCGGGGGCAGATGTCCTCAGTCATCCGGGCGAAGTCGATATCAGTGCTCACGTCGACTTCACTGCCGTGGCCGAGGCCTGTCGTGATCTCGGCGGCCACCCTCATTCCCTTATCAGTCAGGGCAATTGGCTGACTCACCAAGCCAAGGATTGGCTGCTCGCTCAGGAGGGCAATCCAGACCCAAAGGCCATGCGTCAGTTCCAAACCCTCACTCACCCCGGGCATCTCGGCAGAGCATTTCAGATCCTCGAGGTAGACTTTGGTCCAAGAAACCAATGATTTCTCCGATTATTCTTGCCAGATTCTGTATTTTCAGTAATTTCTGAAAGTGTTGAAAGGTAAGCATCTGTCCAATCAAAAGAGCCTCGATGAGCCTCGCACCGAGTTCATTTCTCAATGGGGTGCGTTGGGTAGTCAATGGGGTATCAACCGCACCATGGCCCAGATCCATGCCCTACTCATGACCTCCACTAGCCCGATGTCGACCGACGAGGTCATGGATGAGCTGAAAATCAGCCGTGGCAATGCCCACACCAACATCAAGGAGCTGGTCGCATGGGGCTTGGTTCGCAGTATTGTTCGGATCGGGGAACGCAAGGAATACTTCGAAGCAGAAAAGGACGTCTGGAAAATATTTACCATGGTTGCCAAGGAACGCAAACGCCGCGAACTCGATCCTGCCCTCGAAGTCCTGCGCCAATGCGCCGCCGACAGCAAGGGTATCAAAACCGCCGAGGGCAAAGCCTTCCACTCGCAGATCAAGGAGCTTGAAGAGTTCGTCAAACTCGCGACCACCCTCGCCGACAAGGTCTCCTCCATGAATCACACCTTCGCCATCAAGATGGCCGCCAAACTTCTCGGATAAATCCACACCAATACCCATACCGCCATGACCACCGTC
Organism: Luteolibacter sp.; assembly: GCA_049597355.1. Classification (GTDB taxonomy): domain Bacteria; phylum Verrucomicrobiota; class Verrucomicrobiia; order Verrucomicrobiales; family Akkermansiaceae; genus Luteolibacter. Next base: position 11,068 of record JBMYMN010000075.1, read on the forward strand.
ATCCTCACCTACGCCGCCTACATCCTGATCAGTCTCTGCCTGACCGTCTGGGTCGCAAAAACTCTGCATAAAAATGGTCGCTTGTTTCTGATCGACGCCTTCCACGGCGACGAGGACCGCGCTGAGGCTGTCAACCACCTGCTGGTGGTCGGCTTCTACCTTATCAATATCGGTTTCATCCTGTTATTCCTGGCACGTGGAGAGAAACCCAACAGCGTGGTAGGGGCGGTTGAATACAGCGCTACCAAACTCGGTGTAGTGACCCTAGTGCTGGGCGCCATGCACTTCTTTAACATGTTCAACTTCGACAAGATGCGCCGCAAAGGCAAACGCCCCACTCCCCCACCCTTCCCAACTACCTAACCGGCATCAATCCCTCTGCAATGAACTCCACCACCCGTACTGTCGTCATTTTTGGAGCCAACGGCTTTATAGGCCGCTATCTCTGTCGCCACTTCTCTCGTCAGGGTCGTGAAGTGGTCGCCGTAGCGCGCAGTCGCGAAGGCTGGAGTGGAGACGGTCTGTTTCTGGAATGGGATGGTAAGAGCATCGGTCCTTGGGCACTCGCTTTGGAAGGCGCAGAAGCCGTGATCAACCTCGCCGGGCGCAGTGTCAATTGCCGCTACAATGCCACAAACCGTGACGAGATCCTACGCAGCAGGGTGGATTCGACCAAGGTCATCGGCGAGGCCATCCGCAGTTGCAAGGTAGCGCCCAAACTGTGGATGAACTCAAGCACAGCGACATGGTATCGACATGCCACAGACCGTCCTCAGGACGAATGGCTCGGCGAACGCGGTGAGGGATTCTCAGTCGACGTCGCCAGTGCTTGGGAAGAGACCTTTTTCAACGACCCAACACCGGCAACCACCCGTAAGGTTGCACTTCGGAGCGGCATGGTGCTCGCTAATGAGTCCGCAACAGTGTATGATGTGCTCTCCCAAGTTACCCGCTTGGGGCTGGGCGGCACGATGGGCAAGGGCACACAGCGGATCAGTTGGATCCACATGGACGACTTTCTACGCGCCATCAACCACATGATGGACGACATACTCTTTAGCGGCGCAGTCAACCTCACCAGCCCTCAGTGCCCCACCAATCGCGAATGGATGGGTGCTTTCCGCGACGCCGTGGGCATGCCCATCGGACTACCTGCGAGTCGTTGGATGCTTGAGATCGGAGCCAAGGCCATGGGCACCGAGACCGAACTGGTCCTCAAGAGCCGATGGGCCGCTCCCCAAAGGCTACTCGAAAACGGCTTTCGCTGGCGCTGGAAAGACGCTGGCGAGGCCATTGCCAACCTTTCCAATCGCAAGGGTTTGGAGGGCTTCTTCGAGATCCAACCAAGACGCGGCCTGCCCGTGCGCCGCTGGCTTCCCGCAACCAGCAAACGTTGAAGCATCTTGCCCATACTCGGTGAAAGTGTTAAGCCGACGTGGTTGAATGAATGCTTCTGCCACACTTCTCTTCTCCGGTTTGGTCACCGTGATTCTCTGCAGTAGTTGTGCTACCCATGAAAATTTCACCAACTCCCCGCCATCTGCCAAGGTGGTGGCCCAAGCCATGGGCCAACCCAAA
>JBMYMN010000076.1:0-12364 GCA_049597355.1 Luteolibacter sp.
ATAAAAACGCCCGGACTCTCGTCCGGGCGCTCTTGAAAACAATAGAGGTGATCGTATGATCAGCGCGAGTAGAGCTCCACAATGAGCTGCTCGTTGACGATGGGGTCGATGTCGCTGCGCTCGGGAACGCGGCTCATGGTGGCTTGAAGGGCCTCCTTGTCGACCTCGAGCCATTCGGTTGCAGGCATGGCTTGGGTGAGGTCAGTCATGCGCAGCGCGAGCTGTTGGGAAGAAGGCTTATCGGCGATTTTGATCACGTCGCCTGGCTTGACCTGGCAGCTGGCAACGTCGGTGCGCACACCGTTGACGGTGACGTGGCCGTGGTTGACGAGTTGACGGGCGGCTTGGCGGGTATTGCCGAAGCCAGCGCGATAACAGACGTTGTCCAAACGGCATTCAAGAAGTTGCAGCATGGTTTCGCCAGTCACACCACGACGGCGTGCGGCTTCTTCGTAGTAAGCGCGGAATTGCTTCTCTAGAATACCATACTGATAACGCAGCTTCTGCTTCTCGCCGAGCGCGACGGAGTACTCGCTTTTCTTTCGACGACCGCCACGCAGACCGTGCTGGCCGGGAGGGAAGTTGCGTCGTTCGACTGCTTTTGAGGGGCCAAATAGCGAGACGCCAAAGCGGCGGCTGATCTTGGCGCGGGGACCGGTGTAACGTGCCATGGTAGGTTAAAAAAGTAGGGGATGAATAATTAGACGCGGCGGGCCTTCTTGGGGCGGCAACCATTGTGAGGGATTGGGGTCACGTCGCGGATGGAAAGAATCTCCAAACCCAGACCCTGAACTGCCCGTACGGCAGACTCACGGCCGGAGCCGGGACCTTTGACACGAACGTCCACTTCCTTGAGACCGTGGCCCATGGCTTGTCGGCAGGCATCCTGCGATACGACCTGTGCGGCGTATGCGGTGCTTTTGCGGGAGCCCTTGAAGCCCATTTTACCGGCACTCGACCAGCCGATGGCATTGCCATTGACATCGGTGACGTTGACCAAGGTGTTGTTGAAAGTGGCGGTAACATGGACAATGCCCTTGCTGATGTTCTTGGCTTTCTTGGCCTTGTGAACCTTGACCTCTTCGTCGCCTCCGAGGAGTTCAGCGAAGATATCCTTCTTTTCTTCCTTTTTCTTGGGGGCTTCCTCGTCGGAAGATTCCCCTTCGGAAGCGGGGGCCTCTTGGCTTGCGGCGGGTGCCTCAGCTGCCTCAGGGGCAGGAGCAACTTCCTCAGCGGGAGGGTTGGCGGGTGCTGGAGCTTCTGTGGGCTCAACCGACTCGGATTGCTCCTCGGCGGAATTTTTGGCGGTTTCGTCTGACATGGTGGTAGAGGGAGAGGAAAATTACTTTTTCACACCGACCGTCTTCTTCTTGCCCTTGCGTGTGCGGGCGTTGGTGCGGGTGCGCTGACCGCGAACGGGTAGACCACGCTTGTGACGGATGCCGCGGAAGCAGTTGATGGAGGTGAGGCGTTTGAGTTGAGCCTGGCGCTCACGGCGGAGGTCGCCTTCTACCACGATGGACTCCGCTTGGATGATTTGGCCGATCTTAACGAGTTGGTCTTCGCTGAGTTGTCCGGTGCGGATGTTGGGGTCGATGCCGGCTTGGTCAAGGACCTTGGAAGCGGTCGACGGACCAATGCCAAAAATATAGGGCAGAGATGCTTCAATGCGCTTCTCGTTGGGGATTTCGATACCGAGGATGCGTGCCATGATGGACGGAGGTTTGGGCGGTGGTAGGGTGTGCTATTGCGATGATTGTTCGCGTGATTGCGTAATCGGTCGTGCGTCTCTGTAGAGTCGCGGGGGCGGGTGGTGTATCAGACAAACCGATGCTGGCAAGCCGTAAATGGAATTTTTCCCCTAGTTTACGTGTTTTGTTGGCTTGCTGCACGTGGCCGGACCCGTGGGCCTGATTCATGCTAAACACATCCGTAATATCAGCACATTCCATGTGTATCCGCATCCGTCTGCCCAAATGTGGTTACGCTGTGCTCGAGCGAAGTGCGCATCTTCTACTCTGTATTGGTAAAATAATGGTAAATCGAGGGCTCAACAGGTTTTCCATACTGGACATCCGAAAGTCGGCTCCTAGCTTCTGCGTTAACGTTACGATCATGGACTCAACAACAGAAACCACCCCCGACTCTGTATCGGATACCGCAAACGATTCCATCTCCGACGAGATGCCGCAATCCTCTCCTGCAGTGGCACCCGAGCAAACCGCCTCTCCGGAGATGATACTGCCGCCTGATGATGTCGCCGCCATCGATGAATTGGGCAAGGTATACGCCAGCTTCAAAGAAGAGGTCGGCAAAGTGATTATTGGTCAAGAAGATGTTGTTGAGAAGTTGGCGATCTCGCTCTTTGCCCGAGGTCATGCCCTTCTGATGGGGGTTCCCGGCCTGGCGAAAACACTGTTGGTTTCGTCGGTCGCGGAAACCTTTGACCTTTCCTTCAACCGCATTCAGTTCACTCCCGACCTGATGCCCGCGGATATTACCGGTACTGACATCATTCAGGAGTCTGGTGAAGGTGGGCGCCGCGAGTTTGAGTTCGTTAAGGGTCCGGTCTTTGCCAACATGCTGCTCGCGGATGAAATTAACCGCGCGCCTGCCAAGACCCAGTCCGCGATGCTCGAGGCCATGCAAGAGCACAAAGTTACCGTGTTGGGTCGCACCTTCACACTCGAGCCTCCCTTTTTCGTATTGGCTACCCAAAACCCGATTGAGCAGGAGGGAACCTATCCGCTCCCCGAAGCTCAACTGGACCGTTTCATGTTCCTTATTGAGGTGGACTATCCTAGTGAGGATGAGGAAATTCGTATCGCGCAAGAGACCACGGGTATGAAGAAGGCCAAGCTGGATCACTTGCTTGACGGTGAGAAAGTTCTCGCCTTCCAAGAGTTGGTCCGTCGCGTACCCGTTCCAGAGCACCTCTACGCATACGCCGTTAAGATGGTGCGCATGACTCGCCCAGGTCAGCCTGAAAGCCCACAGTGGGTCAAGGACACAGTGGGTTGGGGCGCCGGCCCGCGTGCCGTGCAGTATCTTATCTTGGGCGCTAAGTCGCGGGCAGCTCTCCGTGGCTCATACATGGCCTCACTTGAGGACATCGAAGCTGTTGCGCCTGCCGTTCTAACGCACCGTGTGTTGACGAATTTTGCTGCTGAGTCGCAGGGCATGACCTCCAAGAAGATCATCGATCGTCTGGTCGAGGAAATGCGCGAAGCATGAAATACGACTTTTTAGATGGTGATTTGTTATCCCGCCTGGGAGCCCTGCCGTTTGAGTCCAGGACACCCATGCTGGGTAATGTGGCAGGCAAACACCGTTCGCCGCATCGTGGCTCCTCGGTTGAGTTCGCCGAATATCGCAAGTATGTCGAAGGCGATGACACCCGACGTCTTGACTGGAAGGTGTTCGCTCGCTCGGATCGCTTCTATATCAAGGAGTTTGAAGCCGATACCAACCTTCGTGCCTATTTCGTGGTAGATGCTTCGGGTTCGATGAACTTTGAGGGTGAGCATGGCAGCAAGGTTTCCTATGCTCGTCAGGTTGCGGCTTCATTGGCATATCTCCTTGTGAATCAAGGTGATGCCGCTGGCCTATCTGTTTGCACTGACAAGCTGCACCTGGAAATTCCACCAAGTCGCAACGTCTCCCACTTGGAGCATATCTTCTCTACCCTCAATGATCTCGAGCCGGGCGGTGAAACCGGTTTGGTCGAAGCCTTACATACCGTGGCCGAAAAGGTCAGCCAACGCGCATTGGTCGTGATCCTCTCCGACCTTTTCTCTGATCCCGAAGAATTGGGTGACGCACTTCAGCATCTGCGCTACCGCAAGCACGACATTGCTGTATTTCATCTGATGGACCCGCAGGAGATTGATTTTGAATTCGATCGTCCCAAGCGCTTTGTTGATATGGAGGATGGTACTGCTCTGGTAGCCGAGCCCAACCTCATTGCCGAGGAATACAAGACGGCACTGCGTGACTTCATGGAAGCCGTGCGCGACAAATGCCACGATGCCAACGCCGACTACCAGTTGATCACCACGGATACGGATACAGAACCTCTGCTGCGCCAGTTTCTCACCGCTCGCTTGTCCAAGTCCAAGAAATAGCGTCTCATGCTTTTCCTCTCACCATTGTTTCTCTGGGGCCTCACTTTTGCCTCGATACCGGTCATCATTCACCTGATCAACCGGCGTCGCCACCAGACCATCCAATGGGCTGCGATGCAGTTTTTGCTCAAGGCTACCCGTCAGTCGCGCGGCAAACGCAAGCTCCGCAATATCATCATTCTCGCATGCCGCTGCCTGCTGTTGGCCGGCTTGATTGTCGCCGCTGCAAAGCCGGTGGTTTCCGGTCTGATTGGCTGGGGCGGGGGATCCATCGACACGGTGGTGCTATTGCTGGACCGTTCTGCATCGATGGAGATCCGTGCTGGTGATGGCCTCAAGTCCCGCCGTGAAATTATTCTCGAAAAGGTAGCCGATGCGATCGACGACTTGGGCAATCCCAGATTGGTGCTGATCGATAGCGCTTCGCTTCAACCACAGGAAGTTCCGTCTCCCGATGTTCTCGCTGAGATTGCGGGAACTCAAGCGACGGACTCAGCCGCCGATATACCAGCGATGCTAAATCGTGCGGCTGACTGGTTACGTGACAGCACGGGTAAGTCTGAGGTTTGGGTGGCGTCTGATCTGCAGAGCACCAATTGGGATAGTGCTGATGAGGGATGGGCCACACTACGGGCTAGTATTGACTCCCTGCCAAACTCGCCACGCCTGCGTGTGCTCTCCATGACAGGCCCTGCCGATGCCAACTCCTCCGTGCGTGTATTGTCTGCCCGTCGCTCTGGCAATCGTCTTCAACTGGAACTTGAAGTTCTGCGTTACGGTGATCGCCGTTCATCCGTCACTCTTCCACTGAGCATTCATATCGATGGGTCCAGTACCACCGACTCCCTCACCATGGACGGCCAAGCACTGCGTTTTCAAAAAAGCATTCAACTGCCTGACAAAGCGGATTCCGGCTACGGATGGGTGTCGATTCCAGGTGACGGCAACCCTCGCGACAACGTCGCTTATTTTGCTTACGGCCAGGCACTGGATCGCAAGACCATGGTGGTCTCACTCGCGGGCGAGTCCGCCGACTATCTCACTCTACTCGCAGCCCCGCCGGGTCTTGACGGTTTTAGCGTTAAGGCGGTGATGCCTGACCAGGCAATCAAGGAGCTTAGCAACGATCTCGCAGCAGTGGTCTGGGCCGCTCCCCTTCCCAAAGAGGCGTCTGATCAGCAAGCCCTCGAAAGTTTTGTCTCTGCCGGAGGTGAACTGATGCTGATGCCGCCCGGAATTGGAGGCGAAGACCAATTGCTGGGCATTTCTTGGTCCGAGGTTCAGGAGTCCGCCCGTGACAAGTTTTTTATCCTTGAGGAGTGGAATCGCATGGATGGTTTGTTTCGTGATGCCATTGATGGCACCATGCTGGCCGGCCAGCGATTCAAAGGACTCAAACGTCAGATACCCTTAGGTGATATCGTGCCGCTGGCGACTTGGGCTGATGGCCAGCCCGCTCTAACTCGCCGTATCATTAACGAAGGTACTGTCTGGTGCCTTGGCTCCATTCCTGATTACACATGGTCCAACTTGGGTGACGCGGATCTGCTTTTACCTGCGCTACAGCGCATGGTGCTTGCCGGTGCGGATCGGTTTGACCGGGCCTATCAGGGTGAGGTTGGGCGTAATACTTCACGCCGGAGTGAAGGCACAAGTCGGCGACTCGATAGCTATGGTCAGCCTGATGTGGCCAATGCCCTTTACGAAGCGGGTGTCTATGATACCGGTGACCAGTTGCTGGCTATCAATCGGCCTGATATTGAGGATATTCCGGGTATCCTGACCCGCGATGAACTTGACGGCCTGCTCGACGGTATCAACTTCAGTATGTTCGACCAGACCGGTCAGGTGGATGACTCCGGGTTGTCCCGTGATGTGTGGCGGGCCTTTCTCATCGCTGCCATGTTGTTCCTTATTGCAGAGGCCCTTTTGTGCCTGCCTAAGAAATCTCCCGTGGTGGTTCTTCCCACCCGAAGCCCTCAGCCCGGTTCCGGTAAAGCCACCTCCGCATCCTGAGGCCCCACTTGATTGACATGCTTTCCCTCAACCCAACTCCCCTGACCTTGGTCATCGGCATCGGTGGCCTGATTACTGTCGGCATCCTGTCATGGCTCAGCTGGAAGCGTAGCCCTCACCCTAAGCGTGCAGCAGTACTTGAGGTCATGCGGATGATGGCAGCCATCGCTGTTGCTCTGTTGTTATGGCAGCCCGAATGGCTGACTGTGATTAATCCCACCAGCAAACCGCGCATCGCCATCCTGACTGACCAATCGAAGTCGATGACCACGATCGATGCCGATCTGCCACAGGGACTTGGCAGCAAATCTGGCATTGTCGGTCGCGACGAATGGGTTCAGGAGGCATTGAGCTCGGATATCTGGAAGCCACTGGAGGAAGAGGGCAAGAACGATGTCAAAGTGTTGCCCTTTGCCCAGCCTGATCCCGACAAGCCTGCCCTATCTGGAACTGATCTCGAATCCGCAATCTCTTCGCTACTTGAAACTGAGGACAATCTGCGTGCGGTGGTGCTATTCACAGATGCAGACTACAACATGGGTCAGCCACCAGTGGCAGCTGCCCAGAAAATGCGACTGCGGGGGGTTCCGCTGTTCCCGATTCCCGTAGGTAGTGCTGTACGCCTGCCCGATATTGACCTCATGCAAGTGTCTGCCCCGAGCTACGGCGTGGTCGGCGAGAAAGTACAGATACCCTTCACCATCCGCTCTTCGCTCGATCGTCAAGTTCGCACTGTTGTTCGGTTGCGAGATGAAAACGGTAAGGAAGTGACCAAGGATCTGATACTGCCACCCAACTCCGAGACTTATGATTCCATACTTTGGCGACTCAACAAGGATGGCGCCACCAAGCTTGAGCTCTCTGTGCCTGTGGCCGAGGGTGAACTGGTCGACGCCAACAACGCGCGCGAGTTCGTAATCTCTGGTCGACCAGAAAAGATCAAGGTTCTGGTGGTTGAGAGCTTGCCACGATGGGAATATCGGTTCCTGCGCAACGCACTTTCACGCGACCCTGGGGTGGAACTTTCCTGTCTTCTCTTTCATCCGCAGCTCGGACTGGGTGGTGGCAGCGACTACGTTCAGGGCTTCCCTGAAAAGCTGGAGGACCTTTCCAAATTCGATGTCATCTTCCTAGGCGACGTTGGTATCAACAATAACCAGTTGACCAAGGAGCAGTGTACGCTCATCCGTGGTTTAGTGGAAAATCAAGCCTCAGGTGTGGTTTTCTTGCCTGGCAGCCAAGGCAACCAATTTTCGCTGCTGGATACCGATCTCGCTGACCTCATGCCAGTGGTATTGGACAATAAGAGGCCCGAAGGTCTGTCGGAGCCCATCGCTGCTCCCTTAATACTGACCACCGAAGGTCGTGGCTCATTGCTTACCATGTTAGGTGACAGTGAGGAGGAGAACCCCGAGATCTGGCGCCGTCTTCCCGGTTTCTACTGGCACGCGCCTATTATCAAATCCAAGGCAGGTACCGAGGTGCTTGCTGTTCATGGCAATCGTCGTGGCAAGTATGGTCTTGTGCCATTGTTGGTGACCAAGCCCGCTGGTAATGGCAAGGTGCTCTTCATGGGAACGGATTCAGCATGGCGCTGGCGCCGCGGCGTGGAGGATCTTTACCATTATCGTTTCTGGGGCCAAGTCGCCCGCTGGATGTCCTATCAGCGTAATATGGCTGCTGGTCAGCGCGTGCGGGTCTATTTTACCCCAGAGCGCCCTGAGCCGGGTGCCACCGTGACTCTCAATGCCAATGCCTTCGATGCCAAGGGTGCTCCCCTTGAGGACGGGCGGGTGACGATCGAGTTGACCGCTCCTGATGGCCGCCTTAAGCGCATCGATCTGCGTAAGAGTGAGGAAGGCTGGGGGGCGTTTAATGGCCGATTCAAAGTTGACCTCCCCGGAACCTGGAAGATCAAGGCAGTTGTCAGTGGCGCTGAAGATCAGCCCCTAGAAACCAAGCTTCTGGCCCAGGGAGTGGAGATTGAAAAGACCGGCCAACCCGCTCGTCCCGAAGTACTCGACGAGATGGCCAAGGTAGCCAAGGGGCGCATCGTGCAACCCATGCAGTTGGCTGAACTCATCAAGGAGATCAACGCTTTGCCCGAACCCCGACCGATGGAATCGCGTGTGCCATTGTGGTCGAACTGGGGCACATTGATCGCCTTGGTCTTGTTGCTTGGGATCTTCTGGATTGGACGCAAGCTGAATGGAGTTTTCTGATCGACGGACTTTTCTTTTCGCTTAGACCTGCTTCATGCGTGGAAATCGTTTCATTGTAATCGTGCTTTGCCTGATTAGTGGTCTGGGGCAGGTTTCAGGTGATTCGGATAATGCCTGGCAGTTGTCCACTGCGGGTTCGATGGCCGTGGCAGACGGCAACTCCGAATCACTCGCTTGGTCAATCCAGTTGCTGGCGGAATACGAGGGCGAGATTTATGATGCGCGCATTGGATTTGATCATTTTTATTCTTCGAGTAATTCAGTTGAGAGTTCCAATAGCTACAAATTGCATCAGCAATTGTCGCGTGACCTCAACGAGAACTGGTATGTGAGTCAGTATGCATCCGCTCTCACGGATGCCGTAGCTGACATCGACTACCGCATTGATGGTAGTTTTCTGTTAGGTCGTCATCTGCTGCAGAGCGAAAAGGCGCAACTCTCTCTTGAGTTTGGTCCTGGTTACGCATGGGAGGAAAAGGCCGGAGACGATAATGACTACATGACTGCGCGCCTTGGTCAGCGCTTTGAATATCAATGCAATGATGATCTTAGGTTGTGGCAGTCCCTTACTTGGACGCCACAAGTGGAGGACTTCTCCAACTCAGTGGTTGAATTTGAGCTGGGTCTGGAAAATCGGCTTAACGGACGTTTGTCTATGCGAAGCTTCATTCGCCATCGGGTGGATTCCGATCCGGCATCTGGTAGCGGCAGCAGCGACACGGCTCTGCTCATGGGATTGAAATATGCGATTGGCAACGGCGATGAGGTGAACTGCACGGCAGGAACAGACTTCCGTACGGGTTGGTTGAGTAAAGCCATTGGATCTGGGGATAGCGACTGGGTCACCACTGTAGCGATGGGCCTAACCTATAATCGTGGCAATGCCGACAAAACGGGTCTTCAGTTTGATTGGGAAAGCGATTTACACACCGACGATCTCGAAATCGGATGGGAATTGGATCATCAAATCGCTGAAGATGGAGGTCGGACTACTACCGATCGCACCAGTTCATCTTTCCAGATCAATTGGATTGATGAAGATCCAGATTATGTCGGTTTCGCCCTCAGTTTTCTTCGCGATGACTTGGCTGACATTCAGTACCGCATCAGTCCGTCGCTACTGGTGGGCCGCTACCTGATCAAGGACGAGCGAATCCAACTCTCTCTGGAACTCGGCCCAAGATACACTGTGGAACAGACGGGTCAGGGCTGGGATGACTACTTCTCGCTGCTGATGGCTCAGCGCTTGGAATACAAAATCAGCGAGCGCACTTCGCTGGATCAGTCGATTGAGATATCAACCCCCTTTGATGAGCCCGATGACTACACCCTAGCGACGAAGTTGGCGCTAGACACCAAACTCAATGACAAGCTGAGCTGGCGCTGGGAGCTTGTGAGTCGTTACGAAAGTCTGCCGGTTATTGATCGTGATCATCACGATTTGCTTTTCACGAGTGGGGTTGCGTTGAGTTTCTGATCCCTCGGACCATGAGTCCGTATGCTTCAGGGAAATGCTCTTCTTGATTCCCGCCGGCGTGCCGCCCAAGCTGTTGCTCATGGCAGCGTCCACCAAGACACCGATGATGGCTCAATACACAGCCATGCGGAAATCGCTGCCTGCCGATATCATCCTTTTCTTCAGACTCGGCGACTTCTACGAGATGTTTTTCGAGGATGCCAAGGTGGCCGCCCCAATCCTCAATGTGGCGCTCACCAAACGCGGAGAAACTCCCATGTGTGGGGTGCCCTTCCACGCGGCTCAAGGCTATATCGCGCGGCTACTCAAGGCTGGTAAGCGAGTAGCTCTCGCCGAACAGACATCCGAGCCCAAGCCGGGCAAGTTGGTTGAGCGAGAGATTGCACGCATCCTATCGCCCGGCTCCATTGACGACCTCAGTCTATTGGAGGACGGCCGCTCGAATTACCTTGCTGCCCTGCATCACCAGAACAAGACCTGGGGCCTAGCTTGTGTGGACCACACCACTGGTGAATTTATCGTGGCGGAATACACCGACCGCCAACAACTCAATGACGAGATCGCTCGCCTCGCCCCGACCGAGTTGCTCATTCCAGATCACCTTCATGGGGACTTCGGCGAGGTTGCAAATGGCATGCCTTATGATGGCTACACGTTTCAATTTGACCAAGCCGCCGATCTTCTCAAGAACCACTTCGAAGTACATTCTCTGGATGGTTTTGGCTGTGCTGATCTGCATGCAGCCAGTGGAGCGGCAGGAGCGATCCTACATTATCTCATTCATCAGCTCAAGCGACCCTGCGGTCATCTTAAGTATCCCCAGTTGCGTGAAAATGCAGATCATGTGCTGATCGATGCTGCTTCACAACGTAACCTCGATCTTGTGGAGTCCCGCGGTGGCCGGGCCCACAGCCTGCTTGGGGTGCTGGATCGTACTGCAACCCCAATGGGCGCTCGTCTGTTGCGCGATTGGATCCTACATCCCCTTCGTGATCTGGGAACCCTCAAGATCCGACAAGATATCATTGCCGCTTTCCTCGCCGAGCCGTACGTGCTCTCCAAATGCCGTGAATCCCTCAAGGGCATCCGTGATATCGAACGCACCACATCTCGGCTGTCGCAAGGCTCCGGCAATGGTCGCGATCTGCAGTCCTTGGGCATCTCGCTGTCGCAAATTCCAGCCCTGCGTGAGGATCTTTCGAGTCTGCTTGAGGGCCAGTATGGGCTAATCGAAAGACTTCATGACTTTAGTGAACTGACCGGCCTGCTGGATAAGGCACTGGTCGATGAGCCACCTGCTCACCTCCGCGACGGCGGTATCATCCGCGATGGCTGGTCCGGTGAGCTCGACGAACTGCGCAGTGCTCAGCGAGACGGCAAGGAGTGGATTGCCAAATTGCAGGAGGACGAGCGCAAGCGCACCTGCATCGATTCGCTCAAGGTAAAGTTCAACAATGTTTTCGGCTATTTCATTGAGGTCACCAAGACTCACCTCGACAAGGTGCCCGAGGACTACACTCGCAAACAGACCATGGCCAATGCCGAGCGCTACATCACGCCGGCTCTCAAGGAGGTGGAGAACAAGGTGCTGGGTGCTGAGGAGCGCTCCAAAAAACTTGAAGCAGAACTATTTGCTGATCTCCGCGAAAAGGTATGCTGTCATCTCATTCAGCTTCAGACGACTGCCGTTGCAGTGGCGGAAATCGATACGCTTTGCGGACTTGCGGAAGTCGCGCAACTTCATCGTCACTGTCGTCCTGTTCTCGATGAAGGACACGGCTTCGTGGTTGAGAATGGTCGCCATGCGGTGCTTGAGCAGACGCTCGTCGACACCAAGTTTGTGCCCAATGATACAGCCATGAATCATGAGGGCTCGCGTGTACAGATTCTCACAGGGCCCAACATGGCCGGCAAGTCGACCTACATCCGACAGGTGGCCTTGATGGCGGTCATGGCCCAGATCGGTGCCTATGTGCCGGCCGACTCGGCCAGCTTCGGTCTGGTTGATCGTATTTTCTGTCGGGTGGGTGCCTCCGATGACATTTCTCGTGGTCAGTCCACCTTTATGGTCGAGATGAGTGAGACTGCGCTAATCCTCAATCATGCCACCGACCGATCACTAGTTATTTTGGATGAGATCGGGCGAGGTACTGCGACCTTCGACGGACTCTCCATCGCCTGGGCGGTTGCGGAACATCTTCATGACGGCATCGGCTGCCGTACTCTCTTCGCTACTCACTACCATGAGTTAACCGACCTCGCTCAAGCCAAGCAGGCAGTAGAAAACTACAATGTCGCCGTACGCGAGTGGAATGAGGAGATCATCTTTTTGCACAAGATTCTTCCAGGTGCGGCAGACAAGAGCTACGGCATTCAGGTGGCCCGCTTGGCTGGCTTGCCCAAGCCAGTAGTGGAGCGGGCCAAAGCTATCCTCTCTCATCTGGAACTGCATTCAACCAAGCCCGAGGCTAAGCAGCAACCCAAGGCCAAGAACACCGTTCAGTCCGATGGCCCAGAGCCCAACC
>JBMYMN010000077.1:0-12327 GCA_049597355.1 Luteolibacter sp.
ATAGACCATGGTGCCGATAAGGTCGGCAGGAAGGAGATCTGGTGTGAACTGAATTCGGGAAAAGCTTGTGTCCAAACATCCGGACAGGGCCTTGACGGCAAGGGTCTTGGCGAGGCCCGGAACACCTTCAAGGAGAATGTGCCCGTTGCAAAGCAGGCCGACAAGTAAGCGGTCGACGAGTTCGGCCTGTCCGACGAGGATTTGGGCCATTTCCTCACGGACAGCCTGAATCCATGAGCTGGATTCGTTGATTTGTTGTTGTAGTGCTTCGGTGCTCATTATTTGATATTTCAAAGTCTGGCATGGGACCTGGCCCATGCAATGAACAAAGCGGAGCGATTAGCGCTCTTTGCGTTGAAATGTGGGGCATTTTTTGCACTCAGATCCCGTCCACCACAGTCAAAATAGCCTCGATATCAGCCAAGCGACCGATACCTTCGTAGCCGCAGGCTAGTTCGCCTTGCTCGGGGCCAATGAACTCGCAGCCATCGGCTTTGAGTTGCTCGATGTTGCGTTGGGTTGCAGGATGTTGCCACATTTTACCATTCATGGCAGGGGCAATCCACTTGGGTGTTTCCGGCGGAAGAGCGAGGTAAACTGAACTTACTGGGTTGGATGCGAGACCGTGGGCAAATTCACTGAGAAGATTGGCGGTTGCGGGTGCAACCAGAAAGAGGTCGCACTGGTCGGCCAATTCGATATGGCCAGGCTTCCAGCTATGTTTTTCGTCCTCCAAGGAGGTAAGGACAGGATTGCGGGTAAGAGTCTGAAGTGTGAGAGGAGTCACGAATTCAGTCGCGCTTTGGGTCATCACTATATGCACAACATGGCCTCGCTTGATTAACTGCGATGACAGATCAGCAGCCTTATAGGCAGCTATTGAGGCCGAAATGCCAAGTGTGATGTTCATACCACGATGAAAAAGTAATGTCAGAGACGTGCTAGGATGGCGTCTCCCATCTCGGAAGTGCCAACTCTGGTTTCGCCCACGTTGCCTGTGGAGATATCACCGGTGCGGAAGCCGTCAGCGATGGACTTGGCGACTGCAGCTTCAATGGCATCGGCCGCTTTGGTTTCTCCAAGGGAGAAGCGCATCAGCATGGCGAGCGATAAAATCTGAGCGATGGGGTTTGCGATGCCCTGACCCGCAATATCTGGAGCAGATCCACCAGAGGGTTCATACATGCCAAAATAGAGACCATTCTCATTCTGGGTGCCCAACGAAGCAGAAGGCAACATGCCCAGAGATCCGGATATCATGGCCATCTCATCTGAGAGGATGTCTCCGAAGAGATTTTCAGTGACTAGCACATCAAATTCGCCAGGCCGGCGTACCAATTGCATGGCCGCGTTATCGACATACATGTGCTCGAGTTCGACTTCAGGGTATTGCTTGGCGATTTCAGTAGCAGTTTCTCGCCACAGAACAGAAGAGGCAAGGACGTTGGCCTTATCTACGGAGAGGAGGCGTTTGCCGCGACCCATAGCGGCTTTAAAGGCCACATGAAGGATACGGGTAATCTCACTCTTTTTGTAGATCATGGTGTCCAGTGCCACCGTGTCGCCGTTCTCCTCGTGACGACCCTTGGGGGAACCGAAATAGACGCCCCCGGTAAGTTCGCGGACGCACAGCACATCGAAACCGTTGGTAATGAGTTCTTGTTTTACTGGCGAGGCGTGCGTCAGGGCGGGAAGGCAAACACCCGGACGTAGATTGGCGAAAAGACTGAAATGCTTTCGCAGTGGGAGGAGGGCTCCACGTTCTGGCTGAATATCTGGCGCAAGGTTTTCCCATTTCGGGCCACCAACTGATCCAAACAGGATGGCATCGGCTGCCTCGGAGGCATTGAGAGTTTCGTCGGGAAGGGGATGGCCACTGTCATCAATTGCTGCGCCACCTACCAGATGCTCGCTGCGTTCAACTTTGAAACCGAACTTGGCTTCGACGGCATCGAGCACGCGGACGGCTTGCTTCATGACTTCGGGACCGATGCCGTCGCCGGCGAGAATAGTGATGCGGTAAGTGTTGGACATGGGGTGGCAATGGTGGGAAGGAACCAAGGCAGGACGGCGAGTAAGATTCAAGAGCGAAAAGGAGCGCTTTGACTTGCGAATCCGTAAATGTGGGTCAATTCTATGCTCATGGAATTGGTCACCGCCAAACTCAAAGCCTTCCTGCAATATGTAGCGGTCAGCCTGATTGATAACCCTTCCAGGGCCACTCTTAAAGTTGCCGAATTAGGTCCTAATAAACTTCGTTTCAAGCTTATCCTTGAGGGCTCTGATGTGGCCTGCATGATCGGCCGTAACGGCTTCACCGCGTCTGCCATCCGCAACATGATGAAAGCTGCAGGTGATAAAGTGGGGGTTCAGGTGTCCCTCTTAATTCACTCCCACGAGGAGGAAGCTCAAATGGCTGCCGATAGAGGAGCCTGATTGATTTCATAAGGTGTGCCCTGACAATACCGGCACTGAGGAGAGTAGTTGTTTGGTGTAAGGCTCTCTGGGTTTCTCAAAGATCTGGCCGGCTTCTCCGTGCTCAATGATCTTACCTTGATGCATGACTGCAATGCGGTCAGCAAGGTAGTGCACAACTGCCAAGTCGTGGGAAATGAAAAGCATGGTCAGGCCAAGGTCCTTCTGAAGTTTGCGAAGCAAGTTTAGAATTTGGGACTGAATGGAGACATCGAGAGCAGAGACAGGCTCGTCGGCAATCATGATGCGAGGTTCGGGCGCCAATGCGCGGGCAATGGCAATGCGCTGGCGCTGGCCACCTGAAAATTCGTGCGGATAGCGCTTCATCTGGTTGGCGGGCAGGCCAACGGTTTCCAGTAGTTCTCCCACTCGCTTGCGCAGAGCTTCGCCCTTGAGGCTCGGGCGGCGCTGCTGCAAGGCTTCGCCGATGGTAGAAAAGATGGTGAGCCGCGGGTTGAGTGAAGCATAGGGATCCTGAAAAACCATTTGGAAGTCCAGTCGATGGCGGCGGATGGCTGCGCGCGACAAGGCACTCAGATTGACGTCGCCAAGTTGTACGCTGCCGGAGTCCGGCATGATCAATTGCATGATGATACGCGAGATGGTTGACTTGCCGCAGCCCGATTCACCCACTAGGCCGAGGATCTCGCCACTATCGATTTCAAGTGAGACATCATTCACGGCCACCACGGATTCTCGGCCCTTGTGAAACGTTTTCTTGATGTTGGAGAGCTTAAGCATCGTGGTTAGTCCTTGCAGCAGAGGCATCCGGGGCAATTTTGCACGAAGTGTCCTCTGCTGTGTTCAATCAATTCGGGTTTGCGGTCGGTAAGACATAAACTGACGTCACCGAGGCTGTTGCGCGGGGCGAAGGTGCATCCGGCGGGCAGTTTAGTGAGGTCGGGAGGCAAACCTGGAATGGTGTGGAGATCCTGTCCTTTGGGGTGGTTGCTGGGATTGGAGCGGTAGAGGCCCTTGGTGTAAGTGTGCAACGGATTTTTGATCAGCTCTGAGGCGGGAGCGCTTTCGATCACGCGTCCCGCATACATCACATTCACGTGGTCGCACATCTCATGGACAACCGCCAGATCGTGGGTGATGAAGATCACAGCGGTGCCGGTTTCTTTTTGTAGATCACGAATGGTCTCGAGCACCTGTTTCTGGATGGTGACGTCAAGCGCGGTGGTCGGCTCGTCGGCAATCAAGAGGTCCGGTTTGGTAATCAGAGCCATGGCGATCATCACCCGCTGGCGCATACCGCCGGAGAATTCGTGGGGGTAGCTGTGAATGCGCTTTTCGGCGCCATTGATGCCAACTTGCTCCAATGCTTCAATGGCGCGGTGCAAGGCTGGTTTGCCCTTGAGATTTTCGTGAAGCTCAAGTGGTTCGATGAGTTGGCTGCTGATCTTGAGGTAGGGGTTGAGGGAAGTCATTGGATCCTGAAAGATCATGGAGATCTTGCGGCCGCGGTAGGTGTTGAGTTCCCTTTGGCTGAGTTTGAGCAAATCGGTACCTTTGAAGAGGGCCCTTCCGCCTTCGATCTTGCCGGGAGGCGTGGGGATGAGGCCAAGTATTGAATAGGCGGTGACCGACTTGCCCGAACCGGACTCGCCGACGATGCCCACAACTTCACCTTCTTCAACTTTCAGCGACACGCCATCGACCGCTTTCACCTCACCGTTGCGTGTGTGAAATGAAATTTTCAGGTCCTGTATGTCGAGCAGTGGCATGAGTTTGTGAAGTCAGTCTTTCGATGATTTGGGGTCCAAGGCATCACGTAGGCCATCACCCAGGAAGTTCAGTGAGAGAAGGGTTAGGATGAAGAAGATTGATGGAAAGAAGAGAAGTAGTGGGTTGGAGAGTAGGCGTTCGGCACCGTCTTTAATTAAGATTCCCCAACTCGAATGCGGGGGCTGTACGCCGATGCCAAGGAATGAGAGTGTCGCTTCGAACAGCATGACCGAGGGAATGGTCAGTGTGGCATAGACGACGATGGGGCCGATGGCATTAGGGATGATGTGGCGGGTGAGTATTCGAACATGTGAGAGCCCGATCGAGCGAGCAGCCTCTACATATTCCTGACTGGCGATGTTCTGCACGGAGGCGCGGACAATTCGCGAAATGTTGAGCCAAGAAAGTGCTCCGATGGCAATAAAGAGCGGAAGCAGGCTGGTAAAGGGTGAGATGGCTTCGTATTGGAGGAGAGTGTTCTCATCAAGCCATGCGGTCAGGTCATCGGTTTGACCACGTGCGACAGCCGAGAAGAGGATGACAATGATCAAGAATGGCAGAGAGTAGAGCACATCCACCATGCGCATGAGAAAGGCGTCGGTGCGGCCACCGGAGTATCCGGCGATGGCGCCCACTGCCACGCCTATGGTCAGTGAGACGGCGGTGGTGATAAGGCCGACCAGTATTGAGATGCGCCCACCATGCAGAATGCGGGCAAAAAGATCCCTACCCAGTTGATCTTGTCCCATCCAATGCTCACTGTTAGGGGGTGAGTTCTTACCTGGCAGATCGATCGCCGCGGGGTCAGCGATCACCGGGAAAAAGGGTAGGCAGAAGCACATTAGAAAGATCGCAATCAGTAGGAGACCACTGACCATTGCCGCGCGATTGTTGCGCAGGCGAATCCATGCGTCATGCCACAGTGAGTGTCCGGCTTCCACTTCTGGAGCCACATCTTGTTCGGTGGGGGTGTCAGTGGAGGTTGGCATCAGCTTTTGCGTTGACTGCGCAGTCTGGGATTAAGCCAGAGCTGTATGAGATCGACGATGAAGTTGGCGGTAATGATCAGGGTGCCGTATAGGACGACGGGTCCCATAATCAGGGTTTCATCCTTGGTGTTGATGGCATTGATGAAGATTCCTCCCACGCCTGGAATCTGGAAAATGGACTCGACCACCACGGAGCCGGATATGGTTGCGGCAAAGGCGGGTCCAAGATAGGCCACGGAGGGAATGAGGCCGCCACGTAGTGCGTGGCGAATGACCACTATGGACTCCCTCTGACCCTTGGCGCGGGCAGTGCGCACAAAGTCCTGGTTGAGGGTTTCGAGCATGCCTGCGCGAGTGAGGCGCGAGAGGTAGGCGGCGCTGATCAGGCCAAGGGTTATTGCGGGGAGGATCCAAGTAATGGGTTGGCCAAATCCCCAACCGGCAACGGGTAGCCAACCGAGTTGCACACCAAAGAACTCGGCGAGGAGTGGTCCGATGACGAAGTTGGGTAAACATATTCCCAAAAGCGCGATTGCCATGATGAAGTAATCCATTCGCGTATTCTTCCTCATTGCAGCCAAAACCCCCGCGGGGATACCGATGGATATTGCAATGATCATGGCGACGATCCCCAGCAGTAGTGAAACGGGGAAGGCCTGGCTTAGGATTTCACTGACCTCACGCCCTTCCATCAACTTGATACTGGTACCGAGATTGCCAGTTGCGAGGTTACGAATGCAAATGCCATACTGCACATAGAGCGGTTTATTGTGGCCATGGATTTCTTCCATCATTTCGATGACGTCATCAGGGACAGCCTTCTCGTTTTGAAAGGTGCTGAATGGAAGTGCACGGGTTAGGAAGAAGGTGACTGTGACTAACACAAAGAGCACCAGAATGCCCTGCAACAGGCGGTTGCCGATATCGAGGAAGATATTTTTCATTCCCCGACCTCCAGAGTGATGTGTTTCCAGGGATGGTTATCCAAGAGTAATGGATACCATCCCTTGACTTCCGGGCGGTGGAAATACAGGCGGGTATACCAAGCCAGCGGCGCAATGGGTGCATCGTCGAGAAGGATTTTCTCAGCTTTGGCGAGAATCTTCACGCGCTCGTCCGGATCGGATTGTTGGGCGGCTTGGCGCAGCAATGCTTCGTATTCTTCGCTCGACCAGCCGGTATTATTGTTGCCGTTGCCACGCGTCCACATGTCGAGGAAGGTGGTGGGGTCCGGGTAATCGCCAATCCATCCGGCCATGGAAATGTCGTAGAGCCCATCTTGCTGGGCGGTGACATAAGGGCCAAAGGTTTTGAGTTCCACGTCGGTACCGATGCCGAGTTCCCTGAAGGCAGCCTGAACGGCCTCAACCGACGGGTTGATTCGGGTGGTAAGAATCTTGTAGCGCGGCAGTCCGTCACCATTGGGATGACCGGCTTCAGCAAGAAGTTGTTTGGCCTTCCCCATGTGAAATTCGAGAACATCGGGCGGTGTGTAGTTGCCAACCTTGGGTGTGAGAGCGGTAGCAGGCTTGTAGCCTTCAAAAATGTATTTGCAAAGTTCTTCGCGATTGAGCGCTAAGCTGAGTGCTTTACGAACCTTGAGTTTGTTGAGTCCCGCCTTGCGTGTGTTGAAGCGAATGTAACGGGTGCCAACATACGGTTCGACGCGAAGATACTGCGAGTGGTGTGTCTTGGCCCACTCGAGGAGTTCGGAGGGTAGGCTGTAGGCGGTGTGCAACTGACCGGCCAAGAAGGCACGGGTTTCGGTGTAGAAATCGACGATGGGAAAGAAGCGGATGCCATTGAGGCCGACGTTTCCAGCATCCCAATAATGAGGGTTGCGCTCCACTTCGATGTAATGATTGAAGCGCCAGGCCTTGAGTTGGAAAGGACCGTTGCCAACGATATTCTCCAACTCGGACCATTCGGTGAAACGATCGGTCATCAGACCATGTTTGAGGACCACATGCTTAGGGACAGGGAACCACGATGTGTGGCGAGTCATGGCGGGTAGGTATGGAACCGGTTCACGCAAGGTAACGACGAGAGTGTGTTTGTCCGGGGCGTGCAGACCGATCTGAGCCTGTTCGTAGAGATCGAATTCATTGGCCTCGATGTAACCGACGAGGCGACGGATGATGAGGTCACGGGTGTCGGTTTCGATACTTTCAGGCCAAGCAAAGAGTGACTTATCACTCAGGATCTCCATGAGAGCGGGCTTCTTTAGTCGATCCAGTCCACGACCAGCGATCCAAGTTTTCTTTTCGGATCGATCCAAGGAATCGTAATCGCGATTCTTGAGGACCTCGGTATCGACCTTAGGGTCTCCCCGAAAGTTCACCACCTTGAGTTGTTCCCAAGGGGCGGGGAATGATGGATCGAGACCGCAGAGGATGTACCCACGCTGATCTTCGTTGTAGGCTTTGGCATTCTTGATAGAGTGTAGCATCGCCGCATAAGGCGCGGCGAATCTTGGATTGAGAATGCGGTGGTAGGAGAAAAGGAAGTCGTCGGTATCTACCGCCTCGCCGTCTGACCATTTGCCATTGGGCTGAAGGTGGAATGTCCACACCGTCATGTCCTCGTTGTGCTGCCATCTGATGGCGGCACCCGGTGCCATCGTGTTGTCTTCTGAAGGGTGGTCCCCGCACAGGCCTTCGAATAGGCTGGTAAGGATTTTACTTTCCGGAACCCCAGAGATTAACTGGGAGTCTAGGCCCTTGGGTTCGGCCGAATTGCCGACGAGCATGATTCCGTCGCGGTTGGCCTGATCAACGATCGTCGCCCGATCGCAGCCAGCCAACAGGCAGACACAGAGCAGTGCCATAATGGAATTGGTCATTTTCAAAGACAGAAGAATTATCCCCTGAGGCTTGGCTGCCAAGCTGATTTCAAGACAACTTAACAGTGTCGAATGTCTTTTTTCTATTGGGCCTTAGCTTGAAGCGTCCGCCTCTGGCCAGCCTCAGCGGGTCAAAGATGCAATCCATTCCCATGGCCTTGATTTCGTAGACATGGCTCATCAGTTCTCCGAGCTGCCCCTTGGGAAATTCACGTTGCTTGAACCAGGCTAGATACTCCAGCGGTAGATCCATAATGGGGACTCCGCGAGGAGGGTAGGCAAGGATGCCATATGCCCCAAAGGGCATATGAGCTTGAGCAATTTCATTGAGGAGATTGTGAAAATCGTCGCGGTCGATATCTGTTGGGTAACTGGACAATGTAGTGCGTAGACTCAATTTGCGGCTTCTTCGTGAGCCGGTGAGTCCTGGTTAAATGGAGATTGTTTAGTGGGGCTCTCATGGCGCGTGGTGGTTGCGATGGGGCTTATAGGTCTTGCTCGATTGCCCTGAGGGAGAGGAAGTAATTCTGCCATCTCCGTTGGTGTGGTTCGATCGACATTTTTTCGCGGGCAAAGTGGTCACGGACGTGCACAAGAGAGTCTGTGTAGTCACGAAAGACGACTTGCAGGGCATTTTCAAAGTCACCTTCCATAGTATGGGCAAAAGCGCCGCAGGTGGTGAGGATATGTTCACGAAAATCGCGCAGGATATTGCGGCGGGTAACCCATGTGCAGAGTATTGCAATACTGAGAAAGCCAATGCCAAGTCCGACTAGGACCCATGGCGCCCAGGGTATTTGCATGATGCCGCATACCGCGCCTGACAGGGTGCAAATCAGCCAAGCAGCGATAAGGGACTTGAGGGCCCGGTTGCGTGCGCGAATTTCATTTTCAAGGAGGTGGCGAACCCTGAGATTGTTGATGCCAAGTTCCGCTGCCTGTCGGAGCTGCGAAATGAAGTGGTCCTTGGAAGACTGTAGGTTCTGATCGATGGGTCGATCACTGGTTAGTTCGATGCCCATACTTTTCTCAATCCGCATTTCCAGTTCTTGCCAGTGTTTTTGGCAGGCAAGAATCACCTTGGTGCTGTCACGGTCGGCAACTTGCTCGACCGCATACTGAATGCGTTCAATAAAATCCTTTTCGATTTTTGAAGCGGTACGATCACCGACAAAGATCCGAACGATGGATCGGAAAGCTCCGAGTTTCCGATAAAGATGCTTACTAATCCATTGCCCTTCCTTCTTAAACGTATCACCGACCTCAATGAGGTGGTCTGGAAGTTTCTGAATGAAGCTCTCGCGCATTTCCTCGATCTCGGTCTCAACTTCATGGATGAAGCGATCCTGTTCGCGGAGTTCAACAGCGCGACCTTCAACTTTGTCATCAATTTCGATGAGAGCAGCATCGGCAATCTTCACCCATTGGCGCAATTGTTGGCGCCGAGCTTCGAGGCCACCGAGGTGTTGATCAATGTAGGCGCAAATCTGCCGGTAGCTTTGAGGATTACCATTTAAGGCCTCATTTGCCGACACCGCAAAGATCGGAGGAATGAAATCGAGTTTCTTGTCTGCTAGGTCCTTGAGGTGGTTTACCACGACCTCAATATCCTGGGGATCGCGCTCGTCGATTTGTTGGATGACCAAAGCGATTTTAGGATGAAATTCCTTTTCCAGCTTGGTGAGAAAGTTCCAAGTATCGGGCGACCAAGGGTTGCTTACAGACAGAATGCAAAAAATCAGATCGGCCTTGGTGAGCAGAGCCACCAGTTCCATCGGATAGTCATCAGCTCTATGATGGATGGCCGAAGTATCTAGCAGTTCGTAATCACGAAGCTCTTCAACCGAACGATGACAGAGCTGTAGATATTCACTACTGTGTTCATCCCGATCGGTCGCAGCGTAGCGATAGTAACGTGTTGGGTGGCTGAGTGGTAGATCGCTGGTCTCGCAAAGGTCGCTGCTGCCAAGCAGACCATTTAAGAAGGTGGACTTGCCGCAGTTGGCATCACCACAGGCGGCGAAGAGATAGGCTTGGTCGTCGTCGGATGGCTCTCGGGTGAGAGGCAAATCGAGAGATAGTGGAGCGGTGGTATCGCGCG
Organism: Luteolibacter sp.; assembly: GCA_049597355.1. Lineage (GTDB taxonomy): Bacteria > Verrucomicrobiota > Verrucomicrobiia > Verrucomicrobiales > Akkermansiaceae > Luteolibacter. The sequence continues at coordinate 10,139 of JBMYMN010000077.1, forward strand.
CAAGCTTGTCGATTCCCCTCATGAGTTGGGAGAGTCGCTGACGCGCGGTTAAATACCGTTCTCCAAAAGGAAAGTCGTTCAAAACGAGCGGTTAACTGTTGGCTTGAGAGGTGGCAAAGGGGTCTGAGGAACTCTTCATGGGAGAGCTAGGCTCAATGCGGCTGCGGGCCTGCTGGGCATGTAGGGACAGGAGCTGTGAAACAGTCACAAATTTATAGCCTTGATAGAGCAACTCATCGAGCGCCTGTGGCATGGCAGAAACTGTCGAGGCGTGGAGGTCATGTGCCAGAACGATCGCTCCAGGTTGTGTGTTGCTAATGATGCGAGAGGCTACCACCGAAGGGCCAGGCTTTTTCCAGTCCAGAGGGTCGACCGACCATAAAATGGTGGGATAACCGAATTCATGATAGATTAAGGCCCGCTGCCGCTGGTGCAGTGCGCCATACGGTGGGCGCATGGTGCGTACTTGGCAAGGAGCTGCGGACTGAATGGCGCGGTCGCATTGCTCGATTTCCCAGCGCAGTGCATCATCGCCTAGTTGAGTGAGCAGGCGGTGAGTTTGGGTGTGGTTGCCGATTTCGTGTCCATCAGCCACGGTCTGACGAAGTACTTCGGGATGGGCAGAGATACTCTGGCCGATCACATAGAAAGTGGCCCTAATATTGCGCTCCCGCAGAATCCCAAGCAGGCGAGGGGTGTTGGCTGGGTGTGGACCATCATCAAGCGTCATGGCGATGAACTTTCCGCTGACCAGACATTTGCGATGAGTCATGTCCTGATTGTAGCGCGGGAAATTGGAGCTGATGCGCATGTCCGGGTTGTGGGGGATCACTCGCTTTGTTCTCGGGTCGATGTGAGATCCCACGCTAGCGCCGTGATGGCCTGCACAACTAGCGATGGTGCCAGCGGACAGAGCTAGAAAGCCGCGACGTGAGTATCGCACAAATCCATTGGATTCGTTGTGGTTGCCATTGGAAGTGAACATGTAAATCGAATTGCCTAAGAAAACCTTAGCATTCAGCAGGAGTCGAGTGATTTCGGCTGAGTCCCCTGATTGAGCGCCTGAATGTCCACTGGATGCTCAAAACGGTATCGGCTCCGCAAAGCTGCAGCCAGATAATCGATGGCATTGCGGACTGCCGGTTCAAGTTCTTCTCCTAATGCCAATTGAGCGGCGATGGCAGCTGCAAGAGTGCAGCCCGTTCCATGTGTATCGGCATCGGACAGGCGAGGGTGGCTGAATTGGGTGGATGTATCGCCTATGGCCAAGACATCAGTGCAACTGTCATCATGCAGATGCCCACCCTTGGCAAGTATGGCGGAATCGGTTTCCAACGCGAGTTGCAGTGCAGCTTGTTCCAATGCATCAAGATCTCCAACAGAAGTTCTGAGTAGTATTTCAATCTCGTGGAGGTTGGGAGTAATGATGGTGGCTTCCGGGAAGAGGTGATCGCGGTAGGCTTCGATGGCGTCCTCTTCAATCAAGGGACTGCCAGAACTGGCCACCATCACTGGATCAACGACCACAGGAATGCTGGGGTGCTTCACCAGACAACGAGACAACACTTCGATGGCCTCGCGGTTGTGCAGCATGCCAGTCTTAATGGCCGCCACTGGGTAGCTCTCAAGAAGTAGGGAGACCTGACTTTCAATGATGTCGACAGGAATGGCGTGAACAGCTTTCACTATCTTGGGAGTCTCGGAAACCACGCAAGTGAGAGCACTCAGGCCATGGACCTGAAAATATTGGAAGGTCTTGAGATCAGCCTGAATACCAGCGCCACCGCAGCAGTCGGATCCGGCAATGGTCAGGGCGACAGGAGGTGCGGTGTTCACAGCACCTGTTTAGAACATGTTTCGCATAGGTCAAATACAGGTGTTGCGAACCCCTTGCAAATTTGGAAGATCGCGCAGATATTCCACGTAGCTATCACAAATACAATACCATGGCAGACAAACAAGCTGACTCACACCTCGCTCAAAAACCCTGGATTTTGACCATCATTGGCTCCATCGGCATTGTGCTATTGTTGTTATTGCCTGTTCTTCCTCTATTTAGGGATGCGGAATCCATGCCGGATTTGGCCAAGTGGATGGGTCAATTCCACCCAGTGCTGCTCCACCTGCCAATCGGTATCTTCATCCTTATCCTTTTCCAGGAAATCGTCAGCTTCTTCCGTCCCAATTCC
>JBMYMN010000078.1:0-12304 GCA_049597355.1 Luteolibacter sp.
ATAAGGGACAGGACCTGATGGCCCAGAGCCCCTGCGAAATCGGTTTCAAGGACTTGCGCGAAATTTACGTGCAATCCACTTGGAAGGATCCCCAAAAGGCGAAGGCAACTGGAAGCCCTCAGACTTAAAAGGATATAGGTCCCCCGATTACAGGATAGATCTGCGTTGAGATACAAAGAGATCATCTGCGACAAATATCGAATGGCGTATTTGCCGTGTAGGCTGAAGGCGATTTGGAAAACCCAAATAGAACCTCGGTAAAACTTTTAAAAAAAGCGGCCCGATCGATGATCCCCCGGGAAAAACCCAAAAACCCAAAGGGACATTCAATCGGGCCGCCTATGTCTTGCGACATAAATATTAATGCACATGGCAGAATTCATGTCAAAACCAAATGCACTTGATGTTATCAATATTACGCAAAGTGTGAACAAATATTTCACATACGATCAATTCTCGGCAGAATGCGCTATTTTTCTTCTAGCGTAACTCGTGATGGTGTTTAGCTTATCCCAGCGATTAATTGATCGCATTTCCCTCACACTCAACTAGCACCATGAATTTGACTCTTAAGGTATGGCGTCAAGACGGACCAGATTCGAAAGGCCGCATCGAAAGCTACAATGCCACAGATATACCCAAGGAGGCCTCTTTCTTGGAAATGCTTGATATCGTCAATGAGCGTATCATACTAGACGGCGGTGATCCCATTCATTTCGATCACGATTGCCGAGAAGGAATCTGTGGTGCTTGTTCTTTAACAATCAATGGCGTTCCCCACAGCAAGGAGCGTGGCATTACAACCTGCCAACTCCATATGCGAAAGTTCGCCGATGGCGACACCATTTGGATTGAGCCATTTCGAGCCAATCCGTTTCCAGTGGTTCGTGACCTCATGGTTGATCGCCAAGCCTTTGACCGGATCATTGCTGCTGGGGGATACATTGATGTTCGAACGGGCTCTGCTGTAGACGCCAATGCGATTCCTATTCCCAAGCCTGATGCTGATGCATCATTCGATGCGGCAGCCTGCATCGGCTGTGGTGCATGTGTCGCATCCTGCAAGAATGCATCTGCCATGCTGTTCGTTTCGGCCAAGGTTTCTCACCTTGGGCACTTGCCACAAGGCCAGCCCGAGCGCGAAAAGCGTGCTCTGGCGATGGTGCGTCAGATGGATGATGAAGGCTTCGGTAATTGCACCAACCAATATGAATGTGAAGCTGCCTGCCCCAAAGAAATCAGCGCAGACCACATCGCACGTCTCAACCGCGATTACAGTAAAGCGGTTCTAACTGAACAGCTGACATGAAATCTATGCTTGTAGAATGGAATAAAGGTGCTGAGTTGAGCATATTATTCTTATGAAGCGCAGAATGTTTGCATGGCTTTTTGGTGCGGGTTTGATTCAGGGTGCCTGCTCTGCTGATGATGTGAATCCGGTGATGGAAACTTCGAACAAAAAGCCGGATGATCCGGAAGACAAAGTCGTGAAAGCTGACGAGGTATGGCGCAAAGAACTCACTGCTGAGCAATACCGTATTTTACGACAGGCGGGCACTGAGCGTGCCTATGGTAAGGCTTACAAGGAGTTCAAAGCACAAGGCAAGGGGACTTATCATTGTGCTGGTTGTGGTGCTTTGCTCTTTAGCTCAAATGAAAAGTTCGACTCTGGTTGCGGTTGGCCTTCATTTTACGATCCGGCGAATGCTAAGAATGTCATTACCAAGAAAGATGTTAGCTTGGGCATGGTGCGCGTTGAGGTGCTCTGTGCTAAATGCGATGGACATCTTGGCCATGTCTTTGAAGGTGAAGGATTCAAAACGCCTACTGACAAGCGCTATTGCATTAATGGAGTAGGGCTCGTGTTCGTGCCCGCTAAGTCTGCTGGAAAAGACGACAAGCCATAATATGGGTATCTGCGTTTCACGATTGTGAAATTACTTTTGGCAACTATTTCAATTCTTTAGAATTCTAAAATCATCCCACACCACGTTCCTTGTAGAACGCTCTTTTCATATTTGGTTGCTATAATGCCAACCGCGAAGTTTCAGCCAACTACGCCTATCTTTTTGCATGCTAAGAGCAGATCCTCAGTCGCCCGCAAGATTCTTGCCATTAGCCCCAGACCTCTCGCATACTAATAACAAATACTAATTTGTGTGCATCAGTACTTTTTTGACGGGAACATCCTAGCTTTGGGAGAAAATCAAGAAACATTTGTTGGGAGCGCTGGCATCGGTTGGTAATGGATGCGAACTCCTTCCCGTTTCGGATTTGTAATCATTTGTCACGACCGAGCAGATTGCGAGATTGCCCAATGCTCATTTCTCGCTGCTGACGATAGTCGATGATGTCTGGTTGGCTGAATACACGGCGGCGGGCATCAGTTTCTGTATCCAACGGCTTACTCACCGTATTCCCATTGGACTCGAGTGCCCTTCTATCGGGGAGGAGATTGCCAGCGATACGTGCCGGTGTCCGCAGATTGCGGTCCAGAGAGGCTTTTTGATTGTTAAAGCGGTTCATTGACGCCATTGAACTTCTCGAGCCGTTCTCGCGATGAGAGGGCTTCTTGAAGTCGCTGCCGCCAATCCATGAACCCTTGTTGAGGCGGTTGGTTTCAAAGGATTTCTTGCTAACGCCTCCACTGAAGTGTCCAGATCCGCCGCGACCTTCATACTGGCTGCGTTTGTTGCTCTTGGGGGCCCAGTTGCCCTGCTCGTCCACTTGATAGCCGTAGCTACGATTGAGCCTGTCTGACATGCTCTCTGCAGCGAGTTCATCAGAACCTGCCGGTTTCACACCAGTGCCACAGGCTACCAGCAGGAACATGCCGACTGCAGCCATGGTGGAGTGAAGAACCTTCATGAATCCGAAGGGGTGTACTGAGCAGCCAAATCCTGCTCGAGTTTGGGATCAGGCAAAGCTCCTCGTTCAAGGGCCTGACGGTAGTATTCCTGGGCTTGTTCGATCCGGCCGGTGCCGGAATAGATCAGAGCCAAGTTGTAGTAGGGCTCGCTGGATAGCGGGTCTGCATTGATCGCCCCTTTGAAATGAGACTCGGCATCGCCGATCTTATCCATGCGGAAGCAGAGAGTGGCCAGCAGCATTTGGGTCTTGGCGTCATTAGGGTCGAGTTCAACCGACTTTCTGGCAGCAATTTCGGCATCCATGATACGCTCATTCATCAGCAGTGAGTAGCTGAGCATGCGGTGGGCGTAGGCATTGTTGGTGTCGAGCTCAATGGCACGCTGGAATGTGTCGACAGCATCCTGAAGATTCTCAAGTTTCAGATGAACCACGCCCATCTTGCAGAGGGTGGGGGTGTGGCCCGGATGTTGGTCGAGGATCATCTCATACAACTCGCGGGTAGGAAGAAGACGTCCTGCTACGAAGGCCTTCTTGGCAGCGCGATCAAAGACATCGATGTCATGCTTGAGGCTCGCGGTTGCTTGATCCACTGAGGCTCGGTCGCGGGCGAAAGGGGAGACGAATTCGCCATCCACCTGCCGGTCGGCAATCAGCTTCTGCTCCTCAGGAGTAAGAACCAGCTCCTGACTGTTGAGCATTTCCACCGCTTCGGAGAGCTCCTCATCCTGATTGCCGAGATCATTGAGAGTGGCCATCAGAAGTTTGCGTGCCTGGCGCCTGGCCGCCTGCATCCGTAACTGGCGACGAATGATATCGCGAAGTAATGCCACTTCCTGAGGATCGGCAGACGCATCACCACTCGCCAGAGCCTTGCCTTCGTCCTTTATTCGCTGCTCCAGGTCCTGAATGTGCTGTTCTTGCTTGTGACGCTCCAGGCGGAGACGGTTGATCTGTGATTTGGCGATGGCCAGATCGCGCAAGGCCTCGGTGATGGCGTCCTTGTCGGCATGGCTCTCGCGGGTCATGCGCTCAAGCACCTCGTTGGCCTCGCGAAGCTTTTTGGCCATGCCCATGTTCTGATCAATGAGATCTTTCATCCGGCCTTCCTCGCCCAGCTTGAGGAGGGCAGCCATTTGGTCTCGCTCCATGATTAGGGCATCGCGTTCATCACGGAGTTGAGCATAGGCATCCTTGCTTTGGGTTAGCTCCTGCTGCAGTTGGGCGATGGTCTGATTGGCCTTGGTCAATTCTTTGGATTTTTCATCGAGCAGTTTTTGCATCTGTTTGAGTTGGCGCCTCTGGCCGGAGACAACTGCATTGGCGGCATCGCGCTCTGCAATGAGGTCTCGATTCAAGTCAACGGCCTGTTGGCGGGCCTGCCTCAGATCTTTTTCAAGGCCGGCAATGCGACCCATGGCCTGCGCGTAGCCATGCTCACTCTGCTGGAGACTGAGAGCCATGGCGCCACGCTCCTGCTCCAGTTTCTTAATGCGATGGTTGAGAGTCTCAACTCCGCTCTCTAAGGGAGCCTTGGCCAGCCGCTCCTTGTAACGACGAACTTCGGCTTCGGCCGCCATCAGCTTGGCCTCGGTGCGCTTCCGTTCCTTCTCGAGATCTTGATTCGATGCCTCCAGCTCCTTGATTTTCAGATCACTTTGGGAATTCTTCAGCTCAAGATTGAGTTGCATGGCCTCGGCTTCCTTTCCGGATTTGTTTGCGAATGCCCGCAGCTTTTCAATTTCAGCTTCCGCTTCCGACTCCTTCTTGGCTGAGCGAGCGCGATATAGGGCGTGTGCCTTGCGGGCGTCCTCCTTGGCTTTTGCAGCAATCCGGTTGAGACGGGCGATCTCTTTCTCCACCTCGACCCGCTCGGATCCCTCAAGATCCTTGAGCCTAGCAATTTCCTTCTGAGCGTGCTGTTCGGCGGATTGGGCCAAATCCTTGTGCTGTTGTATCTTTTGAAGCGCTTCAGCCTCGAGCTCGCCAGTCTGTTTCTTAAGGCGGGTGATTTGAGCATCGGCTTGAATACGTGCCATGGTGGCCTCGCGCTTAAGGCGGCGGATTTCATTGCGGGCCTCGAGCAACTGGCGGGCGGCTTCACTTTCGTAACGGCGATCGAGATGGGCTCGTTGTTCCCGAAGCTGTTGCGCCTCTTGTTGCAGCCTAGCAACCTTGGCCTGCTCTGCCTTGAGGAGTTTGGCGTTCTGATCGGCTTCCAGGCTATGATGTTGTTGCACGGCCGCTTCGGCTTTGAGGCGCTGAATCTCAGCTTTCGCAGCTGCCAGCTCCTGATCAGATTTGTCCTGAAGCTGCTTAAGTTGGCGGGCGGCGATGCCGGCTCCGTTGCGTTGATCATGGCGCAGTCGTTCAGCGTCCTGTTGTTGGTGGTTGAGCAGGAGCCTCAATCGCTGAACCTCAGCCTCGGCCTCCTTGAGTCGGCGGCTGGCAACCGGATCAACTTTCAGGATGCTGGGGCGGAGATCACTTTGCGGATTGCTGCCGACTGGGATGCGGCCTCCTTCCAGTTCGGCAACGACGTCACGCTGCTTGTTAAGCTGCGCCTCGGCTTTATCATGTATTGCCACTAGTGCTGCTGAGGTTTTATCGGAGCGGCGCATGACCATGTCCGTTCTCCAATCCGGATAATATTGCCTTATGGCGGAGAACATCTCGTCCGCTCTGCGATAATTTTCAGCGGCACCCAAGTGATCGCCCGTCGCTTCCAACTTTTCACCCGCCCTACTGGCAAGGTATCCTTGAAAGTAGAGGTCTGATGGGTCAAATTGGACAGGGGAGATAGGTTCTTTGGCAGAAAGGGACTGAGAGACAGCCGGCAGAAAAAAAACCAGCAGCAAAGCTGTTAGAAATCGCTGTAAGCGGCTTTTTTTGCATACGCCAGTATTCATGCCAACTACATTCATAAGAACGAGACCACCATGAGGCAAGGTGGATTCCATGGTGGTCTATAAAGGTAATTCCTATGTGATGCCTAAATTTGCTTTGGCATTTTGGTCCAGGCGCCATTTTTTTTGCTGCTTTTTACACAGGATTCGATGAAGGCGATGCCTTCACGGCCGTCCTCAACGTTGGCATACTGGCTGCCGTCGCAGCTGAACTTTCTGCCCTTTTTCCACTTGCGAACGTCGGCTTCAAAGTTCCGGTGGAGGCGAGCGAACGCATCGTGAAAAGCTTCGGGGTGACCTGCGGGGATAGTCGGTTCTTCCAGCAGACTTTTGGGAGTCTTCTTAGGAAGGAAACCATCACCCGCAGTAACGGCTCCACGCCAGTAAACGCGATCGGGTTGGTCAGGTAGGTGGATGGTAATCTTTTCAGGGTCTTCCTGCTTCCAGACGAGTGTGCCTTTGGATCCGGCAATGACGATACCGAGGTCATTCTTGTGCCCAATACAGATTTGAGAGGCTCGCACCATGGCTTTGCCACCGTTGCTAAGCTTGCAGTAGATGGTGAAGTGGTCGTCGAGCATGCGCCCTTCGACAAAGGTCTCCATCTGAGCAGAAACATCCGTGACGTCGAGACCGGTGACATAGCGGAGTTGCATCAGGGCATGTGTCCCAATATCGCCGCCGCAACCGGAGCCACCAGCACGCTTCGGGTCAACTCGCCAAGATGCTTGTTGTTGGCCTGTGGCTTCAAGCTTGGAAGCGAGCCAGCCTTGGATGTAGTAGCTATCCACCCAGCGAACATCACCGATTAAGCCACTTTGCACGATGTAACGGCTGAAGCGGCTTGTCCAGTGACCGAGGTAGGTGTGTGCAACGCCAAAGGGAACGCCAAGCTTGCGCGAGGCACGAACCAATTGGTTGGCTTCTTTAAGGTCGAGACACAGGGGCTTCTCGCAGAAAACAGCGATACCGGCTTTCATTGCCTTCATGGCCGGGTCGAAGTGAACAAAGTTAGGAGTTACGATGAGAATATAGTCTAGCTTCTCCTCGGGGGGAGCATCGGCATTCGCATCGATCATTTCATCGTAGGAGCCGAAGCCCTTGATGGGATAGGGCCAGTTCTTGGCTTCTTGAAGCGCAATTTCAGGATCGGGGAAAAGAGCGCCTGCCACAACCTTTCGTGTTCCATCCATGTGGATGGCTTTCTGGTGGGGTTGGACGATAAAAGCTCCTTTACCGCCTCCGACGAGGCCGACATTGAGAGGTTTGTTGGACATGGTATTTTATATTGTGGAATGATTAATAAATTGAATTGGGCTAGAGTGGAAAGGTTTCACTTACCCTGCCAATCACCGTATTTGCGGAACTTTTCGTAACGCTGATCAAGAAGCTTACTTTCTGGCAAGTTGGACAGTTCATCGAGGTGTTTGCCTACGACCTTCGCAAATGCATCAGCTGTGGCTTGGTGGTCGTGATGGGCCCCGCCGACAGGTTCTTCAATCACATCATCGATGAGGTCGAGTTTCATCAAATCGGGAGCAACCAGCTTCATGGCTTCGGCTGCCTCAGGCGCATGCTTGCGATGCTTCCAAAGGATTGCAGCGCAGCCTTCGGGGCTAATCACCGAGTAGTAAGCATTCTCAAGCATCAGCACACGATCGGCGATACCAATACCAAGAGCACCACCAGAACCACCTTCACCAAGCACGACCGCAATGACTGGTACCTTCAGGGTCATCATTTCACGCAAGTTGTAGGCGATGGCTTCTGCGATATTGCGTTCCTCGGCACCAATGCCGGGAAATGCACCGGGTGTATCGATCAGGGTGATGATGGGCACCCCAAATTTTTCGGCCATGCGCATCAGTCGAATGGCTTTACGGTAGCCCTCAGGATGGGCGCTTCCGAAGTTGCGTTTGAGGTTCTCTTTGGTATCACGACCCTTTTGGTGGCCTATGACCATCACTCGCTTGCCATTGATCGTGGCAAAGCCCCCAGGCATGGAAGCATCATCGCCAATGTGGCGATCACCATGAAGTTCACAAAAATTTTCAAAACATTGTGAGAGGTAATCGAGCATGAAGGGTCGGTTGGTGTGGCGAGCGATCTGCACTCTCTGCCATGGAGTGAGGTTGTGATAAATATTAGCCCGAGTTTCCTCCAATTTTGCCTCCATCGTGGAGATTTCCTCGCTCATGTCGATACCCTGCGAGCTAGATTTAGCGCGTAGTTTATCGATTTCACGCTCAAGCTCAGCCACTGGCTTTTCAAATTCGAGGAGCTGCATGAGTTGAAGTTTCCAGACTCAGAGGGACAGATGCAAGACGAGATGGTCCAAAAAATGGAAACTCTGCATTTATAGAAACTCGACTACGTTACCTTTGCGGGTTATCAGGGCCAATTCCTCCATGTCATGTGGCTTTAGCAGGATGCCTCTCGGAATTTCATCCTCATCGTGCTTAGTCTCGGTGGGCGTTTCATCGGAGAGCTCTCCAGATACCACATGTAGTCTGCTGCTCCATGCGCGAATCTGAAGATTTCCAGAGCCTAGGTGGATGATCTTACTGGCGGATGAATATGCCTCATGATGAGAAGGCACTACACCACCGTTATGCTCACCTATAACACCCTTGATGCTGGTTTTTGTGGAGCGGTTTGGCATGCCCTTCATGGATAGTGCGGGGTATTCCTTCAAAAAACGATCACCATCCCAAATCGTGATCACTTGCCGGCGAGTATCAATCAGCAGACGCAAATTGAGCGGCATTATCACAAGCTCATGGCCTGGCTGTATGCCTTTGAGTTGCTGCATGGAATTGAGGTGAATCATCATATCGATGGTGGTTTCGTGCCGTGCAGCGATCGCCAGATACGAATCTCCAGCTTTTACCTTGTATATCCGTCGACCAAAGCCATTTCGACTGCCGAGAAGCTCATCCATATTCATATCGCCTACAATGCGACGGGCGCTTTTTGCCACCGAGGAGTTGGGGAAGATGCTGAAGATCGTCGTTAATTTCTCATGAGCCTCAGACATGCGCCCCATCGCCATCATTTCCATAGCATTGCGGAATGCTTGCTCACCCGGCTCGATATCGGGCAACTCTCGTTGTTCGAGGCTCTGTGCGTAGGTGATGGCATCAGCGTGCTTGTTCGTGCTGTAAGGCTCAGGGAAAAGTTGTTGGAGCTTGCCTCCCACTGACTTCATACGAATGTGGTATGTAAGAGTGGCAGTGAGCGCTACAGCGACCAGCACGCCAATTCCGGCGAAGACGCGAATCATCCACAACAGTCTAATGCTTCGAAATACATTCATATCAGCCCCCGGCGCTTGAAGTCGAAGGTATTGATCTGATGCGAGTGCATGATCATTTCCAGAGAAAACTTGAGGAGCGAAGCCTCCCATGCGTCATCAACTCCCTGAATAATGGCCATAGCAGGATTACCGGTTCGACGCAGATCATCCATGACCCGGTCACGAACCTGTTCAATGGGCTCGTGTACAGTTTCTTCACACACATTACCACGCTTGAATTCAAAGCCGTATTGGAGAAAGGCCAAATTGTGACCAGCTTCGCGATAACGATGAATCATTTCCTCGAAATGCTCCATGGCACCGTCATTAAAACCTTCAAGCTCAATTCTTTGATAAGCATCAGGCTTAAGAATGCGAGGTTGCTGCGCCTCCATTTCACCACTGCGAATGCGCACTTCACCTGTGTTGTCCATGGCTTCGGAGATCATCTGAAACTCGAAGCGTGTGTTGCCAAAAGTGTCGATACGTCGATCTGGTTCATGAAGAACCTCAGTAGTTTCGAGGGCGTATTGGATATTATCAGGGGAGTGGCGCATCAGCTAATTCAATATTACGCTGGTCTCGTTAGTTGTAAAAAAGAAAAGGCGGATTCCCATCTGGGAATCCGCCTTGAAAATCTCAGTCGAGAATTAGCCCTTGGCGTTGTTGATGTAGGTGATCACGTCACCCACGGACTGGAGCTTCTCGGCTTCTTCGTCGGGGACTTCGACATCGAATTCCTCTTCGAAGGCCATCACGAGTTCGACGGTGTCCAGGGAGTCGGCACCGAGATCCTCGACGAATTTGGCTTCCGGGTTGACTTGGTCGGCATTGACGCCGAGCTGGTCGACGATGATGTCCTTCACGCGATCTTCGATGCTTTTATCTGACATGTGTATGAATAGTTTGGTGTTGGCGTTGATGGTGATTAGCGGCTGAGGCACAGGCTTGGCAACCCCGAAATGAGACTGCGAAAGAAAAGACGATCCTCAGATATCTCACTTGCTTTGCTCGGCTGGCTCTTCTTTATCGGTAAACTTTTCAGTTCGTGATGTGTATTCAAGGATTTCACCGGAGAATTTTGACCGGATTCGCTGCATTAACATCTCGGCCGGCTGACCTTTGTCTTTTTTGAAGCCACCATAGGTCAATCCGTCAACTCTCAGGCGCCCGTTACCTGCGGTTCCCTCGTAACTAATGAACGCAATACCTTTGCTCTCCCATTTTCTGAGATCTAGTTGGCGCATCTCAGAATAGCTGATTTTGAGCCCATTCTGACTGAGAAAAGAATCCTCGCAGGCTATGATTTTACGTCGACTGGTTCTAATTAGAAAAAACAGGCTGATCGCTGAAATTGCAGCGCAAATGAAGCAGAATACCCATTGCTCACGGATTGAGCGTGCATCATAAGATTTTTCTGGAGGATTGGCTGCGAGACCCTCTACTTCTGAGTAGTCCAACCAAAGCTGGTTCCACTGGAGGGATTTCATCCGTTCGAAGTCATGCAAAATCTCGGGCCACGGCACAGGAATGTCGATATTTGTGGGCAAAATTGTATGATCTTCTGGAAATTTGACCCATTGGGATGAGGCGTATTCCACCCACTGATCCGCTGTGAGTTTTTGATCAATATTTTGTTCTGCAAAGACGCGGCTAGCCTCCTTGAAGCACTGGTGGAGATAGAAAACGCGGTTCTTTTCTCGATAGCCAACGGAGCCATCAATGTAAAAAAGTGCAGTGAAAACCGCAAACATCAGCACTACGATGGCGGCGCGACATACAAACCAGGCCGTGGGCCTGCACATAATAGGATCAGAGTATGCCATGAACTGCTGATAAAATGAACGGCACCCATGAAATGGCAAGCCTTGAGGCGATCAAGTCACTGAACAAATTTATAGAATCCGGCTTGTCCTTGCTGCCGTTACCTCTTATGGCGGCACCATGCCAATCGCGTCCCCCGAGCAATACGCCGCTATGTTGGATGCCGCCCAAAAGGGTGGTTATGCCTATCCTGCAATTAACGTTACTTCACTTACCACTATCAACGGTGCCCTTAAGGCCTTTGCCGAGGCTAAGTCTGACGGCATCATTCAGGTTTCAACCGGCGGCGGTGAATTCGCTTCGGGAACTGCCGTTAAGAATGCAGCATTTGGGGCGATCATACTCGCCGAGGCTTGTCACCAACTTGCAGAAAAGTATGATGTTCTCGTTGGATTACATACAGATCATTGCCATCCACAAAAGGTTGAGTCATTTCTCAAGCCACTTCTTGCATATTCTCGTCAGCGCATTGCCGATGGTAAGGGCCCGCTTTTCCAGTCTCACATGTTTGATGGATCAGTGGTAGACCTCAAAGAGAACCTCGAGATCTCCAAAGATCTACTCGCTGAGTGTGCCGAACTCGGCATCATTCTCGAGGTGGAAGCAGGCTGTGTAGGCGGTGAGGAAGATGGCCACGACACCTCAGGCCTCCCCATCGAAAAGCTTTATACCACCCCAGAGGACATGATGGAGGTCTACGAAACCCTTCAGCCAATTGGTCGGTTCATGTTTGCCGCCACCTTTGGCAATGTGCACGGTTCTTACAAACCAGGCGCAGTGAAACTCAAGCCAAGTATTCTCAGAGACGGCCAAAAGGCGGTCATGGACAAGCACGGAGTCGATGCCGAGATGGATCTCGTGTTCCATGGCGGATCGGGTACTTCAAGTGAAGATCTTCAAGAAACTCTCGATTACGGGGTGATCAAAATGAACATCGACACCGACACCCAATACGCTTTCAGTCGCCCCATTGTAACTCATGTCTGTGAGAATATCGAGGGAGTTCTTAAGATCGATGGTGAAGTAGGCATCAAGAAGGTTTACGATCCACGCTCTTATCTAAAAAAAGGTGAACAGGGGCTCTGCGAGCGTATGAAGCAGGCCTGCGACGAACTCAAGTCCACTGGCAGAACCATCATTGGCTCAGTCTGATTCTCGCCCATTCACTGGGTAGTTTTAATGCAAGAGAGGCCAACTTGCATGCGAATGAAATAGATATTCATTTTGCCCCTTAGCGTTCCAATACCCCTGAATGCTATTGGCAGGGTCTGCGGCATTGGCAGGCAGTGCAATCACCATAAAATAGATGAATATGGATATACCAATGGTGAGGAAGTCTTTGATATAGTCATTCTACAAAAAAATACTTTGTGAGTGGAATACAGAACCCAAAATTAAGTATGCGTCATGT
>JBMYMN010000079.1:0-12174 GCA_049597355.1 Luteolibacter sp.
TGTTCTCCATTCAAGGGGTTACCGAAAGACGCTCACCTGCATCTTCCGCCTCAAAGGCGAATCCATTTTCTTTGTAGGTCTTAAGACGAAAATGCGTAGCCGTGGACAGCACCCCTTCAAGTGAACTGAGCTTTTCAGACACAAAGCGCGCGACATCGCGCAAATCATCACCCTCAACTACCACCATCAGATCGTAACCGCCACTGGCCAGGTAACAGGACACCACCTGATCAAAGCGCGCGATGCGCATGGCCAGACGATCAAAGCCCCCACCCCGCTCAGGAGTCAGCTTTACCTCAATGAAGGCTGAGACGCGCTGGTCGCCGAGGGCATCCGAATTGATCACAGCGTGATATCCCAAAATACTTCCATCTTTTTCCAATTCTTGGATTCGGGTCGCCACATCCGCTGCATTCAAGGCGAGCATCTCAGCCAGTTGCTCATGGCTGTAGCGTGCATGGGTGCGAAGCAGTTTTAGGAGTGGTTCAGTAGACATGTTGGAATTGCGTAAAGGGTTAGGGTTGGAGGAAGAGTTGGCGTTTATCTGCAATGGGGTTGGGAACTTTGATCAGCTCGCGGCGTTCGCTTTGCACCAATCGACCTCCGGACACCCAATGATCATAGCGCTGCCAGCTTTGGGCAATCAACGAGCGAGTGCGCCCAAAACGGTCACCGCTATTGAGCACGACAACAATCAGGCGGCGGGGAATCACCCCCTTGGAGCCGTCCAACTTCTCAATGACGATAGGATCGCGACCGACGGAGGTGGCCAGACAGGGGCCAGCAAGGCGAGTGGTACCGGTCTTGATACCCAGCACGCCGAGGGTTCCCAACAACTGGTTGGTGTTACGAGCTGTGTAGCTCCGTGTATCGCTGAAACCCTCGACCGAGATACGGCGGGACTTCTGGCGAACCATGAAACTGAGAGGATTGATACGCATGGCATACACAGATAAGCGGGCCATATCCGCTGCAGTCGAGTAGGCCCTAGTCTTTTCATTCTCAAGACCGTGAGGTGTGCGAAAGCGTGTGTGCTTCATACCCAAACCCTTGGCCAGGCGATTCATTTCACCAACGAACTCAGTGATTGGCTCACCTCGTTTGGCCCGACTGGCTAGCAACTGGCGACCAACATGATCGGCTACAGTTAGAGCGGCGTGATTGTCCGAAGACAGCATCATCGCATAGAGAGCGTCACGCATACCAATGTTCTCCCCGGGCTTCAAATTCATCGGATTAGGGCCTCCCAAACTCACAGCCGAAACTGGCACCCTCATCGTGATACCGGCAATATCACCGCCAGAAGCAGACAGCCAATCAAAGGCCACTGCAGCGGCAGCGATCTTGTTGAGACTGGCCACCGGCTGTTTACGGGTTGAATTTTGCGCCATAAGAACCTTACCCGAGTATGCCTCCAACACCATGAAGCTTTCACTTTTCGGATAGACAGCAACCGGCTCTCTGGGAGCAAATTGCGCCTTCGACACAGAGCCCGCAAGCAGCGCTGCCTGAGTTAGTGATAGGATCATAAATCGTGTCGTCATTTTAAACTGGGCGTTGTGGGCAGTATGGCAACTCAACAATGCCACCAAAAAAACAAAACCATCGATCTAATCACTCAGCAGACTCACCACTGAGCTTTTGGATGACAGCACTGAGGAACGATTCACCAGTAGAACGCTGATAGTGCATGGCGATGCCGACCACAAATGCAATCACCGCGATGATAGAAACCCAGGTGTTAAAATTGCTCTTGGCTGGCGCAGCTGCCGCGTTTAAAGCTGAAACGTGTTGAGGTCCAGCCTGATTGAGGGGCTTTTGCCGTGGTTGTGTTTGAGACTTCGGATCCGACAGCAACTCAATTTCGTTTTCACTTTCACCCTTGATTTTGGCTGCCGAGGGTTCCTTGTTTTTTTCAGGTTCAGGAGAATTTGCATTAGAATCTGCACTGAGAGGCGGCAGCAATGAGGTTGGATCCTCCAGCCTAAGAGCATTGATTTCTTCATCATTCAGAACGAAACCGAAGTCGACATCGCCAACCTCAATACTCTGACCGTTACGTAGGCTAATTTCATCGACTCGTTTACCGTTGAGTTTGATTCCGTTTGTCGAACTCAGGTCCTTGAGCACATAACCGCCAATAGTTCGCTCCATGACACAATGCTCGGACGACACCGAACCTGAATCGATGTGGACGTCATTGTCATCACCACGGCCAAAATGGACGATCTGCCGCTCAAGCGAGAAGCGATAGGGTTGTGCGCTCTGGTTGGGAACGGTAATGGTGATGCGGGGCATGAACAGGCAAGAGAAGTTTCGCAGCATTTCTATCCAATAATCTCACGCTTGGCACCACAAAATCGGAGCTTTTTCAACAATCTCATCGCTGACAAAGGCCATCTGTGCTGCTAGAGTTAATTGGCATGCAACCCAATCAAGAGTCATACAATACCGTGCTGGCCGCCATTCTGGAGGAATTCAGCTGTCATAGCGGGACCCTTCACCGCTGTCCGCCAGATGAATCGGAATTGGAACTCGTTGCCCAGATTGGGATCCCGAAGGCTCTATTGGGCAAGATCTCCACAATCCCCATTGGTAAAGGTATTGCAGGCGCTGCTGCCGAAACTCGCGCTCCCGTCGAGCTCTGCAATCTGCAACAGGATTTAGGTGGAGTGGCGAGGCCAGATGCCCGCCAGACCGAGGTATCAGGATCACTCGCTGTGCCGATATTCCATCCAGAAAGTGATCAAGTCATCGGCACTCTCGGTGTGGGCATGCATGTGCCACACAGTTTCACTGAAGAGGAAAAAGAAAGACTTGCCGCCCACGGTCGAGCCATCGCTTCGCGACTTGTCAGATAAGAGGACGGAGGCAGGTTGACCGAGTCGTCAATATGATTACAATAGGCGACATGAGCCATATGGAAGCTGCCAGCAAGATTCTCGATACCATGCTCGGACATCTCGGCATCGCCGCCGAAATCGAGGCCATGGACACCCAAGACGGACCATGCCTCCAAATCCTGAGCAGTGAGAAAGACCTGATCATCGGCAAGGATGGCGACCGACTCGATGACATTCAGTATTTGCTAAATCGTATTCTCAGTAGACAGGAAAAGAATGCACCCCGCATCAAGGTCGACTGCGAACACTACCGTTCCATGCGGGAAGATGAGATGACCAAGGAGGTGCGGGAGATCGCCCAACGCGTCAAAGAAAGCGGTCAGCCTCATCAGATGCGCCCGCTCAATGCCTACTATCGCCGTCTGGTCCACAACGCGCTGGCCGATGACCATCAAATCGTGACCTCCTCACCAAATAGTAAGGACCGTCTCAAACGCATCACCATCTCCAAAAAGGAACCCGCACCGTCCAACGAATGAAATCCACCATCTTCGGCTGCGGCACCCGAGACGGCACCGCCTCAATCGGAATCCTCGTGCTGCGTCTGACCGTTGGCTCACTCATGCTATTGGGTCACGGCCTACCCAAACTTGAGAATTTTCAGGCGATTCTCGACAAGGGTTTCTATACTCCCGACTTCTTCCCGTTCAATTGGATGAGCATGCCCGTCAGCCTCGGCGCGGCCGTCGCCACCGAAGTCGGCGCATCCATCCTCATCATCATTGGGCTCTCCACCCGCTGGGCGGCATTCGCTCTCGGCTTCACTATGGTCGTGGCCGCATTCGCAGTTCTCGGCGAGGCGCCATGGTTCCTAAGTCCAGAGACAACCAGTGCCAAGGAGCCCGCTTTACTCTATCTGGTGGCAATGATGTCGCTGATATTGAGTGGTCCCGGCAGCTACTCGTTGGACGCCATTATCGACAAGCCACGCAGGGGCCGGATGAAGATTTCACTCTAACATCCGATAGACCGCTATGGAAACGCACCGTCTTGTCCTTCCCGGAGATCTCAATCAATACGGCTTTCTGTTCGGAGGTCGCTTACTGGCTTGGATTGATGAGGCCAGCTGGATTGCTGCCAGCTTGGAGTATCCCGGAAAGAAGTTTGTCACCAAGGCGATGGACACTGTCGTCTTTCACCACAGCGTAAAAGAGGGGAGCATCTTGCGTATCGCATGTAGCCTCGACAAAGTCGGCACTACCAGCGTGACATACGCCGTCGAGGTCTTTCATGAGGCCAACTGTAAAGATGCCATCTTTTCAACCAAGGTGACTTTTGTCTGTGTCGACAACCAGGGCAACAAGTCTGCCTTGATCGACTCAACCGCCTGAGTTGTGGAAACGCAGATTGAGACCGTTGATATTATTCTCGCCCTCGATCAATCCGAGGATGAAGCGGCGCGGCGTGAGGCCGCGGCCAGGAAACTCGACCTTTCGGTCGATCGCATAGGCGAAACCCGCCTGCGCAAGCATTCCATTGATGCCCGCCAGCGCACCATCAAAGTGCAGTTGCGCCTGGATGTGGCCATCGATGGCTTATTGCCCGTGGAGGCCCGTCCGGCTTGGTCTTGCAAGTCACTCCTCCCCAAGTGCAAACGGGTAGTCATCGTGGGTAGTGGACCTGCGGGACTCTTCGCAGCCTTACGCTGCTTGGAACTCGGCACGAAACCCATCATTCTGGAGCGTGGCAAGGACGCCAGTGCTCGGCGTTTTGACCTTGCTCCTATCCTGCGCCACGGCAAGGTCATCGAAGACTCCAACTACTGCTTTGGCGAGGGTGGTGCCGGCACTTTCTCGGACGGCAAACTCTACACTCGGGCCACCAAACGTGGCCCAGTTGCGAAAATCTATGAGGTTTTGGTCGCCCACGGCGCTCCGGACCGAATCCTAACCGACGCTCACCCGCACATCGGTTCCAACCTACTGCCCAACGTGGTCAAAGCCATGCGGCAGTCCATTCTCAACAATGGCGGGGAGGTGCATTTCCAGCGGAAGCTGGTGGATGTAGTGGTCGAAAACAATCGGCTGCGTAGCGTGGTCACCGCAGATGGTGAAAAATTTGATGCAGATGCCCTGATCTTGGCGACCGGACATTCGGCTCGTGATATCTACCACATGCTGAACCGCAACCATATCCTTCTCGAAGCCAAGCCCTTCGCTGTCGGTTTCCGCATTGAGCACTCCCAGACCCTAATCGACCGCAACCAATATCATCTTGGCCGAGATGACCAACGTCCTCGTCTTTTACCCGCGGCCAGCTACCGCCTTGCCACCAAAATTCGGGATCGTGGAGTACACTCCTTCTGCATGTGCCCAGGCGGCTTCATCGTGCCTGCAGCCACCGAGAACGACGAGGTGGTAGTCAATGGCATGAGCCTGTCGCGTCGAGACTCCCCCTTCGCCAACTCGGGCATGGTAACCACCGTTGAGCCGGAGGACTTGAGTGATCTGTCAAAGGAATACGGAGTCCTCGCCGGTCTGGTATTCCAAAAAGAGATCGAACAGTCCGCCAAGCAGGCGGGAGGTGGTGGGCAGGTGGCGCCCGGGCAGCGGGTGGTAGACTATCTCGCCGGCAGGCAATCAGACGAACTCCCAAAAACCAGCTACTTTCCCGGCATCAAACCAGCACCACTTCACGAAATGCTGCCTCGTGCAATGACGGATCGCATGAAGGATGGACTCCATGAATTTGGCCGCAAAATCCGCGACTATCTCTCGGAGGATGCCCTACTGATTGGTTTTGAAACCCGTACCAGTTCTCCAGTACGAATTCCAAGGCTGGACAACAGTCTCGAACACCCGCAAGTGCGCGGCCTCTATCCCTGCGGTGAAGGTGCGGGCTATGCTGGTGGCATTGTTAGCGCAGCCTTGGACGGCCTGCGAGTCGCAGACGCGGCCTGTAGCTAATCATCTTTTCGGATAGAGCTGCTTTGATTTCTTGAGCCGACCCTCGAGCTCACTGCGATCTTTAATGTATACAACACCTTTGTCCTGATTCTCCCAGCCCCACGCCTTGCCCATTACGTAATGCTTTACTGGTAGATCAGGAACATGGATTTCAAGTTTCTTCTTCAGGGTCGTGATGGCCTGCAAGCCAAAGGCATCCTGCGCCCTTGAGACCTGTGAAACGACAATGATTTCCCGATCGGAAGCATGCACTTCCAGAATTTCAAGTTTCCAGGCACTGTCTGGAACGGTCACGGCCACCTCGACCCCCTTGACCTCATCCGCCCGGATGCTAGGCAGGCTCAAAACAACACAGGACAGGGTAAGAATTTTGAGGAAATTCATGATTTATATGTTGGAGTCAAAATCAGATCAAAATGCCGTTTGCAGAGAAAACTGGAACTGGCCACCCTTGTCGGCCTCATCATCAGGTGAGGACACTGGAATGGCATAATCCAAAGCGAGGGGCACCGGGCTGATGGGAAGAAAGATGCGCAGACCAAAACCCACATCAGTGTAAAGATCCTCAGGCGCGGGGTCCCAGGAATCCTCGTTCACAAAACCAGAGTCAGCAAAGACTGCAGCACGCACAGTGTCAACGATGGGAACGGTCACCTCAGCAGTCAGGTAGCCGAGCGAATTACCACCATAGACTTCTTCTGTGTAACCCGTATCGCGAGGGCCGACATCGCGAAATTCGAAACCACGTAAGGTGCGGGCACCGCCAAGATACAGACGCTCAAAAACCGGGATTTCCCCACTACCATCGAGGAAGGCAAGCTCACCGCTTAATGAAAGGATGGTATCATATTTAAAGTTCCAATAGCTGGACCCACGAGCTGAGAAGCTCACAGTTTCAACGTCACCTCCGAGGCCTGCATAGGTCAGACCAAGGTCAAACTTCTGGCCGCTACGGGCCAAAATGGGGCTATCTCGGGAGTCATAAACCCAGTTGGCTCCCAGTGCAATGCGACTGAAATCACCACCCACGCGCTCTTGTGACAGTAGCGAGTTGGCGCCGTTGGTGGGAGTAGGATCGAAATCGGTGTTCTGGGCCGGATCGGCAGGGTATGTATCGTTGCCATCAACCGAAGAGTCGATTTCCACGTTCTCCACACGCAGTTCACCACGAATGTAGCTCCTGTCAGTCAGGGGCCGGCGCAGGGAAATGGCAAAACCAGCATTGGTCTGTTCGAAGATATCACTGAAGTAGGTCGAATCGCGGAAGAAAAGCTCAGTTCCAAGAGCCAACTGGCGATCAAGGAACCATGGCTCGGTGATCGAAATGCTGGCTTCATTGCGCTCGGTGCCGAGTCGTAAGTTCAATGCAAAACGCTGGCCACCGCCGGTGAAGCCGCCGTCAAGTGGATTGCCGGGATTGAAAAGATCAAAGTTGGATTGCTCTAGATTGAAGAAACCCACGATGGAATCCACTGAGCTAAAGCCAACACCAACACCGATACTTCCGGTCTTGCGCTCTTCAACAAGCACGTCAATGTCTCGATAACCACCACCTGCAGGCACTCCAGTCATGTCAACCTGACTGAAGTACTGCAGATTTTCGAGGCGAGCCTTGGAGGTCTCAAGCTCCACACTATTGAACATGTCTCCGGGTTGAAGCGAAAGCTCACGACGAAGCACTTTGTCTTTGGTCTTGGTATTTCCTGAAATATTGATGACGCCGACTTGATATTTGGCACCTTCGCTGATTTCGTATGTGATTTTGACTCGGTTCGACCCGGCATCCTGAATGTCGGGGTTGACTTGAGCATCGGCATGGCCCTTTGAGCCGTAGTAGCTGCGGATCATCTTGATGTCGGCCCGCATCTTCTTGGATGAATATGCGTCTCCGCTTACCAGGCTCAACCCAGGCCTGAGCTCTTCTGGCTTGAAGACGCTCATTTTACCGAAACCAACCGAGTCTACGGTGTATTTTACGCCTTCATCGATCTCAATAACGAGATCGATGCGACCATCCTCAACCTGCTCACGGCGGATACCAGGACTGCTAACACGCAAATAACCATTGCTGCGGTAAAAATCGAGGATGCTATCCAAGTCGCTATCGAGTTGGTCGGGTTCGAAGCGACCGGATTTCGTGAGAAAAGAGAACCAACCCTTCTGCTTTACCTCCATCTCCTTTCTCAGGTCACGGTCGCCGTATGCCTTGTTACCCTCGAACTTGATCTTGCGAATCTCAAATTTGAGACCCTCATCGACAACAAATATCAGGTCGGCAAATCCTTCGCGATCCGTTGGCTGTATACGATAGGAAACATTCACATCGGGATAACCAAACTGACGGTAATATTCCTCTAGCTTGCGCCGTGAATCGAGAATCGAAGCATCGCTCATGACACCGGTGGGGCCGAGTTCAGTAGCTTTGGCAAGTTTCTCATCGGAGAAAACAGTATTGCCAGCAAAGCCAATCGCGTTGCGCATCGGACGAGTTGTCACCTCGGCAATCAATTTGACACCGTTTTCTCCAACCGCTTCTGCGAGGAAACTGATGTCATCGACGAAACCGCTTTCGTAGAGTGCCGTAATGTCATCGTCCAGGTTATCGGAGCGGAAGATCGTGCCGGGCTTGGAACTGATCTGGTTGCGCAGGACATTTTCATCGATTGTTTTGGCACCACGATAGCGGATTTCCAAGGTAGTGATGTTCTTGCCCTCGAAATCTTGAGCCATGGCAGGCGCCATGCTGCAGAACATAAAAGCGAAAATCAGAGGTAAGAACGGACCCGGACGGGACAATCTGAGTTTGTGAAGAATGGTTAGGATACCCATGGAATAATTGGTTACAGACCTATGAACGGGTCCAATCGGAGTCAGGTCAAGGTAATTGAAGATCCGCCCTGCTTACTCCGCATTGTATGCTTTGAATTTCTTGCCCCATGGACTCCTGTCCTCTAAACCGCCGACGTGCTCACCATCAAAAAGCTCACCAAAACCATGGGCGGTCGCACCTTACTGAGGGAGGCCGAAATGACCATTAACTGGGGCGAACGAGTCGCGCTGGTTGGCCCTAATGGAGCCGGCAAATCGACCCTCTTCCGCATGATTCTCAACGAGGACTTCCCCGATGAGGGAACCATCGAGCGGGACGAATACGCCATTACTGGCTATCTGGCCCAAGAAGCTGGAGAACCCACTGATGAAACCGTGCTTGAAATCGCGATGAGTATCACTCCCGAGATGACTGACATCTTGCGCACCATGCGCGAGTTCGAAGACAAAGGGGAGCTAAACAATCCAGATTTTGCAAAGGCTCAAGATCAGTTCACCGATCTCAACGGCTACCAGCTCGAACCAAAGGCTAAGAAAATTCTGGCCGGCCTCGGATTCAAGCAAGAGGATTTCAAACGCAAAGCTGCTGAGTTCTCAGGTGGCTGGGTGATGCGCGCTCACCTTGCCAAGCTACTGGTGATGGAGCCAGATCTACTGATGCTCGACGAGCCCACAAACCATCTGGATCTGCTATCCCTGCTGTGGCTCCAGCGCTATCTGATCAACTACTCAGGTGCCATCCTGATGATTTCCCATGATCGCGATTTCATGGATGCCATGATTGAAACGGTGATCGAGATCGACCCCGATGCCGCCCAACTCATTAGCTACAACGGCGACTACTCCTCTTATCTCGAACAGCGCGACAAGACCTATGAACAAAAAGTGCAGGCTTATCGCGCCCAACAAAAGGAGATCAAGGGTCATGAAGAGTTCATCAACCGCTTTCGTCAAGTCGGCTCTAAGGCCGCTCAGGTGCAGTCGCGCATCAAGCTGGTCGACAAAATTAAAAAGCTTGAGAAACCACGCGCTCCCCGCAAGCCCTTCAAGTTCACCTTCCCCCAACCCGCTCGCTCAAACCAGAAACTCATCGAACTGGAGAAGGCTTCCCAAGCCTATGGCGAGAAAGTCATCTATCAGGAACTCGATCTGACCATTGAGCGCGGTGACCGCATCGTTTTGGTCGGCCCCAACGGTGCTGGCAAATCCACTTTACTCAAGATCCTCGCCGGCATCATCCCGGTGGATTCTGGTAAATGCGAAGCCGGATATGCCACTAAACTCGGCTACTACTCACAGCACCGCCTCGACGCCCTCAATCCCGACAATACCGTGCTGGAAGAAGTTATGGGCTGCTCGCCTGAGCTTCGGGAGGAAGACGCGCGATCGATACTCGGCACCTTCCTCTTCCGCCGTGCGGATGTGGAAAAACGCTGCTCGGTCCTCTCCGGTGGCGAAAAATCCCGCTTAAATTTGGTAAAATTTTTGGTCGATCCACCCAACTTGCTTTTGATGGACGAGCCAACCACCCACCTCGACATTCTCTCCATCGATTCACTGGTCAATGCCCTTCGTGACTATGAGGGAACTCTGGTCTTCATTTCCCACGATGTGCACTTCATCCGCTCGCTTGCTGAAACAACTCTGCACATCACCCGTAAGGAGGATGACAGCGCAAGCCTGCTGAAACGTTATGCTGGTGGATATGACTACTTCTTGGAGAAATCCGGCCTCGACGACAACCGCAGTGCGGTGACTGCGGACTGATGATCAGTTCGGTATTAGCCCATGACATTTTGATGCCTTTGGCGATGAGTCATTTCATGCCGCTACCAAGCTCGAATAAGGGCAACCTGCCGAGCGGGTCGACCCACTCAGGCACCTCCAACTTGATGGTCATCCCACTTGGCGTGTCGATGCGCCCATAGCCGATGGGCAATAGGGTAACCTGCACGATAGATTCGTCTCGTTCGACATATCGCCCGGCATGCATCACCACAGGAAGGTGTGGCGCTCGGCTCAGTGAAAACCGTGCACCTGGCGTAAATTGTGATTCTGCTGCACGGTTCGCAGTGGGAACCATCAGCTCGACGATTACCGGGTAGGGCGCTTCCGCGCTGAAATCATCGGGCCTAACCAGCGCCCTAGCCCGCACGGCGATACCGTTTGGCAAAAGATCTCCCTTCCCGAGGGGGCGCGTCGCCAGCACTTCAAATCTACCTTGAACGTAGGTGATGGCATGAGAATCGTCGAAATTTCTCATGAAATTGCGTCTGTAGAGGTTGTTGAGTTTCGCGTACCCCTTGTCCCCAATATCGAAAAACCAGCCATAGAGCTGCGGTGGGTCGAAGACTCGTCCTGAGGGCGCGGTCTGGGGACTGAAATCCTTGAACTTTGGCGCAAGATTCATCTCGCGTAAAATCTGATAATTATGCGGCACATGGGGACGGCCAAAAATCTCTATCATAATCACCCAACTCGCCACCGCAAAGCAGAGAGCGAGAAGGTTGACCAGAGCCCATCCATACCAAGGGATGCGTCTTGGGCTTGATTCGTCTTGGGGGCGTGGCACGTCGGTGGGTTTCCTGTCTCAGTCTCCGCAGGCCTCGCGATCAGAAACCGCATGAGTGCCGGATTCATCGTCGGCGGCCTCAAAAGAAGTGCCACAACCACAAGATCTGGCGGCATTGGGGTTGATCACTTTGAATCCGGCATCACTGAGATCGTCGGTATAATCGACTTCGCAGCCGCGCAGGTGATCAAAGCTGTCTGCGGCCACGATTAGGCGAGCGCCGTCTTTTTCGATGATCTCATCGTCCCTCTCAGGCTCCCCGACCTGCATTTCATACTGCCAGCCAGCACATCCTCCCCGGCGCACGGCCAGTCGCAGGCCCGCAGTCACAGAATCAGCGCGTTCGGCTAGGAGAGAAGCCAGTTGCTTGGCGGCTTTTGGAGTCAGCATCATCATGATTCGAGCCATAAGATAAGCCCAGTTGGTAGGATTTGAAATGGAAATCTGGGCTGACACAGAACCAAAATGAATTCACGTTTCCAAATTTCTAATTAACGCCAAATAGTAAGTATTTATGAAATGAGCAGAATGGTCTTGACCCAGCGGCCCAAGCCCCTTTCCTTCTCGCCCGCCCTGCGGTTTTCCGCCTGCGCCCATAGTATAGACGTATTGTATCCTCATCACTCAGTCTTCATCTGAGCCACCACCCAGCACTCACGCGCCCCCCGCCTAAATTTCCATGCCAGCCAAGAAACGCATCGCTAAAAAAGCCGCCAAAAAAGCCGCCAAGAAGGTGATTAAAAAGAAGGCGGCGAAGAAGGTCGCTAAGCAAGCAACCAAGAAGAAGGCCGTCAAGAAAGCTGCCAAGAAAGCGGTTAAAAAGAAGGTTGCCAAAAAAGCCGCTAAGAAAGTGGTCAAGAAGAAGGTTGCCAAAAAAGCGGCCAAGAAAGTGGTCAAGAAAAAGGTCACAAAGAAGTCACCGCAAAAAGCTCCCAAGAAGGTGGTAACAAAGGCGGCTGCGAAA